>DAIEHI010000225.1 GCA_027355725.1 Acidimicrobiaceae bacterium
TCTCTTTCAAGTAGTACTTCCACAGCGAGAACTTGATCGTCGGCGAATCACTCACCGGCACCGGGACGGGCTTTAGGCCCTGGGCCGAGGAGATGGCCATGGCGCGAAATTCGTGGAACGGATCGGTGACCGTGATGACGCTCACGATGCCGTGTGCCTTGAGCGCCGGTAGCACCGTTGCGACGTTCTGCCAGGTGTTGTCGCCCGCACCGATCAGAATTCGTGCTTTGGGCACACCGTGTTGCTCGAGGTACGAAGCCGAAACACCGGCTTCGGTGTAGACATCGCCCGGTCGATTACCGCCCGTGACCGCGACCCACCCGGCGCGATGATCACGGTAGAGGGTGAGAGCGTCGTTCAAACGCGCTTGCAGCTCTGGCGAGGGGACCCCGTTGTCCTCAGCGGTGCCAAAGACCAGGATCCCTTGGGCGTGTTGGCTCGAGTGCTCGTGGCCCGTCATCCAGATCTGGACGAAGGTGACCCCGAAATACAAGATGACGAGCGTCACGATCAGGGTGATGATGCGGATCACCAATTTGATCGGGCCAAAGATCATAGTTCGCTACGAGACTCTCGCGAGCGCGGCTGTAAGTCGTTTGATCGTGCGTTCTCTACCGAGGATCTCGAGCGACTCGAAGAGCGGCGGACCGACGAGTGAACCCGTCACCGCACAGCGCACCGGAGCCTGGGCCTTTCGAAGCATCAGACCGAGTGACTCGCCGATCTCAAGGGTCACCTCATGCAGCGACGACGCCTCCCACGCCACGTCCTTGAAGCGCTCGATCGTCGCTTCGAGCATGGACTGGCCGAGGGGGTCCTTGCCAATGGCCTTGGCGAACGCCGCCTCGTCGAAGGTCACGTCGTCACTGAAGAAGAACTGCACCATCGCGGGCACCTCACCCAACGTCGCGACGCGCTCGTGCACGAGCGGCGCCACCCGAGAGAAGAGCGCTTGGTCGAAGTCGGCTTCGCCCCAGAGCGGACTTCGATCGCTCGGTCGCCACGCACTCGCCCACGGATTCACCCACGGCGTGCAAGCGTCGACGAAGGCGCGCGCGTCGAGGGCGCGGATATACTCGCCGTTCATGTGTGCGAGTTTCTTCACGTCAAAGAATGCCGGCGAGTGCGAGACGTCCTCTAAACGGAACTCGTCGATGAGGCGTTCGAGTGCGACGATCTCCTCGTCGCCGCGCGGACTCCAGCCGAGCAGCGCCAAGTAGTTGACGAACGCTTCGGGCAGGTAGCCCTGGTCGCGGTAGGACTCGGTGGCGACCGGGTCCTTGCGTTTAGAGAGTTTCTTTCTCTGTTCGTTCACGAGCAGCGGCAGGTGCGCGTAGATCGGCAGCGCCACGTCATCTCCCGTCACCTCGTTGAGCGCATTCCAGATCATCATCTGCTTAGGGGCGTTTGAGAGGTGCTCTTCGCCGCGGATGACGTGGGTGATCCGGTCATTGCGGTCATCTGTCACGTTCGCGAGCGCGTAGAGCACCGCGCCAGAGGACTTGGCGACGACGAAGTCGTCGATGGTCGAATTGGCGAACTCGACGTCGCCACGGATCACGTCGGGCACGATGGTCACCCCATCGTGGGGCGTGGTGAAGCGAAGTGCGGTGTTGGTACCGCGTGCGAGGGCCCGGTCGCGACAGAACCCGTCGTAGCCGGGCGTCTTGTTGTCGCCCTTTCGAGCGGCGACGTCATCACCCGAACAGTCGCAGTAGTAGAGGTAACCGGCTTCAAGCAGCATGGTGACACTCGACTCGTGCGCGAGCTTGTTGTCACTCTGGCGAAACGGGCCCTCGTCGGCGTGCAGTCCGAGCCAGTCCATGGCTGAGATGATGCCATCCACCCATTCCTCACGGTTGCGATCCTCGTCGGTGTCTTCGATGCGAAGGATGAACACACCGTTCTCGTGCTGGCGCGCTACGAACCAGTTGAACAGCGCAGAACGCGCGGACCCGACGTGGAAGTAGCCGGTCGGCGAGGGCGCGAATCGGACCCGGGGTGACGCCACTTACTCCTCGTCGATCGAGATAGCGCCGTTGGGGCAGCTGGCCACCGCTTCACGGACCTTCGCCTCGTACTCAGGTCCCGGGTGCTCGTTCAACACGTAGAGGAAGCCGTCGTCTCGCACCTCGAAGACCTCGGGCACGATACTCATGCAGACCGCGTTGCTGGTACAGAGATCGAAATCGACAGTGACCTTCATGAACACTCCTTCAGGTTTTCCACCATGGTAGTTGGCGACCTCAAATTACGGCGAGGACGACGGCCTGCCTATGCTCGTAGCGGGCGAAAGGACGACCATGGAAACACGCACACTGGGCTCACTGCAGGTCTCAGTCGTTGGCATTGGCTGTAACAACTTCGGCGCTCGCCTGGACCTCGACGGCACCACCAAGGTCGTCAACGCCGCGATCGAGAGCGGCATCAACTTCTTCGACACCGCCGACATCTACGGCGCGACCCAGTCCGAGGTCTTGCTCGGCCAGGCCCTCGGCGCCCGGCGAAAAGACGTCGTGGTCGCCACCAAATTCGGCATGCCCATCGACGACACGCATTTTGGCGCCAAGCCCGATTACGTGCGCCAGGCCTGTGAGGATTCACTTCGTCGCCTCGGCACCGACTACATCGACCTCTACCAATTGCACTACCCCGACGACACGGTCCCGATCAGTGAGACCCTTGGGGCGCTGCACGAACTGATCAGCGCCGGCAAAGTGCGAGAGATCGGCTGTTCGAACCTCAACGTCGCCCAACTACGCGAGGCGAAGGCCGCCGCCGGGGATGGCGCCAGTTTCGTGTCGATCCAGAATCAGTACTCGCTGCTCGCGCGCGACCCTGAACACGACGGCGTGCTCGAGGCGTGTGACGAGTTAGGGCTCGGATTCCTGCCCTTCTACCCGCTCGCCAATGGACTGCTCACCGGAAAGATCCGTCCCGGCGAGCCCTTACCCGAGAACAGTCGACTGGCGAAGATGCCCGCCGAGCGCAGCGTGCACTGGCTGAGTGACGACTTCCAGCACCGTGTCGGTGCGCTGCTCAGTTACGCCGAGGAGATAGAGCTACCGATCCTCAGTCTCGCATTCTCGTGGTTACTGGGCCACCATCAGGTGAGCTCGGTCATCGCGGGCGCATCAAACCCAGAGCAGGTGCGCGCGAACGCCGGCGCGCCACTTCAGTTGAGCGCCGAGCAGTTCGAGCGCCTGAACGAGTTGACCGCCTAGGACCATAACGGTTCGAGACCAGGGATCTCGCGAGCACTGATGTACACGTTGTGGTATAAACATGCTACATTTATGGCATGACTAGAGCACGAATAAGCACGACAGTGGACGGTCAACTACTGAATGAGGCTCGATCGCTCCGAAAGGGAGTGAACGATGCCACTCTTTTTGACGAGGCACTCGTGGCGCTGTTGAATCGAAATCGAGATGCGCAAATTGACGCTGCGTACGCGGCGTACGATGCCACTCCACTTGATGAGTTGGATGACTGGGGAAGTCTTGGTGCGTTTCGCAACGCCGCCGGTGCGTCGTGATTGGGTCGCCCGCTCGCGCGGAAGTCTGGTGGTGCGAGCTGCCCCAGATTCCGCGCCGTCCCGTCGTTGTCCTCTCTCGCGACGCCGCCATTCCTCGACTTCGAAGAGCCCTTGTTGCGCCGTGCACTACCACGATTCGTGGACTTCCGAGTGAAGTAATGCTGGAGCCCAACGATGACCCGATTAGCCGCCGCTGCGTCGTGAACCTTGACTCAGTTGAAAGCGTTGCGGTCTCAATGCTCGTCGAAAGAGTTGGTCGTCTGAGCGACTCGCGGATGCGCGAGATATGCGTCGCGCTGAGCGTGGCGGTCGACTGCCAATAGACAAGGCTGATGACTTACAACATCGGATTGCATGGATTGTTCGGATCTAGCATCGGGCGTCACGTCACGGTTGGGTTCTAACCCCCGCACCTAGAGTGCACTCGGTGGCAACGGTCGAAGTCTCAACGTCTATTTGCTCGAGAGCGCGACTTACCCGCGGGATTAATGCCCCAAGTCGCTCGGCCGCCTCGATAATCGTTATGTCCATATCGTGATGAACGGCGACGCAACTGTCGTTCCCGCTCGCTGCGTTGCCGTTACATCCACATCAGCTGGTGGGCTCGCAGGTATCGCCCGTCATGGACGACCAGCCCCGCAACGTACGACCTCAGGAGCGTGGATGCCTGTTAAGGATGAGCCTTAAGGAGACTCATCCGTTCTTCACTGTGGCGAGGATCTTCGTGAGCGTATCCTTCGCGTCACCGAACACGAGCATGGTCTTGGGGTTGTAGAGCAGTTCATTCTCGATACCCGCAAAGCCGGGTCGCATCGAACGCTTCAAGAAGATCACGTTCTCGGCCAAGTCGGCGTTGATGATGGGCATGCCGTAGATCGGTGAGCTCTTGTCATCCTTCGCGGCCGGGTTGACCGTGTCGTTGGCACCGACCACGAGCGCGACGTCTGCGGTCTGAAGCTCAGAGTTCGCCTCGTCCATTTCAACCAACTGCTCATAGGGCACGTTCGCCTCGGCGAGCAGCACGTTCATGTGACCCGGCATACGACCAGCGACCGGGTGGATCGCGAAGAACACCTCGATACCCTTTGCTTCGAGTTCTTCGGCGAGTTCGCGAACGACGTGTTGGGCTTGGGCAACGGCAAGGCCGTAGCCGGGGATGACCACGACGCGACTCGAGTAGTTGAGCAGGACCCCTACGTCTTCAGGCGTGCCGGAACGAACGCTTCGCCCGTCGGCGCGCTCGGTGTCGCCGCTCGCGGTGACGTTCGAGCCGAAGGCTGAAAAGAGCACGTTCGCGAGGCTTCGACCCATGGCCTTGCTCATCAGACGCGTGAGCAAGATACCCGAGGCGCCGACCAACGTACCGGCGACGATCAAGAGGTTCGAGCCGAGTGTGAAACCAGAGGCCGCGACCGCAAGGCCGGTGAAGGAGTTGAGCAGTGAGATGAGTACCGGCACGTCCGCACCACCGATTGGCAGCACGAAGGCAATGCCGAGGATGAACGCGAGACCGAGCAGCACCCAGAGCAGTGGCGTTGAGTTCGTGACGAGGATGATCACGATCAGCACTGCCGCACCGAGCCCGAAGATGCCGTTGAGCACCTGCTGGCCCGGGTAGGTGACCGGACGTCCGGTCATGAGCTCCTGCAATTTGGCGAAGGCAATGGCCGAGCCTGAGAACGAGACGGTTCCGATCAAGACACCGAGCAACACCTCGAGGGTGACGTAGGTCGCGGGGTGGGTGGACTTGATGTGCACGAACTCGGTGATCGACACGAGTGCCGCAGCACCACCACCGACACCATTGAAGATTGCCACCAACTGGGGCATGGCGGTCATCTTGACGAAGCGCGCCGTCGGCACCGCAATGATCACGCCAATGGCCATGGCGAGCAGGATCAGCCCCACGTGGTGCAAGGCGTGGCCGTCGACGTACTTGAAGAACGTCGCGACGATGGCCACGAGCATGCCCACGGCGGCGACGCCGTTACCCAGGCGTGCGCGCTTGGGGCTGCCGAGGCCCTTGAGGGCGAGCACGAAGGTGGTCGCCGAGACCAGGTAGAGAAGGTCGATCAGTGTTTCGCGACTCATTGAGCAACCTCGTCAGTCTTTTTCGCGGGGGTCTTTGGGGCCTTGGCCTTGAACATCTCGAGCATGCGGTCGGTCACAACGAACCCACCGACCACGTTGAGGGTGGCGAGGATGACCGCGAGAAAGCCCAGTACTTCTTCTAGGTTCGTGTTCGCCGATCCGAGCACCAGCATCGATCCGACGAGGATGACGCCGTGGATGGCGTTGGAACCACTCATCAGCGGCGTGTGCAGAATGCTCGGCACCTTCGCGATGATCTCGAT
>DAIEHI010000014.1 GCA_027355725.1 Acidimicrobiaceae bacterium
GGGGTCACCCCGGACCTGTGGTGCTTCGGCAAGGTCATCGGTGGCGGACTACCCGTGGGGGCGTTCGGCGGATCGCGTCGGATCCTGTCGTCGTTGGCGCCGATTGGTCCGGTCTATCAAGCCGGCACCTTGTCGGGCAATCCACTCGCGACCGCGGCAGGGGTGCGCGTGCTCAACTTCGTCACCCGAGACGACTACAGCGCACTCGCGAGTCGCGTGGCGCAGTTCGCGACCGGACTGAGTGAGGCGGTGTCGGCGGCGGGCCTGTTCGCACTGACCCCGGTCGTTGGACCGCTCATGGGCCTGTACCTCTCGCGCGACGAGGTCGCAGCCCCGAGCAACTTCGACGAGGCCAAGGTGCTCTGCGACAATGGTCTCTACCGACCGTTCTTTCACGCCATGCTCGACCGTGGCGTCGCACTCGCACCGGGCGCCTACGAGATCCTCTTCGTGTCGATGGCCCACAGTGATGACGACCTGGCGCGCGCCATTGAGTGCGCGGGTGAGGCCGCGCGAGTGGCGGCGAACTCGTGAGCGGTTCGTTTCGAAGCGAGGGCTGGGCCGTACGACCGAGTTTCGTGCCCCACGGCGTCACCTCAGGGGTCACCCTGCTCGCCGACGATCAAGGACTCACCCAACTCTCGGGCGATCCCCAGGTCGCCTGGCAGACGCCGTGGTCAGAGATCGGCTCGATGCAACTCGTGCGCTTCTCGCGGTCGTTGGCGTTCTTTGCCACCATTGACGGCGTTCGATACGTGTGGCGCACGAATCGTCGCGACCAGTATGACGAGATCGCCGAGGTCCTTGGGACACACGGCGCGCGCGTCGTTCGTCGTCGGCGGCGAGCGGGGGTCATTGCGGTCGTCGCGGTCGTGTTGTTGGCGTCCCTCGCGGGGGGCATTGCCTCGTTCTTCACGCGTAATCCCTCGGCGACGACCCTCAGTGAGCTGAAGGCCGTGAACCTCAAGGTCGACGACTTGCCGAGTGGTTTCTACGCCACGACCGGCTCGCTGCTCAACTATCTGTTCTCGCCGCCCGGCAAGGTATACCGGGCGACCACGACGACGGCCCCGGCGGCGAACTCGGCCTGGTCCCAGGTTGCCGCCAGGTTCCAGCACTGCATGGGCGTCTCGGCGGCGAAGGATCGCATGTTCGGCGCGGCCGGCCAACAGCCCGTCTATCAAGTGTCGTCACCGATCTTCGCTTCGAGTCTGCACGGGGGACTCGAGGTCGGCTCGACCGCCCAGTACTACAAGACCACGACCATGGTGCAAAAGGACACCGCCGAGATGTCGGCGAAGAACTTCGGATCGTGTCTGGTCGCCACCAACGCGGCACTCATCCTCTCGGGCTACACGGTGCACGTGCCCACGGTCGCCCAGGGCAACACCTGGCAACCGGTCACCTTCGCGAAGGGCTTCGCGCGCGGGGGCGTCACCACGCTCACTCAGAGTTCATCATCGGCTTCGCCGACGAACGCTCCGACGACCGCGCCGCTGCACCTCGTGATCGCCATCGTCACCGCTGGTCACTACGAGGTGACCTTCGGAGCGATCGTCGCGAAGTGGCCCGACACGAAGCCGCTGCTCTCGAACATCGTCAACACGCTGCTCACGCGCATCACCAATAGTGGATCGACCGCGGCCTAACTGAGTCTCGTCTGAGGGCGGGCTCGATGCGGTGCGCGGCCCATGGCAATGAACGTGGTCACACTCACCACGACGTAGGCAACGTACACAACGCCCTGCAGGACGGTTGGGTGGTCGGCGTAGCCGAGCATCGAGTGCAGGACGTCGCCGATGTTCGACGACTCGGTGATGGTGCCGCTCGAGTTCCACATCACGTGGGTCCCGATCGACAGCCAGCCGAGTTGCTGGAGGTTCTCAACGGCATCGGCGAGCAGTCCGGCGGCGAAGAACATCAAGACGATACCGAGCACGCGAAAGAAGATCTTCAGATTCACCTTGGTTCCGAGGCGGTACATGAGAAACGCGAGCAGCAAGGCAACGCCGAGACCGAGCGCCGCCCCCACGAGCAGGAGGTTGCCGTGCACCGGGGTCTGGGCCTGACGTTCGCTCGCAAAGACAATGGCCAGCGTGAAGACCATGGTCTCGAGGCCTTCTCGTCCAACTGCCTGGAAGGAGAGGACGCCGAGTCCGAGGCGCGTGCCCTTGGTGAGCGCGACGTCACTTCGCTCCTGGAGTTCTTTCGCCATGGTGCGAGCGTGCTTGTGCATCCAGAACGTCATCCAAGTGAGAAAGCCCGCCGCAATGATGTAGGTGGTCGTCTCGAAGTAGGTCTGCACCTTCGAACCGTCGTACTGCTTGATGAGAAAGTAGGCACCGACGCCACCGACAACGATGAGCACGAAGGCCGCGATGACGCCAAGGTAGACGTCTCGAAAGCGTTCGCGCTGGTTGATGCGGTCCAAGTAGGACAGCAGGATCGCCACGATCATCGAGGCCTCGATACCCTCGCGAAGAAAGATGACGAAGGTGGGTATCACGAGTGCTTCGTGGCGCTAGTGCTGCGTTGAGCCGAGCATGTCATTGTGTCGTTCGCTTTCGATGGCTTCGAGCCTTGACTTTAGGTTAGCCTAAGCGAAGAGAGACGTGCCCCCACACTTCGCCGGCCTACGACGAGGCAATGAACTCGCCCTGGTCACTCGATGTGACTTCGATCGCCTCGACCCAGATCCACTTCGCCGAGTCAGACGGCAGCGACAGTGTGCGTTGGTCGATCTCGACCATGAGGTGCTCGTCGAGTGAGACGTGGGCCGAGACCGCGATGTGACTCCCTTCGGAGACGCCGATCTCGTGCAGCGAGAGTAGGAGCGCCCTCGCTTCGTGTTCGGCGACCTCTGAGATGCGCCGCACCACCGCCACCGTGCCGGGTTCGAGGTCGGCGAGGGTCGTCAAGTGGCCGTAGGCGGGGGTCCGACCCGGGATGGGATTGCCATGGGGGCAGGTGAGCGGGCTCCCCATAGATTCGTCGATCCTCTCGATCACCTCATCGGAGATCACCGAGCTGAGCCGGTCAGCCTCTTCGTCCGCCGCCGCCCAATCGAAACCGAGGGTGTCGGTGAGCCAGCGCTCGAGTATGCGGTGTCGACGAACGATGGACGACGCCTTGGCGTGGCCCTTGGTGGTGAGCTGGATACTTCGATCCCTCGCAATGGTGACCCACCCGTCGCGCTCGAGGCGTTGGACGGCGTCACTGACGGTCGGAGCGCTCACCCCGAGCCATTGGGCCAATCGACTGGGACGCACCACTTCGCCCTCGCCGGCCACGCAGTAGATGGTCTCGAGGTACCGGTCGACCGTAGAGCTGGTCCCGGGTTCGTGAGCATCGCCTGACACGGGTTCAGTCTACGTTTCGCACTCGAGCGAACCCCGAGCGTCGATCAGTCGTCTGACTTCTGGTCTCCGAGGAGCAAGTCGTAGGCACGCTCGGGGATGACCGACGCCAGGCGCACCATGGCGCGATAGCCCACCTCGGCCGGACCGCGCTGGTCGTTGCTCATCAGGTTCGCCATGATGGCGAGCAGTTCTTTCATGAGTGGTTCGGCACGTAGCCCAAGACCCACGCACGCGGCCAGGATCTTGGGCTCGGAGATGACGCGCACGAACGCTCTGGCGACGCTGTAGTAGTCGCCGTAGGCGGCATCGAGTCGCTCGTCGTAGAGCGAAAGGGCGGCAGCGTCATTGGCGACCAGCGCCTCGCCGATCACGCCCGCAGCGAGACGTCCCGATTCGTAGCCGTAAGCGATTCCTTCGCCGTTGAAGGGATTGACCGTGCCCGTGGCGTCGCCGATGGTCATGGTGTTGGCGCCGATGCGCGGTCCAATGGCGAGACCCATCGGGAGCCGACCACCCGTCGCCGGTCCACAGCACGTCTCATCGTTGAGGCCCCACGCGTCGGCGACCTGGGCGACGAAGTACTCCTGGAGCTTGGTCGTGTTCACGCCCTTCCACGCCCCACCGGTCGAGAGCAGACCTACGCCGACGTTGACGCGGCCGTCGCCCAATGGGAAGATCCAGCCGTAGCCAGGGACCACGTCACCCTTGGGGTCTCTGATGTCAAGGTGAGAATCAATCCACGGCTCATCGTGTCGATCACTCGTGTAATAGCCGCGAAGGGCCATCCCCATGGGCCACTCACGATTACGCGACGTGCCGAGTTCTCGTCCCATCCGCGAGTTCTGACCGTCGCCCACGACGAGGTAGCGACCTCGGATCTCACCGGTGGTGCCGGTCGATTTCTCTTTCACGACAACGCCGGCGGCGCCCTTTAAGAAGCCGTCTCGGCCGGGTGTTGGCTCGAGCAGTCCAACGGCCTCGACGCCGTTGAGGAGTGTGGCACCCTTGCTCTCTGCGTGGTGGGCGACGAGGCCGTCGAGGTTGAAACGGGTGATGGTGTAGCCGTAGTTCGGAAACACCGGATGTTCGGGCCAGTTCATCTCCAGTGAGGCGCCGAAACCGAACGCTCGCAGTCCGTTGTAGCGGTGACCGTTCGCCGCGACGACAGACTCAAGACCCATCTGTTGGAGTTGGTAGAGCGAACGCGGCGTGAGACCGTCACCGCACGTCTTCTCTCGAGGGAAGTCCTTCTTCTCGATCAGACACACCGACCATCCGGCGTTGGCGAGCCAGTACGCACACGCCGATCCCGACGGTCCGCCTCCCACGATGACGACATCGAAGACGGTTGGCGTTGAAACGATTTCATTGAGACGAGTCACGCGTTAAGCCTAGGCCGTAGGTCATTGATGCCAACTTCGTTCGCGACCTTCAAGGTCTGATAGAAATGATGGACGTGGACCAGTACTTACCAATACTGGGGCTCCTGATTCTCGGAGTGCTGTTCGCATCGGGGTCGTTTGTAATGTCAGCGTGGCTGGCACCGCACAAGCGTCCCACCGATGCAAAACTCGCACCCTACGAATGTGGGATTGTCCCCGAATTCGAACC
>DAIEHI010000033.1 GCA_027355725.1 Acidimicrobiaceae bacterium
AATCCCCAGTACGCCAGCGCGGCACTCGGCTACTGCTTCACGCGTGACGCCTGGGGCCAGGGCTACGCCACGGAGGCGGCGGGCGAGTTGCTGCGATGGGCCTTTGACCGGCTCGACTTGCGTCGAGTCCAGGCCGAAGTCGACACGCGCAACGCGGCGTCGGCCCGCGTGCTCGAAAAGCTGGGATTCGTTCGCGAGGGAACCTTGCGCGAGGACTGCGTCGTCGACGGCGACGTGTCGGACACCTGGGTCTTCGGATTGCTGCGTCGCGAGTGGCACGCACACCCGGCGGTACGCCCGAGCTGACCCGCCCGTGCGGCGGGTGACGTCGCCCACGCGTAGACGGGCGCCGCCGGAGGTGACGTCGCGAAGGCAGAATGGCTCGGTGGAAACTCCAACGAGCGTCAGTGGTTACGAGATCTCGACCGACAAGGAGCGACTGGATATCGATACGGTCTTCCACTTTCTTTCTGACGAGTCGTACTGGGCAACCGGGATTCCCAGGGACGTCGTCGCGCGTTCGATCGAGAACTCACTGTGCTTCGGCGTCTATCAGGGCACGACCCAGGTCGGCTTCGCGCGCATCGTCACGGATAAAGCGACGTTCGCCCTCCTCGCTGACGTATTCATCGTCGAAGCGCATCGGGGCAAGGGACTATCGAAGTGGCTGATGCGCGAGGTCATGGCGCACCCCGACCTCCAAGGACTGCGCCGTCTCTTGTTGCTCACCTCGGACGCCCACTCGCTCTACGCGCAGTTTGGCTTCAGCGCAATCGACAACGCATGGCGATTCATGGAAGTCCTGCATCCTGACGTTTACAAGCGGAACTAATCCACGTCCCGAACGAGAAGACGTTCCTCTGGTGATCCATGGCATCCCCGGTTACCGAGGGGTCGAGCCGGACTGACAATGCACTGGGTCTCGCCCCGCGGGCGTCGGCGAGGGCGACAGAAACGTCACGGAGCGACCACCACTTCACCGTGACACTACCGATGCCTTCGCAGGTTGCGCGAGGAACAATTTGGGCCAACGCACCTGCGCTGACTTGGAACATCGGTGGCGCCGTTCACCTCGAATCGTGAACGCGACGCGGCACTGGCAGTCCCAATCGAGTTCGTTGCGAACAATCGAGCTGAACATCGATACCCACGCCGAGGTGATGTCGTCGCAAACACGGTGCGCGTGCGATTGCCTAACGGGGCCCCCTTGCCACAATCTTGCGTCGCCACCTTGTGGCGATTCGTTCGCTTCGACATGCTGGTTGGGGGCAGGCATGACCGATGCGTCGCCGTCGATCGCGACGACGAGGAAGCATTCGGTGCCGAGGGCGCTGCTGTCGGTAACGACGACGTGAGAATGTCGTGGAATGGTAAGGACTGAAGCATGGCTACCGAAAACAAACGGATCGAAACTTCTCGCAGAATCGACGCACCTGCCGCCGTCATCTTCAAAATCTTGGCGGATCCCCGACGCCACAAGGATTTCGACGGATCCGACATGCTCCGGGGAGCCGTCGACGACCTTCCCGTCTCGCGCGTGGGTGACACCTTCACTATGAAGATGCATCGTCTTGGCGACGATTACCTCATGATCAACCATGTGGTGGCGTTTGAGCCAGATCGGCGCATCTTTTGGACACCGGCTCCTGGAGACCCTTCTCGGACTGAAGGCAATGATCCCTCCTTAGTCGGTACGCCAGCAGGCTACCGCTGGGGCTACATCCTTATCCCAGACGGTGAACACGCCACCGTAGTCACCGAAGTCTTTGACTATGGCCCGATTCCTGACGAACTTCTTCTTGATGGTGGGGTGTGGATCAACGGAAGTAATTCGGTGCTTGAATCAATGAGGGCCAGTCTTGAAAAGCTCGAGAAGATCTGCACCGAGTAAGGCAATTGCTCGCGTGCAAATATGGTCGGTTCATCCGCCTTCGGCAAACGCCGTTCGCACAGCAGTGCGGCCGCTGTCACAGACCGGCCCGATGGAGCAGAACTCGGAGTCTGTCCTTCTGTCAACACGCGAGGCACTGCAATCGAACTCGGCGCCGCATTACTGGTGGACCCAGAGCGTGACGATCCACGAACTGGGACGCACGAATAACAGGGACCAGTCGATGTCCGACCAGACAGTCGACCGCTCCGCTGCTAACCACGTAGATCGACCCTCGGGGACCCTGACCCAAGCCAATAAGACTCACGCGCAGGATCTCGTCACCGTGCCGTCCGGCGCTACTCGCTGCACCAAACCTGGCTCGCCGACGAAGATCGAGCTGTCGCTGGGGGCTACGACACTGCGGATGACTCGTGCCGCTCGAGCGACGGGTGCGAAGGTTCGACCGTGTAGGCGAAACAACTCTTGACCGCTGGCAACGTAGAGAACGCCCACTGGTGTTACCGCCATGGGACGCGGAGTGACCATCGCGAGAGCCGTGTCCGCGGCGTCGGCTCCAACCACCGCTGCAACGGTCATCGGCAGAATGGATGCCGTTATCGATACGAGGAGAAGCAGCAACAACCTCGAGCCCCGAGCGTTCGGACCCATGGCGGAAACTTAGACCCTTCGTGGTGCAACGTTGTCGGCGTAGTGGCAAGTCAAGTTCCTCGAACCGCTAGATCCGCCTGCGGGTTGCTCGGATCACGACGTCTCGATACCACTTCGGTTTCGGGGCCACGTACCTCGATTTCCAGACTGCCACGTCGTGGTGTTTCCAAGCGGCTTGGCAGATCGAGGACCGATTCGTTCACGGCGGCGAAGCGGTCGTTTTAGAGCCGGTGTTTCGAAACACACTTGCCTCGCCTGCTGCGTGTTTTATAAGCCTTTCGTGCGGCGATTCAGCCACAGAATCGGCGACGAGGTCGCCGCTCCTGGCGTGCCACTACGAATTCACTGGCGATCAGCCTCGGCTAACCTAAGTGGTCCGGGGATCGAGCATTTTCCAATGCAACTCTCCATCCACCGGGCCGCTAGCTCATCGGGAAGAGCAGGGGACTTTTAATCCCAAGGTGCCGGGATCGAGACCCGGGCGGCCCACCAAGAACCCAAGCGCCACAAGGCCTTGGAATCACTGAAGCTTCTCCAATCTGCTCACCCCGAGGAACGGCCTCGCTTCTCCGCTTCTACCAGTTGATCGCCACTTCTGCTCACTCTCCGTGGGCAGAACGTGGGCAAGATCCTCTCACGACGGTCATTCGACCTGGGCATGCGCAATCGCCGCGCGAATGGGCACCGACGGTCTGCCCACCCTTCTGGACTTGGTGGTGAAGCCCCCACTCCTTGGGAGGCGCCCCACTTCGGCTCTTGACCATGGTGGTTCCTCCTATTTGATGGCGCACCGACCGTATCGGGCTGCTGTCACTTGAAACTGGCGGCGCAAAGCCTAGATACACCGACATCACGCGTCGACTGGCCCTGATGGCGCAGGTTGCAACTTCGGTGTAGATGCGATGGACGAACTATCTACAGCCCTATCTGCATTTGCCGGGCACGGAGCCCAAACTTCTGGAACGCCAGAAATAAGGGCCAATCTCGAAAAGTGACCGCTTTCCCTTACACCTTTTGGTTGTCGCCGTTGAGCGGAGATGGTTGAGGTCGTGCGGAGTCGATTGGTTCCCTTGCTTTGTCGGATGGGAGAAAATTGGCCGAATCACCAGATTTTGGAAAAAGTTCAAGAAGCCTTTGTTTTCCTAGCTATTACGGGACGGGTCTGTGCTAGAATAACGATATGGAAATGACCATATCCGAGGTGGCCGAGGTACTCGAAACCTCCGTGCCTAGGGTGACTCGCGCGATGAAGCGCTTAGGCATCGTTCCGACGCAGGGGTTGCGCAACGATCGCAGGGTCCAGGTCCTTGAATCTTCAAAGGTCGCGGTGCTCGAAGACGAACTGGGCATTGCGCCCAGCGTCGAGGGGTACACCCGCGAGGATCTGTTCGTACTTGCCACCATCAACCTGAGCCCTTACGGGTTCCGTTCGGTGCACGCCGTTTCGTGTGCCGCTGCCATCAGCGCGACCACCGCGGCCAAAGTGGTGGCCCGACTTACACAGAAGGGTCTCATCATTGTCTCGCCTCAACGAGAGTTGCTGAATCGCAAGGTGGTCACTGTATCGACGCTGCACGCCAATCGTCATCACAAAGAGTGGCGACGTCTCTCGGGACAGATTGCCATGGTCCGACTACCGAAACAATCATCCACGTCGCCGAAGATCGTCCCCCGCCGTTTCTGGCATCTCTTCTGGAACGCAGACCCTCTGCAGCTTCCCCTCGCCGAACACGCCGACTTCATCGCCACGCGAATGTTGTTGAGCGATGAGCCGCAGGCCATCGCCTGGGCGGCCACCAATCTGCCTCCCACCTCCATTGAGCGCACCGCCAACATGCGCAGCACGCCGGAAGAAGACCGTCAGTGGCTCCGTAGTCTCGCGATGGCCATGTCGAGCGAGAACTGAGACGTGGCGCAAGGACCGGTCCCCAAGGGTTCTTCGCACGGTGGTGAATACGACCGTGCGAAGAACCCCGAATCGACCATTGATCTTTCGTCGTCGGTATGGCCCAACGAACTATTGAAGAAAATGCCACCTGGCACCAGTGAGACCTGGCTGAAGATCGCACCACTTCTGCCGCCGAGCGCGTACCTGTCGGGTGGCACAGCGCTCACCGTGCACCTGCTGCATCGAGTGAGCCGGGACCTGGACATCTTTCTGGAGCATCCCGAGGATCTACGAACACTCTGGATTCAGTTTCAAGGTGTCGGTGAGGCGCGCGCCACACAGCACGACGACTCCACCATCAACTGCGTCATTGACGGCACCAAGGTCCAAGTGCTCGAAGCAGCCACGCAGAAGATTGTGGCGCCCTTCGTCGTGGTTGGTGGCATGAGAGTCGCGAGCGTTGAGGACATCATGGCGACGATACTGAAGGTCATCGTCGACCGTGGCGAGCTTCGCGACTACTTCGACATCATGAAGATTGAAGAGGACCGCTCGATAATGGCTGAGACCGGACTGGCGCTCGTCATCGAGAAATACTCCCCCGCCCATCCCGATCAGTACATCAAGTCGATCGTCAAGGGCCTTGGTTACCTTGGCGATGTCGAGGACGACCCCGCGCTGCCGGTGTCAAGGAAGGTGATCGTGGACTACTGGATGAAGCGCCAGCGTTCGTTGATGAAGCACATCGCAATGTTCGGCGGCTGAGAGCCATAATAAGCGCCCTCGGGAGCGGTCCAACGTGATTGGACTCGTCGTCACCTTCTTAATCCTTGCGCTGGCGCTCCTCACGCCGGTCATTGCAATCTTGGCTAAGCGCCGGCGCGGGACAGCGCCAGTCTGGTTGAAGCGGGTGTTCCAGATCTGGAGTGCGGCGAATGCGACATTGTACGTAATCTCGTTTGTCGCGTTGCTCTGCGGAGTCGTCTGGTTCCTGGCGCATTCGAAGTAGGCGTCGCCACTGAAACGTAGATTCCTAGTGAAGTATGTGGCGGAACATACATTTGCGGGGACCCCATCGGACGAAGCCGACCATGCGCGTCCCTCCTTCATACCAAGTTGCCGGGTTCGAGACCCTGGCGGCCCACCAGCACGAGATTCTCTCTCCTTTTGGAACGGCGAAGCGGCCGCGACGACTTCTTCACGCACTCGCTCTCACGATTCATCCATTAGCCATTACGACTAGCCAACCTCAGCCAGGATGAGTCGGTGAACCCATCTGACATCGCAAAATCGCCTATTGGCAGCATCGGACTCGTTGACATGAGGAAATTGATCTTTTCAGACGGTTCCTCTTTCAATTGTCCTCTGACTCGGCGAGACGCTCTTGCAGCACGTCAGTGTCGGCGAGCACGAATTCGCCATCCAACATTGCCTCCATAGCCCGTGCCTCGGCGACGTCAAGACCAAGGTCACCAGATCCGTCTTTGGCCGCGACGTCGCGTCGTATCGTCGACGAAGCCAGTGCCGCCGCGATCGCGGTGGCCGCCACGTACCACCAGAGGTGGTGAAAATCCTCAAGCGCCGAGTGGGCGCTCGTGGGAGTTCCGAGCACCACGACCAAGACGGCCACTCCTATTGCGCCGCCGACCTGTCGGGCCGTCTGGTTCACCGCGCTGCCAACGGCGAATCTCTCGGGACGAAGCGACGAGACGGCCGCAGCGCCCAGCACTGGAAACGTCAAACCGATACCCAGGCCCACCGCAAGCGTGCCCGGGAGCCACGCGCCGAGATAGTCGGGACCTAAGCCAACCCGCGTCGCGAACCAGGTAAGCGCGAGGGCGAACACGCCACAGCCAGCGAGCAGCACGGGGCGAAAACCCCACCGCCCTGCCAAGCGACCCGCTGAACTCGACACGAGTGCGACCACCAGAGGACCGGGCGTCACGGCCAAACCCGCCAGAAGGATGGAGTAGTGCCAGACGCTAGTGAGAAAGAGAATATTGCCGAGCAGCATCGCAAAGAATCCCATGGCGTAGAGAAACGTCGCGGCATTGGCCGCGCTGAACGATCGAGCCCGAAAGAGACGCAGGTCGAGAACGGGCTCAGGGTGGCGGCTCGAGCGGTAGAAGAAAAAAGACCCTAGGGCAACCGAGCACGCGAATCCGGCCTCGACCTTCCAGCTCGACCAGCCCCAACTACGACCTTGCGAAATGGCCAGTACGAGGGACGCCAGCGACACGCTGAGCAGCACGACTCCGAAGTAGTCCGGAGTCGAGCGCGACGGACTCCCCTCCGTCCGCTCGAGCACGCGGCGTCCTAGTAGCCAGGCAACGAGTCCAATCGGCAGGTTCACGTAGAACGCCGAGCGCCACCCCAACCACGTGATCAACGCCGCGCCGAAGGAGGGCCCGGTGGCCACGGCGAGAGCTCCGATGCCGCCCCACATCGCCACTACCTGAGAACGTCGTTCCGTCGGGAAGGCTCCCAGTAGAAGTCCCAGCGAAGCGGGAAGGACCGCCGCTGCGCCGATGCCTTGAACAACACGCCCCGTGATCAACAGTCCCACCGATGGCGCCACGCCACAGAGCGCGGATCCCAGGCAGAAGACTCCCAGACCCGTGAAGAATACTTTCCGACTGCCGATGCGGTCGGCGCTCCTTCCGGCCACGACGAGTAATGAACCGAAGACGATCGAGTACCCCGTAACGACCCACGCCAAGCTCGCGCGGGTGTCGTGAGAGAACGCGCGCTCCAAAGCCGGAAAGGCGACGTTGACGATCGAGAGGTCCAGCGACGCCATGAAGGCGCCCAGCGCGGTCACTACGAAGACCGCCCGGCGCGTCCTACGACCTGACGCCTCACGGTCGACGGGACGATTGCCGATGGAATCTGTCATAGAACGCACACTAGGTGATTGAGTTCTATCATGCAACTGACTAGACTTCAGACGTGGAAAGAAAGAGCTTTGCCGACATGGACTGCTCGGTGGCGCAGTGCCTCGAAGTGGTCGGTGAGTGGTGGAGCATGTTGATCATTCGTGACGCATTTTTGGGCGTGACGAAATTCGAGGATTTTCATCGGCGCCTGGGGATCTCTCGAAACATCCTCCAACAGAGACTCACAAAGCTCGTCGACGAAGGTGTGCTGCTTCGCCGGCCCTACAGCGAACACCCGCCTCGCGACGACTACCGGCTCAGCGCCAAGGGCCGTGACCTGTGGCCCGTTCTCACCGCCATGCGCCAGTGGGGCGACAAGTACGCAGCGCCGTCCGGTCCCCCGGTCGTACTCGTGCACACGTCATGTGGACAGGAAACCACCGCCGTGTTCATGTGCGACAAGTGCGGAGAGCGACTCGATCTACACGACAGCACGGTCAAAGAGTGCGCCGGACGAGCCAAGTCGCCCTATTCGGTCATTTTCCGAGAGAGCACCAGCGAACGCGTCTGATCCACACGCCACACAACTGTGACCAGATGAAGAGCGAGGCAAGACGGGTACCCTCAACATTTCGGCGGCCTGCTTCAATCCCAAACATCAGGGACCGAGACCCGGGTGCCCACTACATCCCTGATCATATGTACTAAAGTTAACTCACTCGGACTTCGCTATCGCATGTCTTGTCGCAAGAGCGAAAGACTCGCTCGGGCTCTCAAGCGACCCTCCGTCAAAGAGAACCGTGCGCATTCTCTCGATGGCTCGGCCAGTGAAGGCAACGTGAGGTCCCGGTCGACATGTTCGACGTCGTTACCGGTGCAACCAGGGCCAAACGCGGATCAAACTATTCGCTCTGAGACTCCTTGGAATATCGACCCATG
>DAIEHI010000047.1 GCA_027355725.1 Acidimicrobiaceae bacterium
TGCGCATTCCGGTGAATTCGGACAGTCGTTCCGGAGTTTTCGGACACCTCGCGGTGCGGTCGGAGGTCGCGAAGCGACCGACGTCTGTGTGAGTCGTTGACTCCCTAACTCACCTCCTTTCGTGTCATCGTAGAGCAGATCATTTTCGAAGTGGTGATGGTCGCTTCTGACGGGTCACTCAGGCTCTGATGCGGTGGTCTTCTCGCGCCGTCGCGAGGCACCCGAGAGTTCGATGCGGTGCGTGCGCTGCAGCAGGCGGTCCATGATCGCGTCGGCGACGGTGGCGTCGCCGAGACCCTCGTGCCAGTGGTTGATCGGTAGTTGTGACGTCGCGATGATGGATCTTCCTCGGCGGTCCTCGACCACCTCCAAGAGGTCGGCCGCTTGGTCGTCGCTGAGTGGTCGCAGCAACAAGTCATCGAGGATCACGATGTCGGTGCGCGCGAGCGTCGACATCACGCGAGCCAGTCGTCCATCCGCCCGAGCGACGCTGAGATCGTCGAGGAGTCGTGGCACCCGAACGTAGAGGGCGCTGTGACCGCGGCGGATGGCGTGATTCGCCAGCGCGCAGGCAATGAACGTCTTGCCCACTCCCGTGGGTCCGACGATCATCACGCCGTGGTGATTCTCGACCCAGGACGAGTTCACCAGTGACAGGAACGCCGCCTTGTCGAGTCCTCTGGTTTTGGTGAAGTCCACGTCTTCGACGACCGCCGTGCTGCGCAACTTGGCAGCCTTCAAGACCCGTTCGAGTCGACGGTTCTGACGTTGCAACATTTCGGCGTCGACGAGCAGTCCGAGGCGCTCTTCGAAACTAAGACCCGCGAAGTCGGGGTGCTCTCGCTGCTGAGCGAGCCCCGCGGCCATGGCCGGCAGGCGCAAGGACTTGAGCCCCTCGATGGTGGTGTGGGTGAGCATGGTGTTCTCCTATTGGTAGTAGTTCGGACCGCGGATGTTGCGATGCGCGGCGTGGGTCCGAGGTGACGCCGCACGTGGTGGTCGTTGCTCGAGCCCGTGGGCGAGCATCGACTCGATTGACTTATAGGAGAAGGACTTGAGTTGCAGTGCTCGCTCACAGGCGACCTCCAACCGTTCGGGTGAGTACTTCTTGGCGAGTCGCATCACGCCCAGGGCCGAGCGGAACCCCTGCTCGGGGTGGGGTCGGCTGTGCAGAAGCCCCTCGACAAAGAGAGCCGTCGAGGGTCCGTTCTTCTCGGCCCACCCAACGATGCGCCCCGGCGTCCACTCGAGGTAGCGACGGTGGCTGTCGGGCATGTGACCTGGCTCGGTGACGTGACGGCCCTTTGAGTAACTACGCAGGTGCGAGGCGACGCGCTGACTCTTCATGAACACCTCGACGGTCGTGCTCGTCAGGCGCACCTCGACGACGGAGCCGGCGAATTGATAGGGAACCGAGTAGTAGTGATGTTCGACCTCGACGTGGTAATCGATGTTGACCTTGGCGCGCTTCCACGTGGCGAACTCGTAACGCGTCACCGGTAACGGTCGCAGGGCTGGCTGGTCGAGTTCGGCGAAGAGTGAGGCGCGTGATCCTTCGAGCTTCTTGAAGGGCTTGTCGTTGAGGCGCGTCACGAGACGGCTGATCTCTTCGTTGAGTTCGGCCAACGAGGTGAAGCGACGATGACGCAGCACTGCGATGATCCAGCGCTCGGCTAGTTGAACGCCGGCTTCGACCTTGGCCTTGTCGCGAGGTTTGTAGGGCCGCGCGGGTATGAGCGCGGTGCCGTAGTGCGTCGCCATCTCTTGGTAGGTAGCGTTGAGGTCGGGTTCGTAGCGACTTGCCCTGGTGACGCCGGACTTGAGGTTGTCGAGCACCACGACCATGGGCACGCCGCCGTAGAAGTCGAAGGCGTTCGCGTGCGCGCTCACCCAGTGAATCAGTTCCTGAGAACGCAGAGCCTCGGCGTAGAGATAGGAGGAGGCCCCGAGGACCGAGACGAAGAGCTCAGCCTCGAAGTCGAGTTCCAGGGTGGCGGCGTCGTAGATGGGGATTCTGAGACCCGGGAAGTCGACGAACATCTTCTCACCGGCCTTGTGGTCCTGGCGCATCGTGACGTCGCGGTGTCGGCGCCAGATCCGGTAGCGCTCACAGAACTGGGAGTAGCCGTATCCGTCGGGGTGCTCTTCGCGGTATTCGAACCACAGCAGCTGCAGAGTCACGCCTTTCTTGGCGAGCTCCCTCTTCATGACTTCGTAGTCGGGCTGGGGGTAGTGCAGTGTGGGCTGCGTGACATCGGGGAAGAGACGACGCTCAAGATCGTCGTCGTCCATCTCCTCGGGCAGTGGCCAGGCGAGGCCCGCGACCCGGGCGCGGTTGAGGTAATCGGCGACCGTCGAGCGCGCCATGGCGAGTGACGCCGCGGTGTCGCGAACGCTGAGTTTCTCGGCGAAACGCAGTCGGAGAACATTGCGGATCTGGCGCATGGTTGTATGGGGACGGGGCATCGGTGACTCCCTT
>DAIEHI010000078.1 GCA_027355725.1 Acidimicrobiaceae bacterium
GGACCCGGACTCGGGAAGGTGACCGACTGGTTCTCCATGGCGAGGCTGCCGGGCACCTTGGCGAGGTAGACGCCAGCCCAACTGGCCGAGGCGCTCGCGTTGACCATCGAGGCGTTGATCACGAGGTTGTCGCCCCGGAAGGCGTCGCGCTCGATGCCCAACGCGCTGACGTACGTGTCCGACGGAGCGGCGGGATCGAGTGCCGTGCCAAGGTCACCTGTCTGGATCGCGGTGATGACGCGAGTCTCCGCACCGGGGCCCTGGCCGATGAAGATGCCGGTGGGGCCGGTCACTTGAGTGCCCTTGAAGGCAACCTGGTAGTCACCGTTGTTCTGACCTGACACCGCGGCGAAGGCCGAGACGCGCCAACGCGGCGGCTCGCGAGTGGTGTCCCCACCGCCGACCGTGGGCGGGGATCCCGAGTACACCCAGTACTGGAAGCTCGAGAAGCGATCACCCGTGGTGGCGACGGTGTAGAGGTGATCCGTGGTCGTGTCGTAGACGAAGATGCCTTGATGCACGGGCACCGACGTCGTGTAGCCGTTGGGGTACTGCTGGTTACAGAAGGCAAGCAGATCCGCGTTGCCGTCGGACGGGCAGTACAGGGTCAGGCTGGTCGTCGCCGTGCCCCACGAGCCCCAGAACGCGGCGAAGCGACCGTCGAAGGACAGGCCCTCACCGAAGTTCGTGAAGGTGTCCGTCGGGCCCTGACCGGGCACTAGCTCACCGATTCCGGCCACGGTCGTCAGAGTTGGACTCGGCGACAGATTGGCGAGATACACCCCGCCGAGGGTCGGCGCGTCCTCGTTGTCCCACGCGGTGAAGATCGCACGATTGTCCGCCGCGCTCGGTGGGGCGGCCGCGCCGAAGGTCACGGTGCCACCAGCCGGCTGGTTGGGGATCGGCGTCGACGTGTCCGCGATGACTTCAATCGGGTTGCTCGGCTGGCCCAGGTCGCGGTAGTACACGCCCGTCAGTCCTGACGTTCCCACGGTGTAGTTGCCCTTGAAGGCGATCGTATTGCCGTCGATGGACGCCGCACCCGGGAACTGGTCGAAGCGCGTTCCGGCCGGGGCGCCGGGTACCTGATAGACCTCCTGGCCCGGTACGGCTCCGAGGAGTGACGCGCCGGTCATGAAGGTGCCGCTGCCGCCCGTCGTCGCGTAGACCCCACTCGTACCGATCTTCGTGTCCGTGCCGTTGAGTGAATAGGTCCACACCGGGGTCGACTGGCCGCGGGTCACGACGTTGGAGCTATTGGCGTCGATCTCCGGGAACGAGGGGAACTCGTTGAATGTGCCACCCGAGTTGTTCGGCGACGGCACCGCACCACCGACTTCGGCCACCGCCACAATCGGCTGGTTGGCTCCCTGCATGGCGCGGGTGTAGATCCCGCGCACGGGCTGTTGCGAGCCCTTGGTACGGGCTCGGAATACCACCAAGCCGGCCTTGTTCACTGACGGCTGGTTGAAGCTGTTGAAGGCCGCGGACGCCCCGGGGGGCGTGTCACTGACGTTGGCCACCGTCGACCATGTCAACTGTGACGACAGGGCGGCCGCCGGCGCCATCTCAATGATCGAACTCAGTCCGCCGACCACGAGCGCTCCTGCGAGCACGGCCGCCGCGGACTGTGATGCCGATATTCTTCGCGAACGTCTCATGCCCGCACCTCCTCGAGGCCATAACTGGCCATCACTCAAAGAGTACGGATTGACGCCGAAATATCATAGGGTCAAAAGTCCCTCTATTTTGTTCTACCTCCCCGCATCTAGTTGCTTCCTTCACGAAACTATTGACTAAAAATTTACATATATTGCGACGACCACATTCGCTCGCAGAGCGTTCTCGTGACGCGGCACGGTCGATGACACCGTGACGTCGATCTTCTGAATCACCCTCTTGACAAGGAATTTCAAAGACGCACGTTAGCGAGGTGCCGCCAGTGGCGCCGGCGGGTACCGACGACAGCCCCTAACTAGATGCCAGCCGTATTAATCCCATAGAAGAATTGAATAATGACCTCCTCCTCTATCGCTGAACATTTCTTACTCCTAACCTGAATTTATCGATTTAGTTGAAGGAGAATGGCGATGAAGAAGCGACCGATTGCGGTACTCGCGCTGGTGGCGTCCCTAGGACTGTCCGCCGGAGTCTCCGAGGTGGTCGCCACCGCGGCTGCGGCCGGAGGCCCGCCCGCCAAGACCTTCGCGATGAGTGGCTCGGTCACGGCGATCAACGTGCCGGCCCATCAGTTCTCACTGCTGAACGGAACCGTTCGCTACGTGATCATGACCACCACCCAGACGCGATTCACTCTTGACGCGACACCGGCAACCTTCGCCTCGCTCAAGGTGGGTCAGACGGCCACGGTGAGGGGGCTCTTCCGCGCCCGCTACCGCGTGGCCACGATGGTGACCCTGCGCAGCGCCGCGCCGGGGCCTGTCTCGACGGTGCCCGCGACGTCATCACTCACCACCGCACTCAACAACGCCCTGGTTCAGGAGCGCTACGCGCTGGCCAGTTACAAGAACGTCGTGGCGAAGTTCGGCTCGCTGCCGCCCTTTAGCAACATCATGGCCAGCGAGGCCCAGCACGTGGCGACGGTCACCGCGTTGATGACGGCCCACGGTGTGACCGTTCCCGCATCGAGCACGACCGGAGCCGTGGCGCCCGCCACCCGGACCGCGGCCTGTCAACTCGGAGTGACCATCGAGACGTCGGTCATCTCGATGTACCAGAACGCGATCTCGTTGTCCAAGAGCTACCCTGACGTGGTGCGCGCCTTCAGCAACCTGCTGGACGCCTCCCAGTACGGGCATCTGCCAGCGTTCCTGCGCTGCAGCTAGGTTCCTGGTCGATCGGCAGCCCCCCGCCGCGACGACCAGGCCAGAGGAAGAAGGGACTCCCTGCGGAGTCCCTTCTTCGCGTCGT
>DAIEHI010000221.1 GCA_027355725.1 Acidimicrobiaceae bacterium
GCTGCACAACACCGATCCGAGAAGAACTCTCGTGGGCAGTGGGCTCAGTCGAAGTCTCTTGAGCAGGCCCGTCTCGCGGCGGACCACCATGGTGGTGGCGAGAGTGGTGAAGCACGCTGACATCACGCCGTAGGCAACGAAACCTGGCACGTAGTACTGGATAAGACGGATGTTGCCGAGATATGAGATCCGCGAGTCTCCGGCGCTGAATCCCAGCATGACGAGAAAGAGCACGGAGAACCCGATTGTGAAGATGGCCCCCACTCGATTCAGCCAGAAGGCCATCTGCTCATAACGAACCTGATGCCACAGAAGCCGCCACGAGTTCGTCGCTCGATCCCCGGTTGAGGTCACCGCCGCTTCGCTCATCGATCCTCACCCCCACCGGTCGCTGCCGCCTCGGGCGTGGTCAACGAGATGTAGACATCCTCGAGGGATTTGCGTGAGACCGTGAGGCCCGTCAACGTGACTCGTTCTTGCAATGACCACGTGGTCAGTTGATTGAGCACGCGCACCTCGTCATCGGTGTCGATCTCAAAGAACGGGTCATCTCGACGACTCACCTCGAAGGGAAGAGGCGCCGCCATGAGGCCCTCTGGGAGTGCGAAGCGAATGCGCGTCTCACCTCGATCACGACCCCCGATCGATGCCGGCGCGCCTGAGGCGACGATGCGGCCCTTCGAGAGGACGATGACGCGTTGGGCGAGCGCCTCGACTTCGTCCATGTAGTGACTCGAGAGCAACACTGTCGTGCCCGAACTGGCCAACGTGCGAATCACGTCCCACGTCGTTCTTCGAGCACCCGGGTCGAGTCCCGTCGTGGGCTCATCAAGAAAGAGCAACTCGGGTCTGCCAATGATGCCGAGGCCGATGTCGAGACGACGCTGTTGACCGCCCGAGAGTCGCTTCACCTTGGCGTCCGCCTTCTCGCTCAAGCCAACCAGCTCGATCACCTCATCAACGGAGCGCGGCGCGTCGTAGAGCCCGGCGTTTCGCGTGAGGACCTGGCGTACGGTGAAGAACGATTCGACGGCCAACTCCTGGAGGACAACACCGATTCGAGTGCGCAACTCCTCTTGTTCTCGACGAACTCCGGGGTCGAGACCGAGGACCTCCACTGTGCCACCGTCGCGCGAATGGAATCCTTCGAGAATCTCGATGCACGTAGTCTTCCCGGCACCGTTCGGTCCGAGGAGTGCGAAGACCTCGCCGCGCTCGACCTCGAACGTGACGTCGTCAAGTGCGCGTGTCGCAGCGTACGACTTCTGCAAGTGCTCTACGCGAATCACTGACACCACTCAACCTCTCGACATCACGAATACGACGCTTTCGGCGATCTTCCCCGCTCAAGATAGAAACCTTGAGAATGATCATCCCCCTGGCGTCAACCGTAGCGTTGCGCTCCACGATTGCCCACCTTGTTCCATAGATCGCCTGAGCCATGTCAATGGTGAATCATGAACGAGAGAGCGACATTCATGATCTTTCGTGTCATTAGCAATTTCGCTTGATGATTTGGTTTTCGCGCGGCGAGCACGCCAGCGACCAAGCTCGGCTCATCTCATGAATCGACTGACAATTGCCCTCATTGAAATAGTCAAAGGTGTCGTCGTCCACCCTTCGCGATTGCGGCAGTTGAAAGCAGTCGCTAAGTCGTTGGGCTAGCCTGTGGGACCCAGGGAGTCGAACAACGTGCGCTGCGAGTCTCCCTGCACTGGGCCGCTAGCTCATCGGGAAGAGCAGGGGACTTTTAATCCCAAGGTGCCGGGATCGAGACCCGGGCGGCCCACTACAGACCTGATCAGAGGGTAGTTATTTAATCTTTTGGCTTCTGGTGTAGCCAATTGTGTAGCCAATGCGTTGGACGG
>DAIEHI010000105.1 GCA_027355725.1 Acidimicrobiaceae bacterium
GTCGACGAGGTGCGCGCTCGCATTGACGCCTTCGCCGAGCACTACCAGCGTCTCTACCCCGCGGCGGTCAAGTGCCTGCTCGCTGACGTCGAGTCCCTGACCGCCTACCTGCGCTTCCCGAGCGAGCACCACAAGCGCATCGCGCACTCGAACTTCATCGAGCGCACCTTCGGCGAGACCAGGCGTCGCGTGAAGGTCATCGGTCGACTGCCGGGCGAGCGCACCTGTCTCTCGCTGCTGTGGTCGGTGTTCGATCGCGCGTCAAAGAACTGGTGTTGTCAGCCAGACAGGGTGATGACGGCGTAGACAGCTTCGCTGATGACGGTGTGTGATCACGTTGTCGCGCGGCGTCATCCACGGTGACGACGGAGGTCCTCGTGCTGTCGTCGCCTCACTCACTCGGCGTCCATCTCGGTGATGGCCTGGCGCGCGGCCTTCTCGTCGACGATCGCACTGCGGTTCGCGTAGGCGGCGACGAGGGCTTGACGGGCGAGGTTGTTCACCGCCCGGGGAAGGCCCCGACCGGCTTGGTGAATACTCGAGAGGGCGTCGTCAGAAAAGAGCGTGTCCGAGCGCCCGCAGAGCGCGAGGTGGTGGCTCACGTAGCTCGAGGTCTCCTTAGCGCTCATCGGGGGCAGCGCGTAGCGCAGCGTCACGCGCTGGTCGAGCGCGGCGAAGCTTCCCAGGCGCAGTCGCGCCCGCAGACTCGGTTGACCCAAGAGGAGGAGGGCGAACGGCGAGGCGCTGTCCATCTCGGCGTTGGTGAGCAGGCGCAGCTCTTCGAGCTGACCCGCGTCGAGCAGATGGCTCTCGTCAACGATCACCACGACCCGTCGTCCTCGCTCGGCCACCTCCTTGGCGAGCAGGTCACCCGCCTGGGCGATGAGGGCGGACTTGAAGAAGCGCGGTTCTCCCCCGAGTCGCGCGACGATCTCGGCGTAGATGCCGCGAGCACCGATCGCGGGGTTCGAAAGGTAGATGACGCTGTGACGGCTGGGCTCGAGTTGAGCCATCGCCGCGCGCGCCGCGACGGTCTTGCCCGAGCCCACCTCGCCGGTCAGCACCCCGATCGCCTGTTCGGCCACGAGAAAAGAGATGCGCGCGAGCGCCTCTTGGTGACCGTGGTGGCGGTGCAGCGTCGAGGGGGCCAGGTCCTTTCCGAAGGGCATCTTGGAAAAGCCGAAGTGGAAACGGATCTGTTCGATGCTCATCGGGGACCCCCATTCTCGTTGATCGCCGACTCGTTGTGGAGTTGGGAGTAGCCGATCGGTTCACCGAGGGTGCCGCGGTGTCGCGCCTCGATGAGACCGAGGTAGTCGATGCCGGTCGGTGGCCCCGCTGGCGGGGCGACCTTGGCCATCGGGTGCACGTGACGGCCGATCTTCTGGGGAACGGCGAGCCCGAAGTCGGTGTCGTGGTAGCGCACGGTGATGGACCCAAGGTCAAAGGGGTCAAAGACGAGCTCGACGCGCCGTCCAATCAGCGCCTGGTCGACCTCGTAGTGATTGGCGAACAGCGACACCGTCGCCAATTTGGTGACGGTCCTCGTCTCAGCGAACAAGAACGCCTCGCGCACGAGCGCCATCGAGGGGATGTGCGGCGCACCGAGCACACTGAAGCGATCGAGGGGCGTCTCGCTGGTCTCGGAGTGCACGCGAGCGTGATAGACCCGCTCGACCCAGGCGACGAAGCGCGCCTCGAGCACCTCGAGGGTGGGAATCTCTGAGTGAGCGGCCTCGACGAGGAACTGGTCGCGCACGGTGCGAAAGAATCGCTCGATCTTGCCCCGACCCTGGGGCCGGCCCGGTCGGCTGTGCACGAGTCGCACGCCGAGGACCCCGAGTGCGCGCAGCAGCTGTTTCGAGACAAAACTCGATCCGTTGTCGAGGTAGACCGTGCCCGGCAGTCCGCGTGACAAGATCCCCCGCCGTAGCGCGCTCTCGGCGGAGAGGGTGTCCTCGGCGTAGGTCCAGCGGTGCCCGGTGACCAGGCGCGAGTGGTCGTCGAGGAAACAGAACAGGATCGCCTTCTTGCCCCCGATGACTGGTCCGTGTAAGGCGTCGCCGACCCAGAGCTCGTTGGGGTGCGTCGCCTCGAAGCGACCGAAGGCGACGTTGCTCGCACTCAAGGCGGCGCGCGACAGTCCGAGGGCGGCGAAGTGACGCTGCAGGGTGCGCGGGTGGGGCGACCACTCGTGACTCACTCTGAGCATCTGCGCGATGTGGGCGGCGGTGCGCGCGGGGTCCTCGCGTCGCAAATCGCAGGCGAGGGCCAACAGTCCCGCCGGCGTGCGCGGCTCCACGCGTCGAGGGCTCGGCGCCAGGGCGGCAAAGCCACCGGCGCGATAGGCGCGAATCCACCGGTCGATCGTCACACGAGAGACGGTGACGAGGTTGCCGTCGGGCCCTTGGTGGGTGACCTCGGCGAGACCGCGCACGATGCGGCCCCGCTCTCGCGATGACAACTTGTCGTCAGATGCTTCGCGCACGAGCGCGTAGCGAAAGAGTGCGATGTCCTCGGCTCTTCGTCGTTGCTGTTCTTCGGGGTGACGTGCCACCTTCTGCTCCTGGTTTCTTGGCACCGAGTGGTGCGAAACCAGGTTCGCCGCTCAGCGCGGCGCGGGGAAGGGTGAGTTCGTGTTGGAAAGCAACGCGCCGCCGGTCATCGCACTCACCCAGGACCAGACCGGGCGGGGCCCGAACAACAGGCTGGCGGCCCGGGTCGCCAGGCCGATCGCCTCGGCTAAGTCGGCGAGGGGAGAACCCTGGGGAGGAATCGTCTCGAGGCGAGGATCGAGTGCGAACGCCCAGCGCACAAAGTGCTCGCGCAACGCCACGACGCGCGAGGAGAATCTCCTCAGCCAACCGCGCACGGTCTCCTTGGGTCGAGCCAACCGGGCGGCGATCGTGCGGTGCCCGGCGCCCGTGGCCTTTTCCAGCAGCGCCCTTCCGATCACCGCCGCCTCGTCGACCCGGCGATAGAGACAGACGTCGGCCAACAGCACCGATGTCATATGGCAGTTCGAACAGCGGGCTCTGCGAGGACGAAGCTCCTCGTCGTGGGTCGTCATGCGCAGCACGCGACGCCGGGCATGGCCCCAGGGACGTAGTTCGCCCTCACAGCGCGGGCAAGAAAGTCGTCCCGCGAGCAGCTCGCGCTCGACATGGGTGGGGTCGTTCACTACGATGAGCATCGGTGTCTCCGGGCATCTCAGAGGACCCCTTCGCGCTCACGCAAAGAGTTGAGCGAAGGGGTCCTTCTCTTTTCTTGGACACCCCACGCTCTCACCGCCCGAAGCGACAACGCAACCACCAACGGTGCCTCAATGCATCATCACGGTGAGTGGCGCTTCAGCGGGAGTTGCTGGTCATCGAATGCGTCGCCCTACAGGCGTCGTCGCGAGCGACTCGACGGTGCATCGGACCTTTCACGAACTCAGCCCTTTAACGCTTCGCGATCTGCACGGCGCCGTGGCTCACGTGCGCGCGAAGGTCTGGGACCAACTGGGACTGACCGCGAGCGAGGACCCGGTCCTGCTCGACATCGACGCCTCGCTCGTCGAGATCCACTCCGAGAACAAAGAGGGCGCCGCGCCGCACTTCAAGGGCGGCTACGGGTTCCACCCGATGCTCTGTTTCGCCGACGCCACCGGCGAGGCGCTCGCCGCCCAGTTGCGCCCGGGCAGCGCCGGGGCCAACACCGTGGCCGACCACGTCACGGTGTTGGACGACGCGATTGCTCAGCTCCCCGAGGTGATTCCTGCGGGTCATCACCTCGGTGACGACGCCGCACTCGTCGAACACGACGTGATCGTGCGCGGACTCAGCCGGCTGCACCGAGGGGTTCTTGGGAGCCTGCCGGGCGCGCAACGTGGGCTTCTTCGTGACGGCGCGCTCGAATGCCCAGGTCACGAACGCCGTCTTTGACGCCGAGGGCTGTGACGTGTGGCTACCCTCTCCCCAAGAGGGCGAGGAGCGTGACGGCGCCGCGGTCGCCGAACTCACCTCACTGATCGAACCGCGCACGCTGCCCGCGGGCACCCGGCTCATCGTGCGACGAGAGCCGCTGCACCCCGGGGCCCAGCGCAGTCTGATTCCATCCCTCGACTATCGCTACTGGGGCTTTTACACCGACCAGCCCGGTGACCCCCGAGACCTCGACGTCACGATGCGCGCCCACGCCCACGTCGAAAAACACATCCAGAGGCTCAAGGACTCCGGACTCACCTCGTTTCCCTTCACCAGCTTTGCCGCCAACGAGGCGTGGCTATTCGCCGTGACCTTGTCGGGCGACCTCGTGCGCTGGTTCCAACTGCTCTGTCTCGAGGGACCGTGGAAGAACGCACGACCCAATACGCTTCGCTGGGGACTCTTTCGCGCACCCGGTCGTCTTGAGCGTCGATCGCGCCGACTCGTGGTCCGCGTGATCGACGGTTGGCCCAGCACCGACGTTCTGCTGCGCGCCTATCAGCGCGTTCATCTGCTCGCATGAGTCGTTCATCTCGCTGCTATCCAGAATGACCGCTGCGGGAACGAACGCGTACCTCGAGTCAAAAAGAATTGCCAAAGTCGCGGCATGAACGTCGATGGAGCTTCAACAATGGTTACGTCAAGGTCGCACCCGCTCAGGAGTTCGCGAATATGCGTCTGACCGGCTCAACGGACTTCTCGTGAATGATCGCGGCTATCTTCAGGCTAACTCAGCTTCCACCGTGTCTCCGTGGCTCACCGTTGGGTCGAAGTAGAAGTTAGCCCGCCCCACTGCCTTGGAGATGAAGGAGAGGACCAGCCCCAGGGCGGCGAAACCAAAGCCGAAGGCCATTTCGACCCCGTTGAGCGCGTGAGTGGCGAGCTCGTAGATGATAACGAAGGCCATAAAAGCCGCTCCGATTCCCGGTAGAACCCCGCCCAGCACGAAGGTGCTGGCACTGGAGGTAATCGAGTGGCGATATGCCCAGATCGCAGTGAGCGCTGTCAGTAGGTAGAACATCGCTGCCATGAGGCCCAGTGTTGAGACAACGTCGGAGAGC
>DAIEHI010000111.1 GCA_027355725.1 Acidimicrobiaceae bacterium
CTGCGTATTCCGGCCGAATTCGCACAGTGATTCCGATTCAATTCGCACAGCGATTCCGAGGTTTTCGCACAGTGATTCCGATCGTTTTCGCACAGCTCAGCTAAGGGTCATTTGACGTCAGCGCGAGGGCTGTGGCAACCAAGATTTCTTCGACATATCCGTTCGAGGAGAACCCGTTGCCAAGACCCCATATCACCATGCGACAAATCAGAGAAGTCTTACGACTATCGCTTCACGAAGGACTGAGCCTGCGCCAGATTGGTGCCTCACTCGGCGTGTCACCATCGGCCTTGGGCGACTACGTGCGACGCGCGAAGCGCGCCGGTTTCACCACGTGGCCGTTGCCCGACGACGTGAATGACGACGCGCTCGAGGCGCTCTTATTTCCTAGGGTCCCGCCAACCAGTGTGCCGCGTGCGTTACCCGACTGGGCCAAAGTGCACCTGGAGTTGGCGCGCAAGCACGTGACGTTGATGCTGCTGTTCGAAGAGTACCGAGAGCGTCACCCCGATGGTTACGGCTACTCCCAGTTCTGCTCTCTCTATCGAACCTTCGCCAAGAAGGTCGACGTGTCGATGCGTTTCACCCACAAGGCGGGCGAGCGAATGTGGGTCGACTACGCGGGTTCCACGTTGCCGATCTGGGACGAGGCGCTCGAGCACGTGGTGATGAACGCGCAGGTCTTCGTCTCGGCGATTGGCGTCTCATCACTCATCTACGCCGAGGTCTCACCGAGCCAGGAACTGGTTCACTGGACTTCGTCACACGAGCACGCCTTCGCCTACTACGGGGGTGTGGCCGAGCTGACTATTCCCGATAATCTTCGCTCGGGCGTGACCAAAGCGCACCGCTACGAACCACTCGTCAACGCGACCTACCAGGAGATGGGCGAACACTACGGCACCGTAATTCTGCCCGCGAGGTCGCGCAAGCCCAAGGACAAAGCCAAGGCCGAGGGCAGCGTGCTGATAGTGAGCCGATGGATTCTCGCGGCCCTGCGCAATCACCGCTTCACGTCAATTGACGAGGCCAACGTCGTCGTCGCACAACTACTCGAGCGAGTGAACAACAAACCCTTCAAGGTGCTCGATGGATCACGACGTTCGGTGTTCGAAGAGATCGACCGCCCCGCCCTTCGAGCACTACCGCAGCACCCCTACGACTTCGCCACGTGGAAGAAGGCGAAGGTCGGCCTTGGTTACCACGTCGAGGTCCGAGCCGATCGGCACTTCTACTCAGTGCCCTATCGACTGGCCGCAGAACAGGTAGAGGTCCGCGTCGGATCCACCACGGTCGAGGTCTTTCACAAGGGACAGCGCGTGGCCTCACATCCGCGTAGTTACCAGCGTTTTGGCTACTCCACTATCCCCACCCACATGCCCGACGCGCACCGGCGCCACCTCGAGTGGACGCCCGAGCGCCTCGTGGCCTGGGCCAAGAAGACCGGCCCGCAGACCGCCGAGCTCACGACGCGCATCATGGCCGAGCGACCCCACCCCGAGCAGGGATACCGGACGTGTCTGGGCATCATGCGCCTGGGCACGAAGTACGGAGCCTCACGCCTGGAGGGCGCGAGTGAGCGAGCACTGGCCATTCACTCACACACCTATCGAACGGTCGAGTCCATCCTCAAAAAGGGACTCGACCAGAAACCGCTGGAGACACCACCGTCACCTCGGACCCACCCCCACCACGAGTTCGTGCGGGGCGCGGATTACTACCAATGAAAGAGAGATCCACCATGCTGCACACTCAGACCACGGACCAACTGCTAACGCTGCGACTCGAGGGCATGGCGAGCGCCCTAGAAGAACAGCGCCGCAGTGCCAGCTACCAAGCGCTCAGCTTCGAAGACCGACTGGCCATGTTGGTGGAACGAGAGATCGAGGACCGCGACAACCGACGACTCACTCGACTACTCAAGTTGTCCAAGCTACGCAACAACGCGGTGATCGAGGACGTCGACTACGCGTCCTCGCGAGGCCTCGAGCGAAGTCAGGTTCTCTCATTGGCGCAGTCGTCGTGGGTGCAACACCATCACAGTGTCGCAATCGTCGGACCCACCGGAGTGGGCAAGACCTTCCTCGGTTGCGCTCTGGCCAACGCCGCCATCCGACACGGTTACTCGGCGCTCTACTTGCGCGCTCCACGAATGCTCGACGACCTCGTCATCGCGCGCGCCGACGGCCGACTCGCCAAGCTCATGTCATCGTGGGCCCGAACTGATGTTTTGCTGATCGATGATTTTCTCATTCGTTCGCTATCACCCGATCAAGCGGCCGACACGTTGGAAGTCATCGAAGACAGAACGGGACGACGTTCCACCATCATCACGAGCCAACTACCCGTTGCTCACTGGCATGAAGCGATGGGTGACGAAACACTCGCTGACGCGATCCTTGATCGTCTCAGCCACAACTTGCACCGCATCGAACTGAAGGGCGACTCCATGCGAACCAGTGATGCGCCAGCGACGCAACTCGATTGAGGTCAAGGAGCACGACGCCTAAGAGCCACTCAAAAGCTAGGCTCCGAGACGTCCACCACACCAGAAACGAGCAACGAGAGGAGATGAGTAACGGGGCTTACAACAGCTCGAGCGTCGGCCGGCAAGCGGCCTCCGATTAGAGGTGTGCGAAAACTCCGGACTCACTGTGCGAATTCGCCGGAATACTCAC
>DAIEHI010000124.1 GCA_027355725.1 Acidimicrobiaceae bacterium
GCTGCGCCCCGGATGGGACCTACCATCGGTTCCTGGGTGCACTTAGCGTCACGCGAGTTGAGGATGGAGTGTGCCCCACCTGCGAACGCCATCATGGACCAGCGGAGGGGCCAGCGACGCCGTGGCGACACGACTACCTGGTTCGCGAGGTAGCGACTGCGCTCGTTGCCATCGGAGCGGGAGCCACATACACCGATACGGCGGAGCGGGTGAAGGCACAGGCGTGGGGAGAAAAACGCCAGTGGCATCGCAAACTCAGTACCAACATCAACGGTGGTTTGGTAGCGGACTGGCTACAACAGTATGGACCAGTTGTCGCAGCGGCGCACGAAGAAACCGAGTGGCCCGACACCCTGGTGCTGGACTCCACGGAGTTTCAATACAAGGACAGCTGGACCGGCACCAAGTTCCGACTCTTCAGTGTTCTTTTCGCCTACGGCTATCCGGGTGACGGTACACGACCCAGGATGTGGAAGGTCGCGTCGAGCCCCAGTGACTCCGGACAACACTGGGCGGACTTCCTCGCCACTCTGCCGGGAAGGCCCCGAGTCATCGTCTGTGATGATGACACCAACATCAAGAGCGGGGTTAGAGCTCATTGGTCACGAGGGCTTCCGGTCCGTATCCACTCTTGTGAACACCACCTCTACATTCGAGCGCGAACGGCGATGGACAAGGACAAAGTGGCGAAGGACAGTCCCCTTCACGAAGCTCTCAATAGCGCATTTCATAGCCCTAAAGAGTGGGAGGCACTGCGTGACAAGGTACGAGAGGTGGGCTCTCCGGCGTTGAAGAAGTGGATGAGCGGTAAGGACCGGATGATGGTAACGCAGCTGGCTCGGAGAAGTGAGATCAACGTGTACTCCAACGGTGCCATCGAAGCTCCAATCAGGGCGGTCCGTCAGGCAATCGAGAAGCGATCGTGGTGTTTCCGGAATCGAGCTCGGATGGACCAGTTACTCGAGATGATGCGACTTCACCTGAACAAAGTGTGCGTATTCCGACGTAGTTGCACAGTCGTTCCGGAGTTGTTGAACACCGGTGGTGATGCTGTGCTGGTGAGCGCTGGTCCCTAACTCACCTCCTTTCGAGCGATCGTAGGCCAGATCATCCGTTGGTTGGCGCCACAGACTTCTTCGAGCGCGGCGTGGCGTCGCTTCGACGCCGAGAAGCTCCGGAGAGTTCAATGCGGTGCGCGCGTTCGAGCAGTCTGTCCAGGATGGCGTCGGCGACGGTGGGATCTCCGAGCCCCTCGTGCCAGTGGTTGACGGGTAGCTGCGACGTAGCGATGATCGAACGTCCCCGACGATCCTCGACGACCTCGAGCAGGTCGGCGGCCTGATCATCAGAGTGCGGGCGAAGCAGGAGGTCGTCGAGGATGAGAACGTCCACGCGCGCGAGACTCGTCATCATGCGCGCCAGGCGCCCGTCGGCGCGCGCGACGCTGAGATCATCAAGGAGTCGGGGCACGCGCACGTAGAGCGCGCTGGCGCCGTCACGGATGGCGCGGTTCGCGATCGCGCAGGCGACGAATGTCTTGCCCACTCCGGTCGGACCCACGATCATCACCTGGTGGTGATTGGCCACCCAGGGCGAGTCAACGAGTGAGCGCAGCGTTGTCTTGTCGAGCCCCCTCGCAGCGGAGAAGTCGAGGTCCTCGATGACGGCGCCGCTGCGCAGCTTCGCAGCCTTCAGGACTCTCTCCAAGCGGCGGTTGGATCGCTGGAGGAGCTCGCTCTCGACGAGCAGGCCCAAACGGTCCTCGAAGGAGAGCTCGAGGTAGTCGGGGTGTGAACGTTGTTCGAGCAGACCCGACGCCATGGCGGGCAGTCGCAGGGACTTGAGCCCCTCGATCGTGGAATGGGTGAGCATGGTTCTCCTAGTGGTAGTAGTTCGGGCCCCGGATGTTGACGTGCACGGGGTGGGCTCGAGTGGTCCCCGCGGATAGTGCTCGCTGTTCGAGGCCGTGCTTGAGCATCGAAGAGAGCGACGAATAGGAGAACGAGCGCAGGGCGAGCGCTCTCGCGCACGCGGCCTCGAGGCGCTCGGGGCTGTATTTCTTCGCGAGCGCCATCACCCCCAGCGCCGAACGAAAACCCTGCTCGGGGTGGGGACGACTCGCCAAGAGCTCCTCAATGAAGGCACCCGTCGAGGGTCCGTTCTGGTGTGCCCAGTGGATGATGCGTCCGGGCGTCCACTCCAAATAGCGCCGGTGACTCGCGGGCATGTGAGCTGGCTCGGTGGAGTGTCGACCCTTCTCGTGGCGGCGAAGGTGCGACGCGACGCGCTGGTGCTTGTAGAACACCTCAACGGTCCGGCTGGTGAAGCGCACGTCGACGACCTCGCGCGCCAGGCGATAGGGCACGGAGTAGTAGTGGCGATCGACGTCGACGTGGTAGTCGATGTTGACCTTGGCCCGCCGCCAGGTGGCGAACTCGTAGGGGGTCTCGGGCAGGGGTCGCAGCGCGGGCCGGTCGATCTCTTCGAAGACCGACGCCCGCGAGCCCTCGAGCTTCTTGAAGGGCTTGGCGTTGGCGATGGCGACCAGGCCGCGAATCGCCTCGTTGAGATCGGCCAGGCTCGTAAAGCGCTCCTTTCGCAGACGCGCCATGATCCAGCGCTCGACGATCTGCACTCCGACCTCGACCTTGGCCTTGTCGCGGGGCCGGAAGGGCCGCGCGGGGATGATGGCGATGTTGTAGTGCGCGGCCATCTCGGCGAAGGTGGCGTTGACGTCGGGTTCGTAGCGCGAGGCCTTGGTGACCGCGGACTTCAAGTTGTCGGGCACGACGATGTGCGGACAGCCCCCGAGGGTGGCAAAGCAGCGCACGTTGGCGTTCACCCAGTGCTCGAGCGCCTGGCTGTAGAGAGCCTCGACGTAGAGGTAGTTCGACGCGCCCAACACCGCCACGAAGAGCTCGGCGCGAAACTTCACGCCCAGGCTCACCTCGTCGTAGATGGGGATCGTGAGACCCGGGAAGTCGACGAAGAGCTTCTCGCCGGCCACGTGATCCTGGCGCATCACGACGTCGAGGCGATCACGCCACTCGCGGTAGAGCTTGCAGAACTGGCTGTAGCCGTAACCATCGGGGTGGGCCTCGCGGTACTCGTCCCAGAGCAACTGCAAGGTGACGCCCTTGTGGCGAAGTTCGCGCTGGAGATAGGCGAAGTCAGGGTGCTCGCGCGTTGGTGGCGCCGGCGGCGCGAAGAGCAGGTTCTCCAGGGCTTCGTCGTCGATTCCCTCGAGGGGCCAGGAGAGCCCGGCCTCGGCGGCGCGCTTCTCATAGAGCGCGACGGTGGCGTGGGGCATTGCCACGGCCGACGCCACGGCGCGCAAGCTCAGTTGCTCCTCCCAGCGGAGTCGAAGTATCTCGCGGACCTTGCGCATGGTTGTATGGGGACGGGGCACCGGCCACTCCTCTGATCGTGATGGATCAAAGAAGCGTTGCCGGTGCCCTCTCGCTCACGCCACTGCCAGCGTCAGCCTCTCGCGGCTGTACAACTACGTCGGAATCGCTGTACAGGTCCGATCGGAACGGGTGTACAACAACCGTCGGAATACGCACAAAGTGGACTCGGCCGATGCGTACAGTGGTCTCATTCGCGACCACCTCAACGTGACGAAAGGAAAGCCTCCTAGCAAGCGCAAACAGTGGGACCGCCGGGGTACTGCGTCGCTTCGGTCTTAGTCGCGGCGACGTGTCGTGACGACGAACACAACAACACTGCCGATGATGACGGCCACGCCAACTGCCACCCACGGCCAAGGGTTCGAGTAGTGGCCTCCGATGACTCCACCCCCGCCGTTAGACCTAAGCACCGTGCCCTGAGCCGGCCCATTCATTCGCGCTTTCAAGAAGAAAGGAGCCGACCCGAGTGAAATGAGGCCAGCCAAGCCCAATTGATACCGGGGCTGGCGCAACATGTACCAAGTGCCAAGTCCAGCTAGCACGAGGATAAGGACGCCGATACTCAGAATGCTGGCGATGCCGACCATCCAAAGAAAACTGACAGTAAGCCATCCGAAGAACAT
>DAIEHI010000178.1 GCA_027355725.1 Acidimicrobiaceae bacterium
ATGATCACTCAAGGCAAGGCGCTGTACTGGGGCACTTCAGAATGGAGCGCCGACGAGATCAGGGCGGCGTATGACATCGCTGATCGTCACCACCTCCACAAACCCCTCATGGAGCAGCCGCAGTACAACATCTTGTGGCGCGACCGCGTTGAGAAGGAATACCGACGCCTGTACAGCGACATCGGGCTGGGCACGACGATCTGGTCCCCGCTCTCGTCTGGATTGTTGACCGGCAAGTACCTCAACGGCGTGCCAGAGGGTTCGAGGGCCACCTTGCCGGGTTATGAGTGGCTTCGTGGGATGTTGACTGACGAGGGGCGCAACAAGAAGGTGGCGGACCTCAAGGTCATCGCCGATGAGCTCGGTATCTCGCTCACGCAACTCTCGCTCGCGTGGTGCGCAAAGAACCCAAACGTCTCAACTGTGATCACCGGTGCATCCTCTGCTGACCAGGTTCGAGAGAACATGACGGCACTCGACGCGATGCCGCTGCTAACCAAAGAGATCATGGACCGAATCGATCTCATCAGCCTGTTCTAGAGGCGACCCTTCTAGCGAAGGGTGATGAGGTGGATATCCTGGATGCCGTCGGTGACCCTCAGACGCTCTACCACCGATGCGGGGGTCGGCGCCGTCGTCGAGAGCACCATCAAGGCAGTCTTCGTGACCGCGTCAGGACCAACGGCCATTGAACTGATCGAGACATCCGCTTCACCGAGTGCGACGCCAACACGACCGATCATGCCCGGTCGGTCGTCGTTTCGAACCACGAGCATGGACGACGCCGGCGGAATCTCAACACTGTGACCATCCACACTGACAATGCGCGTCTCGAGGCGAGTGCCAATCGTCATGAGCGTTCCAGACACTGCGTGAACACCTGAGCGAACCGTGATCAGATTCACGTACTCGGGCGAATCCACGTTCGCCGATTCGCTATAGGTGAGGTTGTGGTCGAGCGCGAGCTGTGGCGCGTTCACGAATGAGACGCCGTCGTGACCAGTGGCCACCAGCAGTCCCTTCAGCGCGCACAGGGTCAAGATCTTGGTACCCGCGCCGGCCAATTCGCCCTGGTACAACACTTCGAGGTCGGCGGGCTCTCCATCGAGCAGACCGCCGATGAATCGACCCAACACCTCGGCTAGACCCATGAAGGGACGAACGACATTGGACACCTCTCCAGCCGCGACATTCACCGCGAATGGCACGAAATCACCCGCGAGCGCTAGCTGAACCTGCTCGGCAATCGTCACGCCGGCCTTGTCCTGCGCCTCCGCGGTCGATGCCCCGAGGTGGGGAACGACGACGACGGAAGGGAGTTCGAAGAGCGGAGATTCGGTGGTGGGCTCCTTTTCAAACACGTCGAGTGCGGCTCCTTGCACGTGACCGCTTTGAATCGCCTCTGCGAGGTCCGCCTCGTTGACGATGCCGCCACGGGCGACATTGATGATCCGAACGCCCGGCTTCGTCTTCTTCAACGATTCGGCGTTCAAGAGATTGGTTGTCTCTTTGACCCTTGGCAGGTGAATGGTGATGAAGTCACTCTGGGCGAGCAGCGAGTCGAGACTCATCAATTCAATGCCCATGTGCCTGGCTCGCTCCTCGCCAATGTAAGGGTCGTAGGCCACGAGACGCATGCCAAAAGCCATGGCGCGCTGGGCGACGAGCGCCCCGATCTTGCCGAGTCCCACGATACCGAGCGTCTTGCCGTGCAGTTCAACGCCCTCCCACTTACTGCGCTCCCACTTGCCGTTCTTCAGAGCGGAATGGGCTTGGGGGATGTTGCGCGCTTGGGCCAACAAGAGGGCCATTGTCTGTTCCGCCGCCGAAAGGATGTTCGACACCGGTGCGTTGACGACCATGACGCCGAGCTCGGTGGCCTTGGCGACATCGACGTTGTCGAGTCCAATGCCCGCGCGACCCACGACGATCAGATCCTTTGCCGCCTCAAGTGTCGCGGCGTCCACCTGGGTCGCAGACCGGATGATCAGTGCGTGCGCACCTTGAATTGCGTCGATCAACTCGCTCGGCGAGAGGCCCAAACGGATGTCGACCTCGTGGCCGGCGTTGCGCAACTCCTGAAGACCGGAGTCAGCAATCTCTTCTGATACAAGTACTCGCGCCACCGTAAAACCTTTCGTTAAGTTCCTTTAGCCTAAGGGAATGAGTGGTCTGCTCAGCCCGCCGCTACCAACGCTGCGAAACGCTCAAGACCCTCAGCGAGATCCTCGTCGCCCAACGCGTAACTCAGACGGAAGAACCCAGGCGTGCCGAAGGCTTCACCGGGCACGACCGCGATCTTGATTGTCTCGAGGAGTGTCTCCGCCAGTTCAGCCGACGTTGTCGCCACTCGACCGCCAATGGATCGCCCCAGGAGCCCAGTCACATTTGGAAAGCAGTAGAACGCACCCTCGGGAATCGCGCAACGCACACCATCGATGGCGTTGAGCATCGACGTCATCGTCTTTCTGCGGCGGTCGAATGCGGTTCGCATCTCTTGGACGGCGCTGAGGTCACCAGTCAATGCAGCTACCGCGGCGCGTTGCGAGATGTTCGAAATGTTCGACGTTGTCTGACTCTGATAGTTGACGGCGGCATTCATCACATCAGGCGCACCGATCATCCAGCCAATTCTCCAACCGGTCATCGCGTAGGTCTTGGCCACCCCATTCACGACCACCCAGCGGTCACCCAGCTCGGGCGTCACCACGGGCATCGAGACGTGCTCGGCGTCGCCGTACACGAGGTGCTCGTAGATCTCGTCGCACATCACCCAAATGTCATGCTGCGCGGCCCATCGACCGATTTCAATGATCTCCTCGGGTCGAACGACGGCGCCCGTCGGGTTCGACGGCGATACGAAGACGAGCAACTTGGTCTTCTCGGTACGCGCTCGCTCCAGGTCCTCCACGGTCAGGCGAAAACCGTTGGCCTCATTGGTGATCACCGCGACCGGCTTCGCGCCGGTGAGATACACCGCTTCTGGGTACGTTGTCCAAAAGGGTGCGGGTATGAGGACCTCATCGCCGGGGTTCAAGAGCGTCATGAAGGCCGTCGCCACCGCGTGCTTGCCACCATTGGTGACGAGAACCTGGTTTGGGGTTATTTCGAGACCGGAATCGCGCTTGGATTTTGAGACGATCGCCTCGCGCAGCACCTGCAGGCCCGCCGTTGGCGTGTACTTGTAGTTGCTCGGGTCATAACATGCCTTGGCGGCCGCCTCGACGATGTGAACGGGTGTGGGAAAGTCCGGTTCGCCCGCGCCGTATCCGATCACGGGCTCGCCAGTGGCCTTCAAAGCCTTGGCTTTGCCGTCAACCGCGAGCGTCGCACTGGGGGCCAGACCACTCAGTAGATCACTTACTCTCGTGCTCATACATCGCTCCATTTGATTTTCCCTAGAATTAAGTCTATGAGTTCCCCAGACACCCTCCGAATCCCTTCCGAGCTTCTTCCACGCGATGGACGCTTCGGCTCAGGTCCCTCAAAGATCCGCGCCGAGCAACTCCAGGCCCTCGTCGCCGACGGCTCCACGTACATGGGCACCTCGCACCGTCAAGCAACCGTGCGTAACAAGGTCGGTGAGGTGCGCGAGGGTTTGAGCGCTCTCTTCAATCTTCCAGACGGTTACGAGGTCCTGCTGGGCAACGGTGGCACCACGGCGTTCTGGGACGCCGCGACCTTTCATCTCGTGTCGAATCACTCACAGCACTTGAGTTTCGGCGAGTTCTCGAGCAAGTTCGCGAGCGCGGTGGCTGCGGCCCCTCACCTGAGTGAGCCCCAGATCATCAAGAGCGACGTGGGAACCCATCCGTACCCGGTCGCTGACGAGAGTGTCGACCTCTATGCGCTCACGCACAATGAGACCTCGACGGGCGTCATGATGCCGATTGAACGACCAGCCGGTTCATCGGGCCTGGTCGTCGTCGACGCGACCTCAGGCGCGGGTGGACTCTTTGTCGACCCCACACAGTTCGACTGCTACTACTTCGCGCCTCAGAAGTCGTTCGCGAGTGACGGGGGCTTGTGGCTCGCTGTCTGCTCACCCGCTGCAGTTGAGCGCATCGAGACCCTGGCGGCGTCGGGGAGATGGACACCTGCCTTCTTTGATCTGAAGATCGCGCTTGACAACTCACGTCTGAACCAGACCTATAACACCCCGGCGCTCGCGACCATCCACATGCTCGCCTCCCAGATCGCGTGGTTCAACGACAACGGCGGACTCGCATTCTCAGCCGGTCGGTCACGGACTTCTGCTGAGACCCTCTACTCCTGGGCCGAGGCGTCGGACTTC
>DAIEHI010000226.1 GCA_027355725.1 Acidimicrobiaceae bacterium
GTAGAGGGCGGCGTCGATCTTGTAGCCGCCATCGGGACCCGAGCGGGCGTTGGGCAAGAAGAGGTCGCGAGGAATCGACAGGATCGACAGTGCCCGGGTGGCGGGGTTGAGGTGCAAGATCATGATGACGTCGCTGTTGACGCCGTTCACCCCGGCTGAGCACAGACCGTAGGCGGCATTCTGCACCTTCAACGCGCAGCGCGACGTGGAGCCAATCATGAGGATGTTCTGCGTGCCGGCGTCAGCGCCCGTTGTCGCCTGGGAGGTGAGGTTGCCGACCGCGACGCGATGGATCTTGGAGTTCAGATAGTAGAGGTAGCCGGCACCACTGGCGATGATGAGCGCGATGACGACGGCGACGACGCCCAGGGCGATCCACCACGGCCGCGCGCGTGAGTGGCGCCGTGCCGCCCGACGTTGGCGGTGACCGGCGCGTCGTGATGGCGCTCCAGTCCGTTCGTCGATAGCGCCAGCCAGCGCACGCAATCGCTGGGCATTGGGCACCTCGCCGAGCGGCACGCCATCCGACGGCCCTGAATGACGAGAACGGGCCATAAGCAGTCAATTCTACTGTCACCCGAGTGACCTTGCCGTTCAACTCATGGGCGAGCGCCGGCGATCGTCAGCAAGGTCGACCTGCGATCTAAGCAATTCGTGCGAAAGTTCGACGTCGTTATCGATGGCCCGCCAGTCGTCGTCACATTCGACCACCCCAGCCCTCTGCTGCACATGACGATCATCTGCGACGTGAGCGTTCGGTCTGAGTCACCGGCACAAATCGACCAAGTCCACCACCGCGGAAAACTCGTGTGTCCCGGGTTGCCACTCGTGACCCAACTCGAACGCGCCAGCCCGATCGAGGCCACGACCGCTTCCCCGGCCGCACGAAGTCGGACTCAATCGGTTGACTTGGCCGTCACGACTCTCGAAGACTCACGATGCTTCCTGCGCAAAGTCCGGCGTGACGTTCTGCTGACCCCCTTGATCAACTTCGAGCCTGAAGGTTCCTTCTCTTCTCCTCGCGTTCCACCAGAATCGTGTGAAGGGATTCGCGCTACTCGGACATTTAGATGTAAATGGCAAATCAAGGAAACCGATGACCAACGAGGATGAGGAATTTGCACGTGTTGTCGCGACACACCGCAACGCCCTCTTGCGCTACGGACTGCGTCGTCTCGATGACCACTTCGCTGCCGAGGACCTCGTGGCTGACACGTTTGTTGTCGTCTGGCGACGTTTCGAGGAACTACCCTCTCGGACTGAGGAACTGTTTTGGCTCTACGGCATCGCTGGAAATATCCTCTCCAACCTCCTTCGCGGACGTCAGCGGACTTTGCGATTGGAAGCTCGCCTCGCCTTTGAGCGTGAAGGCGAACTCGCGAATCCTCGCTACACCGGTGAAGACGTCGAGTCGCTACGAGCCGCACTTGGAGAACTCAGCCCGCAAGAACGTGAATTGATTCAACTCACCTACTGGGAAAGACTCTCATATCGCGAGATAGGTATCGCGCTCGGATGTAGCGAGAAGGCAGCCGGCATTCGTCTCTCGCGAGCTCGACGACACCTCCGTGAACGAATCAACCAATCCTGGACCGAGACGACGGTGTCACCACTGCGAGGAGAAGGGACCGACTCGTGAATGAAGACCTGCTCCAGAAGTTGATGAGCGATATTGACCCCGTACGTGGCCTCACTGATGAGACCCTTAATGATCTCGTGCGACAGGAGCAACTGATGTCCAAGATTACGGCGGGTATTGGCGATGCGGTACCTGAGCCTCGGACAGTGCGGACACCAACACGGCGACGTTGGCCCGCGATCGTCGGCACAAGTGCTGCGGCCATTACGCTCGCGATAGCGGGTGCCGTCACCCTCTTCGGTTCGGCACCGGCAGTCGTTAAGAGCGCTGCCGTTGGGCCACAGGAAACCGTGCAGTCAACGGTCGCGCACGAGAGGGTCACGACGGATACAGGAGTCACGCTGACCGGAACCGGTGCGTTCGCGGGTGTTGATATCAGGCATTACCGCTACATCCACCCGTTCCAACTGGACAATGGGGCCCTCACCGTCACGCCAGCCGCAACCTCGATGAAGACGCCGACAAATGAATTTGGATTCGCGAGACGTATCTGGGCTACCTCGCAGCTGCAAGGGTATTCGAAGCAATCACGAGTCTCGCTCGGATTCGGCATGGTCACCATCACGAAGCATGTGCGCGGTGTGCCCGCGGTCGAAAAGGTTACGGCGTGGGTGGGCCTCGCCTATGAGAACACTCCGTATCACTGTCCGATACAGACGACTGGACCGTCCACGCAACAGCTTTTGCGGCGAGCACCGTACAGTGGGATGGCAGCGGTTGTCGTAGGCGAACCCTCTGGATCACCGGCCGTGGTCTACATCGCCAAGAGCGTGCGCTGCGGGCGTTTCTATCGGGCGCGCCTGGCCAACGCGCTGGAGCAGTTCTCACTGCCCTGGAGGATCATCAGTACCGTTGGCGCTTCGAAGATCGAGCTCATCGTCTCACCGCCACCTTGTGGGCACGTCATGGGCAACGCCGTCGCCGGGACCTGGCGTTCCGGATTCCTGTCATCGGTCACGATCACCGAATACGGTACGTCACCGGCGTACACCACGAGTTTCCAAGCGTGTCCCGTTGCGGCGCCAGTGCGAGAGGTTATTGATCTCCGAGGTCCAACGTCATCGCGCACTCGGATCATCCACCCCAGATCGGGTCCGGTGGCCCTCGTCGCCAACTCCTACAAGTAAGAAAGGGCTGCTTATGTCGCTACGGCTCCGGAGCCCACGCACGACGGCGATCGCCGCGGCCATCGGCGGCGTACTGCTCGCAATGTCACCACTCACCGCACCTTTACTCGCTGCTTCACCGAATCCGGCAGCGTCGCCCACGACCTGTCGACCGAGTCAACTGATTCCCTCCATGAGTCCACCACGGGGCACCTACTCGTCATCCGCTGGCTTCCGGGCAACACTGTGGTTCAAGAACACCGGCGCGACGTGCGCACCCGTCGTTGACAACGTCCCCGTCCAGGCGGTCAGTGGGCCGTCCCACCGGCCGGTCGGCATCAGCTCGTTGAGTGGAACCGTCGCCTACCCGATGATGGTCTTGGGTCACGGCGACTTCGTCTACGCCACGGTCTCAATCGGTTCAATCTCGACCGCTCAATTCAAAGAGCTGGTCCGCGTGCACGGCAGTTCCTGCTCTCCGAAATACGCCAACGGAATTGAAGTGCTAGCGAACCCCAGAGTCGCCAGTGACTCGTGGCTTTCGCACTACTTCGCCCTGCCCGAGCGGGTGCCGGTCTGTACTCAGGACTACTTCAACGTCAGCGCCGGAGTCATCGAAGAATCGCCCGTTGGGTTCATCAAGGGCCGACTCGAAGCCGGCGGCGGGCCGGGTAATACCTCGGGATACCGACCGTATCCAGGAATGGTCTGGGCGACGGCCAAAGGCGGTGAACTCTTTGGTGCCACGGTTCCCGCCAGCGGGTACTTTGAGTTTCGAGTCCCGGTGGGAACGTACCAGCTGACGGGATCCTCTCCGCTCTATGGTGGCGGATCATACCGTTGCCGTGGATCTATCCCGACGATTGTAAGAACAAGGGTGTTCGCGGATGAGAATGTGATCTGCACTGAGAAGTAACCACGGAGTCCATGTCCTGGCATCACACGGACTTTTGATCCGTGTCCTTTTCGAGCTGCGGGGACCCCGTTTCGTGAGCCAGTGCCAATGAGAGTCGGAAAATGAGAGTCTGGGTGGCGAGCGGCCTACACTCGCGATGAGTAGTCGTGGATTAGTTAGTGGAGGTTTCTTGTGGTACGCGCCGTGGCTCACGTTCAACTGGACACTGAACGTGTCGTGGTTACTGAGTGGTTCTTCACCCCGGGATCTGAAACGGGTAGTCATCGCCACGAACGCGATTACGTTGTCGTACCAATGACTACGGGCGTGTTGCAAATGTTGGTCGATGGCACATCGAGTGAGGCGCTCCTTGAGTGTGGCGTCTCGTATGCACGTAGCGCCGGAGTGACACATAACGTGGTGAATCCCAACGACTTCGAGTTTCGATTCATTGAAATTGAACTCAAGTAGTGACGTGTGTCACCTGAACATGCCCGTGGAGGCGTACTTCAGCTGCTAGAGAATTGACCGAAAACTGCCAACTCGGTGTTACTGAATGCGTTGGAAAACCTTTCGTGAAGTGACCGTGAGACACTCACGAGAGATTCGGGGTGTGGTAGCTCTCCTTAATGACGTCTAGATGCATCCAACTTTCCAGTTCCGTGACGCCACGTAGCGAGCGGATGTGGTCGAAGGTAAGCACTAGATCAGGAAGTGACCGAACCATCAACGTGCCGATTGCGTCACATCGGCCGAGCACCAGGCTGAGGTAACTAACGGCGTCCATCGCCTCAAGGGCCGCAATTGTTTCCGATTCTGTACCACCGCGGAGGCGAACCGAGAATCCACACATGTGTTGAAGGCCCATCAGACCCGGTGAGGCCACGGCGCTGATTCGCACGACACCTCGTTCGACGAGCAGATTTACCCTCTTTCGGATAGCGGAGGGAGAGAAGTGCGTGAGTCTCGCGATTTCAGCGTAACTAACGCGTCCGTCCAGTTCGAGCGCGTCGAGGATCTGCCGGTCCACAACGTCCAGCTTTGTCGGTGGTATTCGCGCTGGGGGTGCGTAGAGGTCCTTAATACGTTCGGTGTATATTGCGGTCTCGACATTAACCACATGCTCGATGGCGGCGACCGCTCGAATTAGCGCTCGTAGCGCCGCCATGTTGGTGGCTCGCACTTCAGCGATAAGCGCAAAACGACCGGCCACAACCGAAACGAGCGGAACGTTATCCAAATTCGCGATGGCTCGTCCGACAATCGAAACGGGGCCGTCGACACCGATGGCAAGGTGCGCAAAGTTACGGATCTCATAGGTGCTGGGGTGCACTACCCCGATGATGCGTAGAGCCCCACTCTGGATGAGGCGCGAAACTCGGGCGCGCACAGCAATGCGCGAGAGACCGACCACGGCGGCGAGATCCTCCATCGATATTCGTCCATCCCGCTGCAATTCTTCATATAACCGGGTGTCGATTTCATCCATGTTCATAGAAACCTCAAAGAGACTGTTTCAAGCGTTGGACCTTCGCTACCGGTCGTTGCCGGGAATTTGACGTGGTCTGGGACGAGCGATTCGTTCATGGCTGCGAACATATCAGCACCATACGTAAGGATGAAGTCTTCATTGGCTACGAATCAGTGCTTGACGGCCCGCCCACGCTCTTCTAGGTTGCGGCTCGTACTGGTCCGCAGTACGTCGATTATGTCCGGGGGGAATATGAACACTGAATCGAAAGCGCCAGACAACGGCGACCTTCAAGCGAACGCCATCACGTTGCGTCACGTCTTAAGCCAGGGCGCTATCGCGAATGGACCATTGGCGTCGGTCACCGTTGCGTTGACTGGTGCCGCGTTCTACGGTTTAGGAGCGCTCCCGTTTGCGATGCTTGCCGGATCAGTGTTGATTCTGTTGTACATCAACACGACCTATCAGTTCTCCAAGCACATTCGCAGCGCAGGTGGCATCTATCAACTGGTCCGAGCTGGTTTTGGCGAACGTCTGGCGGGTGCGACTGGAACGTCATACGGTCTCGCGAATCTGCTCTTGGTTTCCGCGAACGCATTGATTGCGCCGAGTATCTTTGACACCGCGGCGCAGGCGCTGGGCTGGAACCCCCCGGGATGGACGTGGATCGCAGTGGCGTTGTTCACGATGATTGTCCCGTTCGCGCTCGGTTGGTACCGCGTTCGCATTACCCTCGACTACGGACTGGTGACAGCGGCAATCGAAGTCGTAGTCATTGTTGGACTCTGCGCATACTTTGTAATCCACGCCGGTGGACACAACTCGTTCTCGGTCTTCAACCCGCACCATGCTCGAAATGGCTGGAGCGGCATCGGCGTTGCGATGGCACTCTCGTCAGTCGCGCTCGGTGGAGCAGACAACGTACTGTCGTTAGCTGAAGAGAGTAAGTCTCCGCAGCAGACCATCAAGCGCAGTTTGCTGGTAGTGCAGTTCTCCGTGGTCGCGCTCTACATCTTTGCGGCTTACGCGCTTGTAATCGCGTGGGGTCCGAACAAGATGGCTGGCTTTGCATCGTCGGGTGCACCGTTGTTGACCCTCGCAAGTCAGGTGGGCGGGACTACGTTGCTCGTGATCATTGCTGTGCTCGCGTTGAACTCCATCATCGGGGTAAACGTGGCAATCAATATCACTGTCGCTCGGCTAATCTACGACGCTGGTCGACAGGGTCTTCTCCCGCCCAAGGCAGCCAAGACACATCCCCGTCACCGGACGCCGACGGTTGCCCTCGTGAGCTGTCTGGTCTTCGAGTTGTTTGCGACTTTTGTTCCGGAATCGATATGGGGTCTTTACACGGGATTTCTCGTAGTGGTTACCGCAGCAACGGCTGGATACGTGCTGCAGCAACTCATCACATCGGCCGCGTTGATCGGTTACGCAACTCGCGAAAAGATACGTGAGATCACCTTCTACTACGTAGTGCCAGCGTTGGCATGCCTTTTCCTGGTGTACTCGCTATACGGCAATCTCTGGCCGTTCTCGATTCCCGTGAGTCTCGGTGTCTTCATTTTGCTTGGACTCGTGCTCATCGTCGGAGTGATTGCAGGATTTCGCGTAACCGGTGACTCTGCAGATCGTTACGGGATGCTCGAGGAGCCGCAGTCATGATGGTTGACAGGGTGAGCGTTGAGGAGTTGAAACGCGAGGCGGATGCGTGGATTGGCGATCATGCCAGTGAAATCTCCGAGTGGCATAACACGATTTGGAACTATGCCGAGCCCGCATGGCGAGAGTACAAATCATCGGCGTGGTTCGTCGCACGACTTCGCGCTGAAGGATTCACCGTTGAGGAGGGTAGTGCGGGCATGCCTACGGCGTTCTCGGCGCGATGGAGCAACGGTCCCGGACCGACGCTGCTCGCGTACGCCGAGTATGACGCGGTGCCTGGAAACTGTCAGTCAGCGAGTACTCAGCGTGGACCTCGTGAAGGTCTCAGCAGATTTGCTCCGGGGCATACGGACCCCCACTCAGCGCTCGGGATCTCGAGCCTCGCAGCCGTGTTGGCTGCGAAAACAGTCATGATTGAAAACGAGGTCGGTGGCACACTTGTCTACACCGGTGAACCAGCGGAGAAGGTGTGCGGGTCGAAAGTCGTGCACGGGGTTCACGGGTACTACGACGATGTTGACGCCATAATCAGCTTCCATCCTTTCTATATGCTCCCGCTCTGTAATACGGTGCGGTGGGATACGCATTGCGGTGCCTACTTCTCCAAGATCTATTCGTTTGTGTGTGATTCTCCCGAAACCTGGGGTGCACTCGATAACTCGCCAATCGCCGCTGCGCACTCTGCGGCACGAGCACCTGGGGCTGACGCTGCACTAACGACGATGTGGTCGTTGACGAAGACCAGTCAGGATTCAATGGCTGCGGCAACGGGCGGATGGTCGCTGTCGGAGGCCATCCTTACTGCTGGTCAAGCCACCGCTGACAATCTACCGGCGGGACTGGCGCAGATTGAGTACTCGTGGCGTACACCCGACCTGGCCACTGCGGAGCGGATTGGACGGGTGCTTGATTCGAACGCTCGACTGGCGGCAAGTAGTGCGCACTGCGAGGTCGAAGAACGTTGGGTATCGCGGAATCGTCCGGGTATCGCCAACCACGAGATGGCAGAAGTCACGTGGCAGAATATGCAACGGGTTGGACCGCCGGTCTGGGGCGAGGACGCCCGTGCGGTTGCCAATGCTCTACGCGAAGAACTCGGGGTACCAGGGGTCGAGCGGCCATTCCTCCCCGAAACTGAGTCCCTCATTGACCCGCGGGACGCAGAATCTCAGCTACGGGCGTTGCTCCCTCCGTGGCAAACGAACTGGACATCCGATGACTACGTCGAGATGACCTGGTACGCGCCGACTGTTCGGTTGTACGTTGCCCGACCCGCACTGTCGAGGGAAGGCTTCGAGGCCGCTATTCCGGCGTGGGTGATGAACGCACTGGGTGGCATCGCCTCAACAATTGATCCGACGATTCAGTGCGCTGCGCGGGTAATCGCAGGGACTTTGCTTGACCTATTCAGCGACCCCACCCGCCTCGTGCGGGCAAAGTCGGAGTGGCGCGAGCGTCGATCGAGTGGGCCGATGGAGCCACTTCTACCGAAGGACTTCACTGCTCCAATCGATTTCCGTTGGCCGGAGTACGTGACGACGGAGCGTGGTCACGATTGGTGGATTCCCCCGAGCACAGAGTTCTAGTGACAAATAGCGTGAGAGGACACAGCATATGACGGCCCAGGTTTTCACCGGTGGTGACATCTTGACAATGACAGAAGAGCGGTACCCCGAGGCATTGGCGATTCGAGATGGAATAATCATCGCCGTAGGAGCGCTCGCGGACTGTCGAGCGAGCGTTGGTAGCGGCGCGGAGGTAATTGATCTCGGGGGACGTGTTTTGATGCCGGGTTTCATCGACGCCCACTGCCATCCTCTGATGTTGGGCCAATCTCTGACGTGGGTCGACTGTTCACCCGATCAAGTTCCGTCAATCGAGGCGATGGTTAAGTTACTCGCCGGTCGTGGCGGAACGTTGCGGGCTGGCGCGCCAATCTGGGGATATGGATACCACCAGGGTCGTTTGGCCGAGCGCCGTCACCCGAACCGACAAGACCTGGATCTCGTGGCCACCGATCGGCCGGTCATGGTGATGCACACGAGCGGCCACGGCATCGTTGTCAACACCTTGATGTTGCAACGGATGGGGGTCGATGACGCCACCCCCGATCCCGATGGTGGCGTAATTGAACGTGACGCGGCCGGTCACGCGACCGGGCTTCTCTGGGACGCGGCTACCGACCTAATTACCGGAGAGGGTGGCGTAAAGATAACGAACCATGGCCCGAACTTTCACATTCCGGACGCGCAGTCTGAACTCCTCGACGCGTTGGATCTTGCGCAGGACATCTTTCTCGCTAAGGGGGTTACGACCGTTCTAGACGCACAAGTGTCGAGACGTGAGATGTCGGTGTGGTTGGCCGCCCGCGACCTCGGACGACTACGGTTGCGCACTGGCATGCTCGTCCTCTCGAGCCTGCTCGACGAAGTCTTGGCACTTGGCCTGAATTCGACGCTCGGCGACCACCAACTGGCCTTCCTCGGTATCAAGTGCTACGCCGATGGTTCATTGACGTCGTACAACGCGAATATATCTGCGGACTACGCGTTCGATCCGTGTCACCACGGTCACGTCTACCATTCCGACAGTGAACTGAAGGATCTGATTGGGCGGGCCCACGCAGTCGGGCTCCAAGTGGGGATTCACGCGCAGGGTGACGCCGCGATTCGCTCTACCCTCGATGCGATCCAGCAAGCCCAATCGATGTTCCCTCGATCCGACGTGCGTCATCGGGTTGAGCATTGCGGGTTACCGGGCGACGAGGAGATCGCACGCATGGCGGACCTCGGGGTCTTCGCGGTCAACCAGTCGCAGCATCATTTCCTCTACGGTAAAGCCGTTGCACGGGCAGTTGGAGCGGGCGGAGACCGATATAACCCGCTCGGGTCACTTCATCGCGCGGGCGTTGAAGTCGCGTTATCGTCCGATGCCCCAGTTTCGATGCCGGATCCGTTGGCTACGGTGTTCGCCGCGGTGACGAGGGCGTCTGTTGAAGGTGGTGTGGTGGGAGACTTGTCGGAATCTATTACCGTTGAGCAAGCTCTGTGGGCTCACACGATGGGCGGAGCGCGATCGATGCACCGCGAAGCGAAAGTTGGATCTCTCGCGCCTGGAAAGTTCGCTGACCTCATCACGCTTGATCAAAACCCTCTCAAAGTGGCGGTCGCTGAAATCCCCTTCATTCAGGCACGGGTGTTGGGTTAAATGAACTCTGGCGGCCGATTGTGAATTCGGGTCCCTTGATGGGTGGTACGGGGTAGAAGGTGGAGGTATGACGTGAATGACAGGGAGATTGCACGTCTTGTAGAAGATGGCCGGGTTGGTCAGATTGATGCGACGAAGACGCCGCGCTATGCGGGGCCCGCGACGTTCGCACTACTGCCTGAGATTGACGATGTAAGCGACGTAGATGTTGCCATCGTGGGGATTCCGTTCGACTCCGGCGTGAGTTACCGACCTGGCGCTCGATTTGGGCCGCGCCATGTTCGAGAGTCGTCTCGGCTCCTGCGACCCTTTAACCCAGCAACAGGGCGTTCGCCGTTCGCCGAGAACCAGGTGGCAGATGCGGGTGACATTGCGGTGAACCCGTTCGACATTGCACAAGCGATTACTGACATTGAGCGTGCGAGCATGGCGTTGGGCGAGCGTGCGACACGGGTGATCTCCATCGGGGGGGACCACACCGTGGTGCTACCGTTGCTGCGCACCGTAGCTCACAAGCATGGTCCTGTTAGCGTGGTCCATTTCGATGCTCACCTCGACACGTGGGACACCTATTTTGGAGCGCCGTATACCCACGGCACCCCGTTTCGACGTGCATCGGAAGAGGGTCTTATCGACCGCGAGGGGTCAATGCACATTGGCATTCGAGGGCCGCTGTACTCGGCACATGACCTGGACGAAGACGCAAACCTTGGTTTTCAAATTGTTTCGGCTGTCGAAATCGACGAAATCGGCGTTGCGGGAACGATTGCGCGCATCAAGGAACGGGTGGGAAATCGGCCGCTCTACGTCTCGATAGATGTTGATGTCCTCGATCCGGCGCACGCTCCCGGCACGGGAACTCCGGAGGCCGGAGGACTGACCAGTCGAGAACTACTCGCTATCCTTCGTTCGTTCAAGGATCTCGAAATCGTCGGTGCAGATGTGGTCGAGGTGGCACCGGTATACGACCACGCCGAAATCACAGGTGTAGTGGCTTCCCACATCATCTATGAGATTTTGAGCGCCATGTAAATCACGGCACGAGTGACGTGGCAAAAACCGATAGACCGGTGCGGATTGGAATGTGAAATCGCATCCGCCCGGGTCATAAATGTCACACGCCAGGTACAGAACCTTGGTTGGTCGCAGGACGAAGCCCCGCTTGAGCAAGAGCTCGTGGTTCACTCGCGTGCGCACAAGTATTAGCGTCCTAGAAACGGCGGTGGGGCCATCAGCACCGAGTAGGTCAGATTGACCGAGAATCCAATGTCCCGGAGTTTTCCGACCAGCCGGGCCATCAACGTGGTAGGAAGTCTTCCTTCGCGAAGCAGACGGTCGCGCGCTTTAGGATCGCCACTTCCATCGCCTGGATGTGGATCTCGCGGCGCAGGCCGCTGCCCGCCCGGTCCGCTGACGTGATAGACCCTGGTGCGGTCTTCGTGCGCTACGCGTACGAAGCGGTTAGTGGCAAGGGGGGAGATTATGAATCTTCGAATGTGGTCAGTTGCTCGTCGCGCGAGCGCGGTAATCGTGATGTCAATGGGGCTCGTTAGTGCTTCGGCCAGCGCATCGAGCGCGCCCAGGGCTCGACACTTCCCCGACGTCGCGCACGTCACGCCGGGTAGCGATTACTTGGCACTCGGTGACTCGGTCTCCTTTGGCTATCGCGAATCGACGACGGTGCCTGCCCCTGACTACAGTTCGGCCGCCAACTTCGTCGGCTTCCCCGAAGACATTGCCTCCGCCCTCGGTCTGCACTTGGCGAACACGTCGTGCCCGGGTGAGACCTCGTCGAGCTTCCTCAGTGCCAGCGCGCAGAGTAATGGCTGCGAGAATCACGTGAGTACGACGGGAACGCTCGCGGCGGGGGGGTACCGATCGCTCTACCCATTGCACGTGTCCTACACGGGCAGCCAGATGGCCTACGCGCTGCACTATTTGAAGGCGCACCCGCGAACCAGTTTGATCACGCTGATGATTGGGGCCAATGATGGCTTCATCTGCCAAGAGATCACGACGGACCAGTGTGCATCCCCGACGGAGTTGGCGCCCGTGCTCGCAACGGTCAAGAAGAACGTGGCCACCATCTTGCACGGACTGCGGGTCACCGCTCACTTCAGGGGTCAGATCGTTCTCGTCAACTACTACTCGACGGACTACTCCAACGGGTTGGCTTCGGCAGGCAGCCAAGCGATCAATCAGGCCCTGGACCAGGGCGGCGCTGGATTCAATGTGAAGATTGCCGACGGCTACGCAGCCTTCAGCCAGGCGGCCCAGTACTCCGCGGGCAACACGTGCAACGCCGGCCTACTCACGCAGCTGTACAACACGAGTGGCCTCATGACGGGTTGCGGGGTCCACCCGAGTGTGGGTGGACAGGCGATTCTCGCTCAGACGGTGGAATCTGTGGTACGCAAATAGCGCTGCGCGGGTCTTACGATAGTTGGGGGCTCGAGGTGACTCGGGGTGCGGCTGCGCGCCGATCGTGTAATCGAGCTCGGCCCTGGGGACTATCCACGCGAAAGGGTGAATCTGTCGGTGACGCAGAGACAGCCCCGTGATTGACCCAAGAGACGTAGGCTTGGACCGTCTTTCGCGCGAAACTTCTCGCGTAAGTCCCGCTCTCGGAGCGCAGGGGATAGAAAGGTCTGCCCCCACTTCGGTTGACGACTCCGAGCATCCCGGGGCGGTTCATCGGGCTATTGGGCGATTTGGCTGACGGCTGTCTGGCGACTCTTGCACTAGCGACTCAACTTGCGGCCGAACCGAGACGAACTAAAGACAAATATCGCTTTGTCTTTGACCAAGCGTTGCGCTGTTCCGAAGTAACGACACTGAGCGCGCGGGACGTAGGCTTAGTGTCGTTTTACTCGCGGAGCTTCACGGGGAAGTCCCGCCTCGTGGGACTTCCGCGAATTAGTTGTGACCAGGACTTCAAAAGGGCCGGGAACCGCGTAGACCCCCCACTCTTGGAACGCGAAAACCGCCCTTCTGGAACGCAGTTTTGAGTGGTGACAAAGAACTGGCCGTCTCCTAAGCAAGTGTTGGCGGGCTCTTTGTCTTCGGGACCGTATGGGCAGGTCCGGATGGGTTCCTTTGCCTCCCAGGCGACTACGACGTCTCAGGGACCCCGAGAATGCAGGCGGTGACCCGTTCATCGAGGGGTGCGGCTGCGGGTAGGTCAGTGAAGCGCGCTGCGAGATCTGCGTACTCGGGGGTTTCGCGCTGGAGCCCAGCCGTGATGTCTCCGAGGAGGATGTAGCGCCGACGGCGCGCCTCTTCCCGTTGCTGAGCGAGAAACTGCGAGACGAACTCCAGCCATCGCTCCGCAACGAGATAGGGATCTACCGCCGTGTTCTTCGAGCTGGCCAACGAAGCCAGTTCGGACCACAGGGTGCCGGTCTCTTCATCGCGCTCCTTTCGGGCTCGAGCGGCCCATGAGGTGATGACGTGCTCCATTTGGGTGAGCGCTCGAAGCATTCGTTTGGGAAGAAGCTGACGCTCCGCCACGGCAGCGATATTGAGGCAACGATCTAATACGGTGGCAGCATTGTTATCGAATTCTCGATTGCGGGGATTCTCATCGAGCAGGTCCCTCAAGCGAGCCGCCACGTCGTGAAGATCAGTCGTGAAACCCCCAGGGACCGACTGGTCCACGATCAGCCACCGCTGCGCGCCGTGAGCGGCCGCGGCAATCGAGAAGAACGCCCACGGACGACGAGAGCGCAGCGGCGCAACCCGTGCCAAGACGCGGCTGGTCTCAAGGCGGTAGTGGCCGTAGACATCGGCGGGGACGATGGCGGTAGGTCCCGACACCAACTGACGAATTGGCTCGAGAGCGTCTTGAATCCCGTCCCAGGGCTCGCGTTGCGCCTTTGTCAACTCTTCAATCTGGTCGGCCGCGGTGACGATGTTCGTGTTGTTGATTTGCTGCTCGAAGTCCGGAATCCGCAGATTCGATCCCAGGAGTTCCTCACTCTCTCGGGCTCGCCGGACCAGCTTTTCGTAGGCGCGCGTCGCGAATGCTGGACCATCTTGAGGCCACCACGCCTCGATGGTGTCGTGAGGGCTGTCCATTCGGTCAACTCGGCCCACCCGTTGCTCGGCCACGCGGAGCGTGGTCGGAAGGTCGAGATGGACGATGCATGACGCACCTTGGAGATTGAGCCCTTCATTCATGGCGTCAGAACACAGTGCGACTGCGCTGATGCTTGCGTCGGGGGCGAATGCTTCGGTCACCTTGCGACGTTGTGACTCACTATTGGCGAGGAGAACCTCTGTACTCCCCAGCTCCCTCGTGCCGAGGAGGACACCGAGCATCGCGAGGGTCACCGGGTGTCTGTCGAACGCCAGGACACGATCGTGCTCGCGCGACAGGCGGGTGAGGAGCTCGACCTTGGTCTCTTCCCGTGCATCCGACATGTTCCCAACCAGACTCAGCACACGTTCGTAGCGTTCGATCTCCTCGGAACATGTTGCCTGCCACTGCTCAACGTCAACGAGCCATGGTTCGACGTCGCAGTTGAGACGAACCATCGGTGCACCCTCGTTCAGACGCTGTCGCAGCTTCGATATCACGTCACCGGTGTTCGTTGTCTTGAAACTTGGATCGAGGGCGAACCGACGAGCGGCTTCTTGAGTTCCGGCGAGATGTTCGATTGCCGCCGCCCGCGATGAACGAAGCGCTTCGAGAACATGATGGCGGGCGAGCCCCTTCGCTGAGTGGATTCGGAATCGGAGCCATTGCTCGTCGGTGTACTGCGAGCGCAAGCCTCGCGGAACTCCTATATCGCTCTCGAGTTGAGCGATTCCGACGAGGCCGTTAACCGCGTCACGGACTTCGTCGGCGAGTCGGGCGTCCTCGACGGTCTCTTCCGTGGGGTAGATCCGCGCGTCATGTTCTGGGTAACGACAGACACGCGCGGTGATCGGATGTATGAATGCCTCCGGCGCTCGGTCGACCATTTCGTTGATCTGCGCCTTGGTGCGTCGCACCGTGAAGCGTTGGATCTCTCGGCGCAGAGCATCGACCTCGTTGGGAAGGAGCATGCCTTCGCCCAGTCCACGGCGACGATCGAGCCGGTTCAGGATCTCGAGGGTGGTCTCCTCGAAGTTGTCGGGGCCGAGAAGTCCCACGAGATCCAACAGGTCAGTGGCTCCACGGCTAATCGGCGTAGCAGTGAAGAGCATCACGTTGTCGGCGAGACTCTCGAGGACCTGTCGTGTTCGCTTGGAGCCGCGATTCAAGAAGTTGTGTGCTTCGTCAACTGCGAGGATCTGAGCATGTCGGACCAATCGGCCCTTGTCACTCGTCAGTTCCAAGGTGGCCCGCGAGAGGATTCCGTGCGACACCGTCTCCAGCATGAGGCCAAGTTCAATCGCCTCCGATTTCCAGGTCCCGATGACGGCGGGTGGGCCGACCAAGACCGTGAGATCACGCCGCGTGCGTCCCGTGCGCCACAGCCGGTCGCGTGCCGCACGAACTAGGTGGGCGCCCATGAGTGTCTTGCCCGAACCCGTCGCGTCCGCGACGAGCACGCTTCCCACCGTCTCAGAGATCCAAAGGGCTTCGGCGATTCCCGAACGCTGCGATGGCCAGAGGGGTCGTTCCGTCGAGACGGGCTCGGTGAGGTAGTGGGCGGCCCAGTCGCCTTCGAGGAGATCTGCGCAGGCGCGCGCGAGCGCTTCTTCCCAGGAGACGACGCGAAGAAGTTGGTGGAGTAGGTCGTGCAGCTCCTTGTCCCAGGATTCACCGGCTTCCCAGTAGTTCTCCGCGATGGAGACGAGTTCTCGATAGCGCTTGGGCTCGTGAGCCGAGTCGAATCTCGCGTTAGCTTCATACTGGCTGCCCAGCCCGTATCTCGTGAAGTTGCTAGATCCGACGGTGGCCGCCATTTCCCCGACGAAGATCTTGGCGTGCAGATGGTTCGCGCCATGGATGAATCGTGTCGTAAGAAGTCCACGCTCCAGTGCTTCGATTGTCTGAAGGACCTGCGCCGAGGACCGGAGCGAGACCCCTTCGACTTCAAGCCAGTACTTCCGGGCACCGTCGGTGAACTCGGCACGGGCTGAGCGAAACTCGTGCTTCGAAGAAGTGAAAGGTTCAGCCCCGAACACGATGCGCACGCATTCCTCGTCTCGGCCATGCGGGGCGGTTGACCAGTCGGAAACGAGGTGGACGAGTTCACCCAGTGAGGAGAAACCGGCAATCAGCAGCGGGGAAGATGAGCTGATGAGGTCTTCCCACACAACGGTGCGAACGTGAGAATCGCCGTGGTTGGCGGGGAAGCGAGTGGATTCTGGCCAGGCTCGCCCGTGGAGGAGAGCAGCTACTCGGTTGCCTCCGTCGAGCGCAAACAGTGGCAGCTGTCCGCCACGGTCTTTCGGGACGTGTCGGGACATTTCTTGACGCTACCTGACGAGTTTCACAGGTAGGCGGGCCAAGGTATCGAGTTCACAATGGCCGAGCGAAGGCTGCTTCGTCTATCCACTGACCGCCGTGCCACACGAGGCGCAGAATTTCGCCCCGGCGTTGAGACCCGCCCCGCATTGGTGACAGTGAGTCAATCGCGTGGGTGGCGCCATAGCGGAATTGGGCGGCGCTATAAGCATGGCAACGGGCTCGTCGGAGTTTTTCGTCGTTACGTAGACGATGAGGGCAACGGCTGCAATCGCCACTCCTACGTAACCGATCGCGCCACCGTAAGCGAGACGAACGGTTCCGTTCCAGCCCTTGGTCGACCACACGTCGTGGACGGTGATCCCCGCTATTACACAGGAGAAGAAGAGACCGAAGCCATTCGGCCCCTTCTTCGGGTAGATGACCTTGAGGAAACGCAGGCCACTTAGCGCGATAAGTGCCGCCCCAATAAGGACCTCAAAACCGTTTGAGCTGAATTGAGAGTACGAGCCGAACTGGAATGGTGTTCGATTGCTCGAAAAGATGCCCGAGCCCGCGTTGATGTAGGGCATGAAGACGCTGACAGCGACGACAGCCGCGCCAACCAGAGTGATCACTCCAGTGTTTCGTTCGCGTTTTGTAGGATTCGCCATTCTCGAACGCGCTTTCCGCACTTCTCACGTGCGATATACGTCCCCCACTCAGCGATAGCTGTCGCTTGACATACCCAGTAAATCCAGGAGTTGGAGTTGCTGCGGGGTGAGAGTGGGAGAGAAGGTCTGCACCAGGTGGCTCTCGGCGTCCAGGAGGTGGTGACGGGTGGTGCCCTTAAAGAGTTCGAAGATGCGCGCGGCGCTCGGTGCCGAACACGCACGAGCCTCCGGGTAGATGTCGAGGTTGGTGATGCCCCGATCGACCATGGCACGACGAACCAGCAACTCGACGAGCGCACGCACCAACAGCGCGATGAACTGACAGGCCATGAGACCCTCGATGCGCGCGTTGTCGTGCAGGAACATCGGGGCGACGACCTGATCACTCTTCAATTGGTGGTGGCGACGCTCGAGGTGAGGTTGACGCTTGTAGGCGACGAGCAGCTCGGCTTCACTCATGGTCCGGTCGTTCGTAACCAGTGGCCAGCAGCCGTCGCTCTTCGCGTCACGAGCGACGAGGTCCTCGTTGACGAAGAAGCGCAGGCGATGGCGCCGGCGCGTCACGCGCCGGTAGCGGGTGTTCGCGCCGGGCCGCCCGCGCGACTCCTGGCGCACGCGCACCTCCTCGTGCTCTTCTAACGCGAAGTCCACCCAGCGCGCCGAGGACGTCGCGGCGAGCACCGCGCGTCCCGCCGCTTCGATCGCGACCGGGTCCTTCAGCCTGGTCTTGGATGAGAGGAGGCGTTGGTTGAGCTGGTCAATGCCCGCCAGGCCCGCCGCGATGCGCGTCCGCCTCGTCTCGGCGTCGCGCTCGAGCTTGGCACTCGAGTGGCACCAGATCACCCGGTAGCCCTCGGCGCTCGGCCAGGGAGCAGCCACGGTGCGATAGACGTTCGCCGCGCCGCCCTCGTAGCGAGCGGGGCGGGTGAAGGCCTCGGTCCAGTCGGGCTCGTGGGTGACCAGCCAGTCGCGCATGGCTTCGTCCTCGTTTCGCGTGCGCGCCAGCACCGAGACGAAACGACCCTGGTGAGCGTCGATGTAGTCCATGTTCTTTCGCGTGGCGAGCTTGGCGTCGGCCACGTAGAGGAACGCGGTGTCATTGAACAGCGCGCAGAGTGAACGCCAGGTCTCGATGTGCGTGGTCGAGTCCTCGGTGTTGCCGTGGGCGACGCGGTGCGCGACCGGGACGGCGCCGTCGGCCGTCGTCGTGAGGATGTAGACGAGTTGCAATAAGTCCGGTCGGTGGTCCTTGGAGTGTCCCCTCGCCGGCACCGCCGCCTGCTTGCCCCCGCGCAGGGCCACGGCGTCCTGGTAGGCACCATGCAGCACGATCGAGGTGGAGTCGTTGTGCAGTTCGCTGACGTCGACGTTGAAACGCTCGACGGCGCGCAGCACCAGCACGTTCAACAGCGTCGAGCGGTCCGCGTCAAAGAGTGACCAGAGCGCTCGGCCCACGCGATCATCGTTCAAGAGCGGGACCTCGAGGGTGGCGAGACCCAGCAGGTTCGCGTCCAGGGCTCTCGCCCACTCGCCCAGTGCGTAGAGCGGGGCGTGATCGAGCGACAGGTTCGCCACCACCGCCGAGAGACAACGCGCCGGGGCGAGGCGCACCCGTGGGTCGCGAGCGGGCACGTGGGTGTCGAGCAGCTCATCGAGCCCGAGACGACCCGTCACGTGCTGGACGATCGGCAGCGCGTCGAGCACTTCGTCACGCAGCGTGAAGCCGCCGGCGGGGGTGCTTGCGCTCATGTCCAACACTGTATACAGTGTTGGACATGAACGGGTGGACGGTGCGACGATGACCACGCGCGACGAGGAGCGCGCGGCGCGCGCCCGCGCACGAGTGCGCGACTTTTTGGCGGGCGAGCCTCGCGTGTTGGCGGGCAGTCTCGTCGAGCGCTCGATGATTTGCGGCAAGGCGAACTGTCGCTGCCACGACGAGCCGCCCCAGCTCCACGGACCCTACGCCCAGTGGAGCTACACCGTGGCGGGCAAGCGATTCACCCGCTGGCTGACCCCCGAGCAGCAGAGGCGGTATCGGCCGCGCATTGAAGCGGGCAAGCAACTACGAGAACTGATGAAGGAACTCGAACACTACGAAACCCTCAGCGTTGAGCGGGCTGAGGGTTGGGGGAGGTAATTGGG
>DAIEHI010000202.1 GCA_027355725.1 Acidimicrobiaceae bacterium
ACTGCCGCACTCTCGGTGGTTGTGAGCTGATAGAGGAGAAGGGCGCTGGGATTCTTGGCGGACGTGCCCTTGAACGTTGTGATGAGCGCCAGGTAGGCCTGTGTACCGTTTTTCGTAAGACCCGATGCGGTCGGTTCGCCATTCTGAGCAAAGCCATTGGCGTGCAGATATTTCACGAGCGCGACGTAATCGGCGAACTGGTAGGCGAAACTGGAACAGAGCTTCGCGTTCGAGCAGGGCTCGTGGCACGGGTGACATTGGAGAGTTCCAGGTGTTGCAGTGTTCCAGTCACAGTCGATACACGTTCCACACGAGGGGCACCTCGCCGTCACTTCTTTGCTTGCCGCCACCGGACCGCTGTCAAGGGTCGACGCTGCCAGGGTTAGCATGCTGCCGACGCCGGCCGCGGTGAAGACTTGGCGCCGCGACATGGCTGAGCGGAGGTCATCGGCACCCGTTCGTACGGCGGTTAGCGTGCGCGCCCTGGCACGCGCAGCGGGCAGTAGCCACGATGGCAGATGCCGTGACGCCAACGAGGGTGCGGCCGAGTGCCGAAGGAGGACCTCGATCGCCATCGGTCCAGTGACGACCGCGGGCGCGACGGAATCGTCCGACGACATTAGGACTGCGGATGGTGTTCCTTCGATGTGATATCGGGCGGCTAGCACCACATCGCGATCGATGACCACGTGGTCGGCGGGAATGCCGTCGAAGAAGTCACTGACCTCGTCAGTGGGTTGGCTGGTCACGACCACGAACACCGTAAGAGTCAATTTGTGCCACCAATGACGAACGATGGGCATGGCGGTCTGACACGGGCCACAGCCAGGATCAACGAAGATGAGGATCGAATCGGCTTCAGAAGCGTGTAGGGCCCGCAGTGATATAGCGCCACCATCGAGTGTGGCGAAGTGGTCGATGTCATCGGCCAGATCCAGCGAGTTCAACTCTGGTCGGATCGTCGTGGATGCGTCCACGAAAGAGTGGGCCATCATCGGTAACCTGCGCAGAACGAACGCGAGCATCGCGAGCGTGGCGGCGATGGCGACCAGAAGACTTCCGTTGAGATATACCCCGTGGGCCAGAGTAGGCACAAGCCTCTCGTGACGGCCAACCGCGATCCACGCCGCGCCCATAGCCAGCGCACCATTTCGGACGAGTGAGCGCCCAGAGATGTCTGAAGAGTGGAGCCGGCCGAAACACTGACAGTCACCGTGGTGGTCGCGCCGTAAACTTCGCTGAATTAGCCATGAGAATACGACGAGAGACGCGAAAGCCAGTGCGCCAGCGACGCGTGAAGTTCCGTCGAGCAATATCCCGACGGCGATCAGTGCGTCGAACAGGGGCAGTAACGTGACAGCGGGAGCCAGGCGCGAATCGAGTTCGTAGGTGTCAAGCAGCCGAGGTGTGCCATCGGTGCTCAGCCACTTGCCGACCGCCGCGACGGCGAACACTGTAGCCAAGATGAGCCGTACCAGTGCTGACAACTCGCTCATGCGTATCCCTTAGCGAATTTGCTTGAACCACGCCATTATCTCACATAGTCGAAATTCGACGCGGGCCCTCTTGAGCAATTATTCACATGCACGAGGACCATCGCCATCGAATTAAGGAGAACTGAGCGCGCTGCTACTTTCTTGAACTGAGTCGGCCAGGTACGGTACTGGGTCAACTGGGCCACTGTTTGAGTGGTCCTAGAGTCACCGCGATGGCGAAGGCTCTCGAGCGTGACGGGCCCGGCAGAGTCCGAGAGGCAGCAAAGCGATAGGGCTCGCTTCCTGAGAGCGGCAGCCGGGCATCGAGTTACTCAAACTCGTTGCGTAGCGGTTCTTCTTCCTCGGTTGCGACAAAATGACGGAAAGGTGGTAGCTGGAGACGTTTAGTGCCGTCCTCTTCAGCGAATGCATTCGTCGCCTCTAACTGCGCGCGGACGGTCGGCGTATTGGTGAAGTCGATGCGAGCAGTCCAGTCGTTTGCAAAGCGGAGTGCATCAATCAACACCGAGGGATCGTTGGCTCGATCCAAACGACGTAAGGCACCGATGTAGTCGTCGCGAAAGACCGTTGGAATGATTGTTCGCGACTGCCCACCGGCATCTAGTTCGGAGCTCATCATGATGCGAGAGAGGCGTCCGTTGCCGTCATCGAATGGATGCACGGCGGCCACGAGGAACTTCACGTAGACCGACCGCTCCCACGCGCTGTCGAGGTCGTCAAGACGGCTGAAACCCTCTATAAGGGTTCCGCGAACCAGATCGGGGTCAACGAATACGGTTGCTCCCGCTTGGTTGGCACGCTCCTTGAAAAGTCCGGGGCGCTTGTCGGGACGCGCCTCCATTATCCGGGCGTGGCGCTGCCGGAGAAGATCAAGGAACTCTTTGGGACTGTCCGCGAGTCGCCTCATTTCCGCGAAGTCACTCACGAGCCAAAAGGTGGCGAGCACATCGTGGGCGTCTTGGGGTCGTCCCGCGGGCTCGATTCCCCGGTAGACAATATCTTCGGCCTCCTCGACAGTGAACTCCGTGCCTTCGATGTAGTTCGAGAAATACGCCTCGTAGAATGGAAGGATGCTGGGTTCGAGCGGAGCGGCGGGATGGTTCTGGGGGGCGGCGAATCGCAGCGCGGTGACCAGAAGGTCGCATCGTTCGATTCGTTCGGCGTCGTAGGGAATACCGAGCGCACGTTGTCGAAGAGACCGCGGGAGACCCGACACCTGCTTCGTCCCCAGGACGGCGCCGATCAGGTTGTCGAGGTCGCCAGCGTCCTTCGTGCTGACTCCGAGTAGTGGTGCCAGTGTACGTACTTGGTCGCGCACCCGACCGAGCTCGTCGGCGTCGCCAAATCGCGCGGCGCGCTCGACCCATTCACCGAGTTCGTGGCGGGTGAACCGACGCGGGAGCGCGCCGTGGCGAGCTCTGGAGGGGATTGCGTTCTCGGCGAGGGCCCGGGCGAGCGACGCTTGGTGCAGGCCTCCCGGCAGGGGGATGTCGCCTGGCTGGGGGGCGGCGCCGCGGCGGAGAGAAACGGCGAGCCCTGGCATCGTGAGCGTACGGTCGTTGTGCGGGTAGACCAGAAACAGCGTTCCGTCCACGGGTCCGGCTGTGCGAGCGGAACGATCCGAAATAGTGGCGTCTGGAAAGAGGCGTCCCACGATGGTCCGCCACTCTCGTCGGACCACTCGTTCGGGCGCGATCGACGTGTCAGTCGTATAGACGCCAGTTGCCAGTCGCCTGACGGCTCCGCGTGTCAGCATTTGTGAAAGTGTGGAACGAGGCAGGTCGCCAGTGAGGATGATGGTTGAAGTGCTGCTATCCATGACTTTGCTCCTACTGGTAGAACAAATACGGGTTTAGTGTATCAGAAATAGAGCAAATCTAAATATAGTAGTCAAGTGTGACACGCCCCAGGTCGACGGCTGAGGCGATCATGGAGTTGGCTTCGTGGCGCGCAATTTCTTCACTCAATG
>DAIEHI010000228.1 GCA_027355725.1 Acidimicrobiaceae bacterium
GCATCAAGGACCTGGACTGACACCGAGTAGTCCATGTCTTCGAGTAAGTCGACCATGGTTCGAATTATCTGCATGTCCCGATCCAAAGCCATGTCTGGAACGTTCTCCATAAGAACCGCTGACGGACGGATACCGTCAACCACCTCCACGAAAGATTCCCAGAGGTCACGTCTGTGATCATTTGCACTTCGTCGACCCGTGCGGACAAGCTCTCGAATAATCGATCGTCCGGCTTTTGAGAACGGCTGACACGGAGGCCCTCCGGCAATAAGGTCGACACCGGATGCTCGACCGAGATCAATGACGCGGGCAACTACATCATCATCAGACAAATCCCAATCCACCGAGAGCCCTGGGAAATTGGCGCGATGGGTCTCCAGTGCTTCCCGGTAATGATCAATACCAACTATCACCTCGAATCCAGCCGCATGCAGACCAAGACTCAGACCGCCTGCGCCGCAGAAAAGATCCATTGCCTTCGGTTGAGTTAGAGTCTGCGCCCATGAAATGAAGGCAGACTCCTCGCCATCGACGAAGGACTCTGCATGTGGCTCCAACCGCAGAAGGCGCCCTCTCTCCGACTTTCTCTTCTCAACGGCCCGCTCGCTCACGCTCCCAAGAATAGGTCCGGAAAGCTACATCGAGTGCCGCCGGACCATCGGAGTAACGGTTCAGTCGCGCTCCTCAAGCCGTCGCTGAGCCGGATGGAGCTTTAGTCACGCTCTTCGATTTCTTAGGATCTTGCTGGCCACACTCAAACCGCCTCCACGCGACTGCGACCACTCAAGGCGCCCAGTCAAATTGATTGACAAAACGCCCCCCCAGAATGGTTAGCTCAATTAGGTCAAGAACAGTCCTTCGGCGAACTCCTCAAGATTTTCGTCCTCACATCCGAATGAGACCCACCTGGGGACTGCTGAAGTTGTCCGCTGCAGTCACTTGAGCGGCTTGCAACTTGATTTAACTCAAGTCTGGACTCGTCAATGACCATCGATCGGGCAAGTTAACCGGCCAGACCTGGCATGAGTTACCACTATGAGTTACCTTGGGAATCAGGTCAATTTGGGGGAGTTGCATGAACCAGCATTCTGGGCCGTGGACGGTTAACCAACTACGCGATTTGCTTGAGCAATTTGAATCTGAACTGCGTGATGCCGAGTTGAAGGAGTACACAATTCGCACGTATGTTGATCGGTCAACATACTTCGTACGTTGGTTAGACAAGGATTTCCATCCAAGAGGACCAAATGGTTAGGTCCATCGAACCCCTAGAGTCGTCATCAGTGCCGAGACTAGAAGGAGCACAAATGGATCACCGTTGCCCAGAGGCCCATTTCTCCACGGCGGCAATACGCAAAACACTCAAACAAGAACGGATCGGCATTGACGACGCTGAAAGTAGCCGATTAGATCTTTCTCGTTTTGGTTTACGAAGAATCACAACTGAGACGAACTTGGATTGCTTCTTTCTAGATTGCCGTTATTTGAATTTCAAGGGAAAGTGTCCTGTTGGTTGCGACGTGGAACCTGGTAATCAAAATTATGAAGCATGTTTGGCGCGCGTGGACGCCAACGGACGCATCGTATTTGTCGAGATCCCCGAAGGAGATTTTACGCGCGCCAGGTCTGTGTCATACAAGTTAAGCAACAAGCAAAAACAATGGCACCTTGTACCACTTGATCAATTCTTGGATGTGCTTTGTGAATTAAACCCGCTCGAACCTCAATGCGAGGTAAACCTTCGTGACGCTGTCCGACATGCCCTTCCCGATACTTGAATGCCGTCCAATCATTGGCGCCATTGAGCGAGTCGCTCGAGTCCTGGATGTCCGAATCCTGTCTCGACAGTAATTCAGTCGATCTCGGAAGGTCGACGTCGTCGAAGCACCAGTTCTGAATAATTACTTACTCTGCGCCGCGCTGTGCGCCAAATCCACACTTCACTCACCATCAGACCAGTTGCAATTACCAATACCTGGACAAGAGGGCGCAGCAACACAACCATTCCTACGAAAGGAGTTCTTTCAACAGAGAATAACCAGAGCGCGCAAATCGTAAGAAATGTCGAAAAGGTGATGATCGAGATTTCGAGGTACCGACGAATTTGTGCCATTTTGTTGGGACATCTCCAAATACTCCTTACCGCCTCGATCACACCGAGGATGAAGCCTGCGTAGCTCGTAGTTACTGTCACCGCAATTATGAATCTCGACACAACGACAAGTCGGATGTACCAAAGGCCATAGGCGTGAGCGGAGGTGTAATAGGTATCGGTAATGAGAAGTGAACCAACGAACACCAAAGCCACGAAGGCAGAGCATGGCGTGAATCCTCTTGACACGCCGAATCGATTCATCAACTGCTCCTTCGCTTGAGTCGGCCATCGGCCAAATCTGAACTGTAACGACTCAGTGTGACAATCCTTAGTTTCCTCGTCGGTGTCTTCACTAATGGGGTTCCAATAGAAATAGGGAGGGGAACCCGCACTCATGCAATTTGTGAGTCTTCCAATGGCTTGTCACAGCCAACTCCTATTCTCGAAGTGTTGACTCAAGACCTCTTGATTCAAGGACAGCCGCACGGGACGCTACGCCGCCATTGGCAGGGTTTCGAAGTTACGGGCGGCCTCATCATCTAATGGAGGACTCATTCGTGGTGCTCAAACTTTCGGATTACAGCTACATCATTCGACTTGACGCCGTCGATGAGCGCTATCCCGGTGGCAGGTTGACCCTGCTCGAGTCTCAGCGGTCGCTAATCGGTCGACGAGTTTTTTTGGATGACGATCTCGTTGTCATCCATATGTCGCCAGTCGCTTCCGAGTTTCGATCTTGGGATGAAAGGCTTGAGTCGATGGGCCTCCGCTTGACCGATCTTGAAAGTGGCGTTCGCGTAGCAGCTGACAGGGTCTATACCACCTACAACACAGGATGGAGTGAACCATGCGATTGGTTAGGGGTAAATCAGTGGGACAACACCGCCTGGTTTTGGAAGGAAGAGTATTGGAAGGGAACGCTTCGACTGAGCCGCGAAGATCTGGCCACGCTTAGCCCACCGCCAGAAACAAGGATCCACGAAATATCGGACTACCCCACCAGAGACTTCTAGGTCCAAGCGATGAGGTGTCGATTCAGAATCGAGTGCGTAATGAGCACACCCCAGCCCGCGCGAAGCGCGCTCATCAACCTTCGATTCGAATTTCGAATGACGCACCGTCCGCATCCTCGAATCGCATAACTTCAACCACGCCAGAACCGAGTTCATGTAGCCAATTTTGTAGCCTAAGTCCCAGATTCGAGAGGATTTCCTCGGACGTCGGTGGACTGACCGATGCCTCTGACCAGGAGACTTGGATGACCACGGACGCGCTCGGATGGTCATTAATGGATCCCAAGGTGCCGGGATCGAGTCCCGGGCGGGCTAATCAATGTCCAGCGATGTCTGTCCGTTTCAGAGGCCGAACGGATGGCCTCGCATGTTCACGCTCGCGCTTTCTAATGGTCACAACACTTCGCAGTTGACGGCGGATCCGGAGCACGACGGCATCCTCAGTTCGCTCGACATCGTGCAACGTGAGCCCAAGAATCTCGTCTTTACGTAGTTCGAGTGATGGGTCGAGCACGTCAGCAGCTTCGTGACGATGACCCTCGACCGCACGAAGGAACTGCGTCGCCTGTTCGAGTGTCAGGCTCCGACCACTGCACCGATCCAACGTCGGCCCTTTCGCAATTGAAGCAACGTTTCGGTTCAAAACGCCGCCCGGTTCGGCCATACGAAATGCTCTTCGAAGCGTTGCTCTCGCCATTCGACACGTCGCCAGTGAATGGCACTTAGCTTCGGTGTCCTGAGGCATTCGACTGACGTCCGACGAAGCGAGTTTGTCCAATCGAAGCTTCCCTATAGAGGGGTTGATCTAGACCTTCACTGCTCGCTCGTAGAGGTCTTCGGTCCTCGTCGACTACCCGTGGGACTTTCCTTTCACCTCACACCACTGTCACCTGCTGAGACCTACCACGCGTCGTCGGGATGTCCAAATGTTCGACCCACGTCGATTCTCGTGTGAGGTTGACGTGATGGCGTTGGTGAGTCGACGAGGCAAATTCCGCGGCGACGAGGAACTTTCTGTGGTTCCGATTGCGCCACTATCGGGTTGAGTAGTTCACCTCGCACATGGGTCCCTTGGCGAGACGGATCGTGAACGTGTGCCATCCCTTACGTGTTCCAACCCTTGCTGTGACCCGTAGGGTCAGCAATGTTCCGGTGTCGTGCGAGACGATTGCACGCGCTCCAATGTCGTCGCTCGTGACCGAGGGCTGCCCGTAGAAGCCTGTGCCGGCGATGGTCAATGTCACTGTCGATCCCACTATGGCGTAGCCGTGCACCCGTGTGACGTGGAGGCGAGCCAACTTGGGCGTCAACGTCACCGCCGTCGGTGCTGAACTGGTCGTGAGGTACGTGTTGTCCGAGGCCCTGGTCGCAATCACGATGCACGTTCCGGCATCCGCGGCGGTGAGGGTGTCTGCGATGATCCTGCAGCCGGTCGCCGTTCCATCGGCGACGGCAAAGCTCACCAATCCGCTTCCGGAACCACCACTGGTCGCGAGGCGCAGTGCTGTGCCGACTGTACCTGACAATGAAGTGACGTGAAGCGTCGACTGGGCGATTCGCGTCTCGTGGGTGACGAGGAAGATTGGGTCATTCGAGAACGTCACAGAGATACTTCCGGCCGTCGCCGCCGCGCCCATCGTCACGAGACCCGTAGGGGTCAATTCATAGATTGTGTCGCCGGCCGCGATGTTCGCATCAGTGACTACCGCGGTGAACGGGGCAGAAGCGTTTGGCGTCGTTCCGTTGGGTGCTTGCCACGTGACTGCGAAGGACGTGACGTAGGTTGATCCGATTGGCACCGCCGTTACGAGAGGTCCAGTATTAATAACGGGATAGATGCTCACCACTGTTCCAATCGGCAGGGCTCCCGCGGGCGCGGTGAGGGATTCAGTTGCTCCACCCGACGTCGACGACTCGATCGTGGGCGTCGTGCTCAAGGTGGTCATCGAGGTCGGAGGTCCAAACGTCGACACGGGAATGCTCGCGGTGCTCGGAGCGGGAGCGACGGGAGGGGTCGGGCGCGCGACGGGCGCCGCGACGATCAACGTGAAGGTCCACGTACCGATACCGCTGGGTGCGTTTGAATCACTCTCAGAGCCGCTCACGCTATACGTACCGGCCGACAGCGCCGAGCCATGATAGGTGATCACCCCTGCGGAGCTGACGACGATCACGCTGGAGTACGTCGAACTCGATTCGGCGTAGCTCACGGTTCCTACAGCATTGGTGATGGTGAGATTGCCGGCGTACCCCTCGGTGTTCGCGACGGTGGCTGAAGTGGAGCCTCCCTGGACAAGAGTGGCCGATTGGGCCAACTTGGCGACACTACCTAGGTCCGAGGCGTAGAGAGCACCCGCGGTGTCAAACACCAGGCCGCCGGGAAACGCCAGGTTGGAGAACGAAGACAACGTCGATATGGTGTTCGAAGTGACCGACTGACCGAAGACGGTGCCGCTAGTCTTCGCGATCACTGAAATGGTTCCATTCTCCGTTCGATTGGCGATGAAGAGATTGCCCGCGGTGTCAAAGGCCAGACCCGTGGGACTACTGAGACCAGTCGCGGCCGACAAAGTGATCACGCTGTTCGCGGTGACCGATTGACCAAAAAGTGTGCCCGATGCTGCAACGACCACCGACACCGTGTTGCTCTTGAGGCCACTGGTGGAGGCGTTCGTCACGAAGAGGTCACCTTGACTATCGAATGCGATCGCGCCTGGCTGGTTGAACATACCATCGGTAAGAGTGAGACCGGCTTGGGTGTTGGCGACAACGCTTTGACCGAAGATTGTGGTGGTCGAAGCCGGAATCACCGTAATGAAGTTGTCGAGGTTGGTGATGAAAAGGTCACCGAGACTGTCAAAGGCGATGCCGTACGGCTGGTCTACGCCATTGGCCACGGTCAGTGTCGCGGCAACATTGGCCGTAAACGTTTGTCCAAAGATTACGCCGCTGTTCTTGGCAATGACCGTGATATGTCCGGAATTGGCGATGAAGAGGTCCCCGGCGGTATCGAACGCCAAGGTGTGCGGTCCGCTAATACCGGTCGCGGCAGCGAGGTGCACCGTGGCGCCCGCGCTCACCGATTGACCGAATAAGGTGCCGCTGTTCTTGGCGATTACGGTGACCGAACTGTCACCGTAATTGGCAATGAACAAGTCGCCGGCCGAGTCGAAGGCCATGCCTTGGGGCTGGTTGACCTCATTGGAAACCGACAGCGCCGAAGGGGTATCGGCGGAGACGGACTGTCCAAAGAGTGTGCCCCCCGTGACAGGCAGCACGGTGACCACCATGGCGTTGAAATTGCCGACGTAGAGATTGCCACTCGCGTCAAAACTGAGTTCTTGGGGATTGTTGAGTCCGGTCGCTGGAGTCCCCGTAGGTGTGTTGACCGTCACCGGTTGTCCAAACAAGGTCCCAGTCGCGGCGGGAATCACTGAGACGCCGCCGCCCGAGGCGTAAAAGAGGTCACCCGCGGTGTTAATCGCGAGGCCCGTGGGCGAGTTCGCCGACGTCAGAGTCGTCGGGGTATCGGCGGTGACGGACTGTCCAAAGAGTGTCCCCGACCGCACCGGCACGACCGCGACCGCGGAACTCAATGCCACGTAGAGGTTGCCCGCGACGTCGAAGACGAGTCCGAATGCGGCGTTGATTGAACTCGTCGCGTTCAGCGACGCAGCAATATTGGCGGTGAACTGCTGGCCGAATATGGTGCTCGTTACCGTCGGGATGACCGTTACGTGTCCACTGTTGGTTACGAACATATTGCCTGCACCGTCGAACGCAATCGCAATCGGGTGAGTGATCCCGCTCGCCGCGTTCAGCGTCACCGCGTCATTGATCGTCACTGGTTGTCCAAAGAGCGTGCCCGAGTGGGCGGGAATGACGCTGATCGTGCTGGAATTGAAGTTGGAAACGTAGAGATTCCCTTGTGTGTCAAACACAAGATCGTTGGGGTAGCCGAGCCCCGTTGCCGCGGCTAACTTGACGGGAACATTTGCGCTCACCGATTGACCAAAAATGGTACCTGTCGTCTTTGCAACAACGATGACGGAGTTCCCACCGCTGTCGGTGAAGAAGAGGTTGCCGGCCGCATCGACGACTGCCGAGCTTGGGTTATTGCCTCCGCCGACCACCTGCGTCTGAAGCGTTGTCGCCGCTCCAGCAGTGGTGGCGGGAATCACGACACTCGCCGTGAAAAGAAGGACGATGGGAAGAAGCGCACTCACCACCAAGCGAAGTGGGGCGAAATTGATCGAACCGTGCACTCTCGAAGATCGATGCGACGTGATTCGAGACAATGGGAAACACGACATTTGAGAGAGTTCATTTCAATAGAGGTAAGCGGCGATTTGATGCTAGTCGCCCACCTCGCTTGGCAGGATCAAAGAAAGAGCAGCGGCCGAGGGCCACGGATGCAGTCCACTCACCCGCCTTGTTCGTAACTCTCACCACACGACCTGACTGAAGACGACGTAAGCATGGCGTTACGAGCACCGCGCATCATGCCTGCTCGGCTCGAGACGTCTTCGCGAGGTGCAGAGCAGGAGCCGCAACGATCTTCTAGATGACCGTGCGCCGACTGGGTCCCACGGGGCGGTGATGTTGCTACGCCTCAGGCTCGGGTGGTTCTCCAGGTCACAATGCCCAGCGCGCATCACAACTGACGTCAGGGCACTTCCAGTGATCGAGGCTTTCTTCGGTGCGTCCAGATTCTTTGGCGTCGGCGGCGTGATCGCGTACCGGCGCGTGATGGTGCGTCTGACCTAGTCCTGTTTCACGTCGTACGATGCCCACGGTGATCCCACTGCCGAAATGATCTCGTACTCACCCCACAGTGGCACTGAGTCCTACGACCCGACGAACAAACTCGCTCCTCTGTTGAAAGAGGAACGCATGACCGGCGTCGGCGTAGAGCACGAGCTGCGCCCCCGGGATGAGTTGCGCCAAAGCGCGGTCATTGGCCACCGGATCAATGGTGTCGATGGAACCATCGGCAACCAGGGTGGGCACTCGCAGACTCCTCGTCTTCTGAGCCGCAGGGTCGTCCCCGTTCCACCACTTGATGACCGCCGACCCCTGAGACTTGATCGTTACGGCGCTGACCGGCTTCTGGTTTGGATACCGGGAGACTGCGAGGAGGAACGCGCTGAGGTCTGCGGACCGGTTGGCCGGAAAGAGGACCGTCTTTGATTGGGGGAGTTTCGAGTTCGTGAGGGCGTCAATCATCACCTGCGATGGTTTCACCACGTGACCGACACCGGGGAACGTCGCGCACAGTACTAATCGGCGCACTTGGGAAGGATGCAGTACCGCGAGGGCTTGAGCGACCATGCCGCCCATGGACCATCCCAGCACGTCGACTTTGGAAAGATGCAGCGTGTCGATAAGCGCACTGGTCTGGTTCGCCATTGCGTCAATGGTCAGCGGAGCGCGCAAGGCTGTGGTCTCGCCAACGCCCGAGTTGTCAAAGATCACGACGCGAAAGTGCTTCGCGAGATCGTCGACAAACCGAGGATCCCAGGTCTCCATGGTGCCGGCGTAGCCCATCACCATCACGAGTGCCGGTCCCCTCCCGAGTATTCGATACCCGACGTCTCCCATGTTCGTGTGGGCTATTCGAACTGGGGTCGAGGCGACCGCCATGACGCCGCTCACTCGACCAGAGTGCCCCTCAATCTTTGAGATAGCGCCGTCGATGAATGCCGCCACCGTTGCTTGGAGCGGCGTGCCCATGTCGGCGTAGGTGAACTGCGCGACCACGGCACCGACCTTGATGACGACCAAGTCGACACCGAAGTCAATTCCCGAGGCGCTGAAGTGCCAGAGATAGCTAGACGTGGCCGTGCCGAGGAGTTGGAAGGGAATCTTTTCGATGGTGATCTTGTGCTTGATCCCAGCGATGGTGATCGACGCCGAACGACACCGTGACAACGCGCCCGTCATGTTGGCCCAGAATGGCGTGATGCCAGTACCCGCAATGAGACTCTCACTGAACGACGGCACAGCGGGTCCTTGCGTGAAGGCAGCACTCACGTGCACCAGGTTCGACTGTCGAGCGACACCCGAGAGGCAGGGAGCACTAGTTGATTCGTAACTCGACGTCGTGGGGGCAGGTGTCCATCCGATGGGCAAGTCGCTCGTACCCAAGAGTTGACTCGCGAGGTGGTTTGTCTCGGAGTTGGTGGGTAGCGCGAGCAAGAGAGTCACGATTGCTATCGCTGTGACGAGAGGGACTCCGATGACGAGAACGAGTTTGCGCCGAGAGCGCACATGCACTATCCCGACAACTCGCCCAGTGTCTGACCTAGACACCAGAGTCACCATCGGGTGGAATATCCACGTGGCCTGGAAGAGCGAAGATGCGAAGCCCAATCAAGAATGCAAGTCCCCCACAACTGCCAATGACGTCCGCTTGCCAGTAGTTGTCCTTCAGCGCAATCGCTATCACTGCGCAGACTATGGCGGCGCTGTACATGACCTTCATCGAAAGTGCCAGGGCCCTTGCTTCGATGAGCTTCTGTCGTTCATCCTCACGCCGACCGATAACGGCGCCCACGTCACTGTCAGTCCCAGCGAGTGCGAAGAGTCCAAGGACTAGCAAGACTACGAAGAGCTCTACCGCAAGTGCATTGACCCAACTTGACCCAATTGCAGCGGCTCCCGCGATCATCGTGCCGAGGATTCCGACACTCAACGGCCTCACCAATCGCTTCCGTCCGAACATCTTCATGAGTACGCCTCCTCTTCTGGGTCGAACATCGTCTCGATCGAGACGCCGAAGAATCGACTGATCCGAAAGGCCAACGGCAACGAAGGGGAATAACGACCGCTCTCGATAGCGATCACCGTCTGGCGAGAGACACCGAGGCCCGTCGCGACCTCAACTTGGGACAGACCTCGCAGAACTCGATGATCCCGCAGGTGATTCTTCATGAATGTAAAGCGTACTTTACATAGTTCTCGATGTCAAGCAAGCTTTACAATTAATCATTCGCCATCTCGGCTTCCTCGATCAATTCAGTTCTCCTCGGGTCCGTCTAGAAGTCATCACCGAGCTCGCACTGGTCGTCTCGAGCACCATGGTCCCGCGGTAAAGGGATGAAGAGCCAGTGGTCAATCACCGTCTCACGCGACAATCTCACGAAATCTGCCTTCTCGTAGTTTCTAATCGAAAGGCCAGGCGACGCCGACGAGCTGCTCGGACATCGTCCACAACGACGAAGCAGTCGCGGCGTCGCGGGCTCGCTGTGAGGTCACCCCGAGCGACGGGTACCCTCGCAAGTGCAGCACACCGCTCGGTCCAACGTACGACGCACCGGGCACGTCAACGCTGGCGGCATAGAGCGTTGGTAGTGCACCCATCGACACGCTTTGAGCGAGCAGCCGGTTGCCCAGATTCATCGCGGCCGTGAGCGCCGCACGACCCGTGTGACTCTGCAGGCTCGTCGACGCGTATCCGGGGTGTACGGCGATTGCCCGTACTGGCGAGCCCACCGTGCGAAGACGTCGATCAAGCTCAGTGACGAAGAGAAGGTTGGCCAGCTTCGATTGTGCGTAGGCGTCCCAAGCCCTGTAGCGACGCCTCTGCCAGTTGAGGTCGTTGAGATCGATGTGGCCGCGACGGTGCAGTTCTGAAGAGACGACGATGATGCGGTCTCTGACGAGTGGCAGCAGCAAGTTCGCGAGGGCGAAGTGTCCTAGATGATTGGTGCCGATCTGCATTTCAAAGCCATCGCTGGTGCGCTGCTCCGGAACTGCCATGACGCCGGCATTGGCGACGAGAATGTCGATTGATCCGCTCGTTCCCTCGACAAATGCGTGCACCGAACGCAGGTCTGTCAGATCGAGAGCGCGAACCGACACCTGCCCGATCATCGAAGCCGCCGCCACTTCACCTTTCGTGACATCTCGCACCGCGAGGGTGACTGACGCACCCGCGAGTGAGAATCGCGACGCGGCCTCGCGGCCGATTCCGCTGTTGGCTCCCGTGACGATTACTGAGCGACCGCTCATGTCGGCCAGATCCGCTGCATTCCACTTCATGACACGAATCTACGGCGACGACGTGACGCCGCCGCCCGCCGCCTCGTCACGAGGCTCGCAGATGACGAGTGGGATGGTACGTGTCGTTCGACGCCGATAAGAGGCGTACGGGCGGTACGCGGCGATGATCCGCGGCCAGAGCTGCGCCGCTTCGTCTTCGCTCGCCACTCGTGCGCGCGCGGGCACACTGCGCACGCCAATTTTCAGCACCACCTCAGGTTGCACAAGAAGATTCTTGAACCAGTCCGGGTCACGGGCGTCACCACCCTTGGACGCAACGAGAACGTAGCGATCCCCCTCGACAACTGGCGAGGCGAGGACGACGATCCTCTCGCGTCCGGTCCTACGCCCCACCGTGTGCAATTCAACGAACCGTAGTCCGAACGCTGACGCACCTAGGCGCGAACCGGTCGAGCGCAGGATCGAGCGATGCGCCAGGTTCAACGCCCTAAAGCCCGCGTCAACGACTCGATGATTCATCTTCACGAGACGAACCTACTTTCCTCGATTCAGGGACGATGCCCGATTGCTGTCGAGCGACACCAGTCTGCGAATCGCGCCACGATCCTCATGTTCACGCGCCTCGAGGACATCGTCACGACGCACAGCACGAAATCGTGGAAACTGAGTGGCCACCATCACTCGCGCGGAACAACGCGATAGTTGAGGGCGCTCTGGATACCGTGCTCAGCAGCGATGTCGTGGTTAGCGTCGACGTTTACATTCACGACGCGCAAGTAGTCACCATAGGCGCCCAATCGACGTTTTGACATGAAGCGTTAGGTCATTGTTTCGTGCCGTGAGTGAGGGGTCTGCTTTAGTCATCGCCAAGTCGGGCCTCGACTTTCAGACCAAACGTGCGATGCTGCTGTCGTGCGCACCAAACTTGAGCGAGTGGCCAGGTTGTGAGCGTGGCTTCACGTCGACCAGGCACGACGTCAAGGAGTCACCACAACCCACGTCGACGATTTGGGTGGAGAAAGACTGGCGCCGGTCTTCGCATTCGCGCACCAAAAGTACTTCACCCGGGCAGGCCCCCACACTCGGGACATCCCACCACGACGCGTCGGCATTCGAATTGTAGGGTGACGACTTCGCGGTCCCGGCTCTCGACTCCAAGAATGTTCACGTCCGTAAGGTCGACGAGCACCTCGCACGTACAGGTTGGGTCTCTTTGCACGGGGCTCGTCCAAACTTTCGGTGTCAATTGCCACCAGATCCGCAAAGCCACTGGCTTTCCGCGAACCACCACCACGCTCGAGATCACCCCTCAAAACCCCACGCCCATCCGAAGCACCAGATATATCAGCGACAGACCACTGTGTTGATGAGCCGCCGACGGCAAGGAAGCGACGTCGGGACCGTGCTAACACCTAGCCCGGGAGTGGTGCCGGTCGTCCGAGGAGGTAGCCCTGGGCAAACTCGATGCCAATCTCGCGCAGGGTGGAACGCTCCGCTTCGGTCTCGACGCCCTCAGAGATGACCCGCGCTCCCACCTCGCTGGCGAAATAGACCAGCGAGGCCGCCATCGCCCGCCGCGCGGGGTCGACGTCGATTGCGCGGGTGAACTCGATGTCGAGTTTGATCCACTCCGGCTGAAGCTTCACGATGTGCTGCAGACTGGCAAAGCCAGCGCCCGCGTCATCGACCGCGAAACGGAAGCCGCTAACTCTCAGGTCCGCCAAACGCTCGACCAACGGTGCGTAGTCTTCAATTCGGGCGTGCTCGGTGCACTCGATGATGATGCGCGGGCCGTCGAGGCCCGCCGCGAAGTCAGTGAATGCGTCGCTCACGAGGACCTTGGGCGAGATGTTCAGTGTGAGGAACTGATTGGCCGGGATCCTCGCCACCGCCTGGACCGCCACGTCGGCCGCAAGTAACTCGAACTCACAGGCGAGGCCGAGTTCGTCGGCCTGCGCGAACCACTTATCCGGCGAGCGGATCGGCTCGTCAGGGAACCGCGACAACGCCTCGTGCCCGACGACGGCGCCGTCGGCGAGGTGGATGATGGGCTGGTAGGCCGTGGTGAGGGCTCGGCGGCTGACCACGTCGCGAATCTGCCAGGTGAGGGCCGCGATCCGCTCGTCCTCGACGCGTTGCCGCTCCTCGTGCTGGCGCAGGCGATCGGCGAGTTGCGCCCGGTTCTCCTGAATGGTCGAGTAGAGGGCTCGCGTGCGCAGGATGTTCGAGACCCGTAGGGCGACCTCGGTCGGGTCGAGGGGCTTCACCAGAAAGTCGTGGGCCCCGGCGCGCAACGCCGTCTCGCGGCTCTGGCGAGTGATGTCGGCGGTCAGCACCATGATAGGGACGAACTCCTCCTCGGGGATCATCTCGTGAAGCGCAGTCATGACCTCAATACCGTTCATGGCGGGCATGTGGAGATCGACGAGCACGATGTCGGGATGGTGCTCGAGATAGAGGCGGGTCGCGTCCGTCGGATCGGTAGTGGAGATCACTCGGAGACCGGCCACGTCGCGCAGGGCCATGTCCAGCAGTCGGATGTTCACTTGCTCGTCGTCGATAATCAGCACGCGCGACGAGACCGGGAGCGGACCGAGTCGACGCTCGCTGAAAATAGGGTCAACGCCTTCCAAGCCGTTCATCGCCGTCCGCCCGTTCTCGGGGTGTGGTGGCGCTGCGCCGCGAGTGTGGTCATGGCTCGTCAATCTTTGCGTATGCGTAGCTGTCGAGCATGTTCAGGAACTCGTCGAGCTCGATGGGCTTGGTGAGGTAGCCAGCGGCGCCCGCTGCAAGTAGTTTTCGGATCTGGCCTGACGAGGCGTCAGCCGAGAGCATGACCACCGGAATCGCCGCGGTGTGCTCGTCCGCGCGCAGCCGCTCGAGCACTTCGTCGCCGCGAATGTCGGGCAGGTTGATATCGAGCAGGATCAGGTGCGGTAGGTGTTGCTGGGCGAGTTCGAGCCCGAGGGATCCCTGCATGGCGGACATCAGTTGAACGTTGGGCCGCAACTGCACCATTCGTTCGACCACGCGCAGGTTGGCCAGGTTGTCCTCGATGTACAGGATCATGGCGTTGGTTGGCTCGGCGCGAAGAGCAGGCACGGCCGCGGTGGCGGTCTCTACCATCGCTTGGGGGTCATCGGTGGGCGCGATCTCGAACCAGAAGGTCGATCCGTTACCCAGCGCACTCACCACCCCGAGTTCGCCACCCATTGTCTCGATCAACTGTCGTGACAGCGTGAGACCGAGGCCGGTCCCTTCGACGCCCCGGGCCTCGGCGCCGAGGCGGTCGAACGGTGCGAAGAGCCGATCGTGCAGCATGGGGTCGATGCCTGGGCCGGTGTCGGTCACCGAGACGCGTACGCGGCCACCTACGGTCTCCATGGAGAGAATCACCGAGCCGCCCGAGTGATTGAACTTGATGGCGTTGGACAGAAGGTTCAAGAGCACCTGCTTCAAACGCTGCTTATCGCCCATCACGAAGATGCCCTGGTTGATCTGATTGACGATGGCCACGTGGGACTCGCTCGCCTGTGGCGTCACGAGGGCCAGACACTCCTGGGTCAATTCGTCGAGCGAGACTGCTTCGATCGACAGCGTCATCGTCGCGATGCTCAGTCTCGAGATGTCGAGCACTTCGTTGATGAGGTCGAGTAGATGACGACCGGCCTTGTAGATGTAGCCGAGGGTCTCCTCGTCGTCGGGCGTGCGCTCGTCGATCTGCATGATCTGGGTGAAGCCGAGGATCGAATTGAGGGGCGTGCGCAACTCGTGGCTCATCCGCGAGAGGAACTCGGTCTTCTCGAAGTTCGCCCGCTCGGCCTCGGCGCGAGCGGACTCCAGCGATGACCGAGCGAGAACGGCCTCGGATATGTCGCGTTCGACGATGACGAGGCCCATCTCGTGACCGACGTCATCGCGCAGCACGCTGACTCGAGCCTCGACGGCCACCCAGTCCTCGTCGTCGCCGCGCGCTCGGTAGTGCAGCGTGAGCACCCGGCCATCGCTCGCGCGCAGGAGCTGGTGTAGGGCCGCCTCGGTCTCGGCCCTATCCTCAGGGTGCACCAGCTCGAGTGGACTCGGACCTTGGGAGGTCTCGGACCCACCACCAGGCTTCGCCGCCACGACGGGGCTTGCGTCGACGGTCTCAAGTTCGGTGTCAAGAATCCTGATCACGTCCGGTGATGCGTGGATGACCGCCGCGACGAGCTGTTGACGCGCCTGAAGCAGCTGCTCAATCCTCACCTTGTCGCTGATGTCGCGCACGACGGCCGTGAACACCATTCGATCGGGTAACTCAATGAGGTTGACCGCCAGGTCGATCGGAAAGACGGTGCCGTCCCTGCGCCGTCCCTCGGTGCGGCGATTTGTCCCGATGATGTGGGGCTCCCTCGTCTCCAGGTAGCGGGCGAGGTGCCCGTCGTGCTCGTTCGAGAGGGGCGGTGGCATCAGTAGTGAGACGTTCCGGCCCAGGACCTCGTCGCTGACACGATCGAACATCCGCTCGGCGGCGGGATTGAACTCCTCGATAGCGCCGTGGGCGTCTATCGTGATGATCGCGTCAGACGCCGTGGCGAAGAAGACCTCTCGTCGTAGGGCGCTTTCCGAGAGCGAGGCCTCCGCCGTCACTCGCAGGGTCACGTCCTCGACATAGTGAATGATGTAGAGGATTTCACCGTCGTCGTCGAACACGGGGTTGTTGGACGGGCTCCAGTAGCGGACCTCGAACTCACCGCTCGGCTTACGGATGTCGTACTTCTGAGTGGCCATCACGTCGGTCACACGGTGGGCCAACACTCGCTCGAGCGAAGCGCGCAGTTGCGTCTCGCCAGTCGTGGTTGCGTCGTCGGGGTTATCGGGAAAGACGTCGAACAGGTTGCGTCCGACGATCTGCTCACGAACGGTCATCGTGGCCGCGAGATACGCCTCGTTCACCCCTACGATCCGCAGCGTCGGGTCGAGGACGAGGAATGGGCCCGGACTCGCTTCGAAGAGTCGCTTGAAGTCCGGTGGGGCGATGCGCTCAGCCATGGTGCGCACCTCGCGGGACGAAAGGTACGGCTCTGTTCGCTTCGCCAGCCGCGGCGAAGGAGGGCCTGCGCGGTGAGGTGCGTAGGAGGTGGGCGCGGTCCACGTCGGGGCCGTCGAGACCGACCAGCGTTTGCGCCGCTCGTCGCGTCGGACGCGGCGAGCGACCGCGTTGGCCGGTAGCCGGTTGGACGCCCGTCACGGTGTCACCCATGCCAACAAACAAGAGTCGTTGGCACTGAACGGGTGCGCTCGAGCGGTGTGTAAGGAGACGATGCGCCAAGGGTGCGTCGAGCGCGCCGCATTGAACCCCACCCCGTCGAACATCGATCTTCCTTTCCAGATTCAGACGATGACCTGTCTCTGGTTCTTTGTGCGACTCCTTGGTGAGTGGCTGGCACTACTGCGCATCTCGGTGGTCGTGAGAATTTGTTCACCTCGACACGACGACATCCTACCGAGGAACGCCTGGGAAATCTCTACTTCCAAGTTGATCCTGTTAGCCAATTACTCGGGCCAACTTAGTAGATATTTGGGCTGCACAATATTGAATTGCATTATCAACTTAAACAGTTGACGTGCCATTGCGAGCACGCCTGTCGAATGCATTCGAAAATTGAGGCGAGGCCCGTCCATTGCGCGGCGGCTGGCGTCGTCGAGTGGTCGTGTTCCCCCGCGAAACCCATTGGCGCGAGTTGGTCGAAGTGCACCCTCCTTGTCGCTAGTGAACACGGTGGGGACTGCTGAGATGACGACCCCTCACGAGACGCAGATCCCACGGAGCAGATCGTGATGCCGTCCAATCTCGTTATTCGCTAGTGGCCAGCGCTATCAGCGTGAAGGAGGCTGCGGTGCCACTCGGCAACTCCGTGGAATCTTGGGAAATTGGCGACGATCCGCGGCGATCCCCTCGTCGTGTTCGTCGACGCAGACCGCGGTGATGAGGCGCAGCGCCGCGACGTCGACTTCCCTCATGCTTGCCAGCCAATGACCTCGGTGGCTATCGACCGTGGGATCACGCAGGGACGCCACGAGATGGAGCAGCCGATGGGCGAACTACGGCTCGCCAGGTACTTCGACGAAGTCATAGTCCGCTTGCGCCTTTCGAAAGAGGGTGCCGCGAAACACTGGTCCCTCGTCATCGTCGAGCGCGAACAACCGCTCCCCGAGTAGCGCTTCACGGTGGGCAAGTCCCCACAAGTGTCGTCGTAAGTTGGTCATCGCCGAGAATGACGAGGAGCGATTATCCATTCATGAAGAGCAGGCTCAAGTAGGTTCCGATTGTGCGTAGGTACTTCATAGGGATAGAGCCACCAGAACCCACAAAGGGTCGTGTTCGTGAGGTCATGGTGCTCACTGGTGATCATGCACCCCTTCCTCATATCACCCTGCACGGCCCGAACGGGCTTGAGCCGAACCTTGACTGGTTGGCGCCGGTCAGCGAAGTGGTTGCCCAAAGTCCGACCTTTATGGTCTCGTTCGGAGCGCCGCAATTCTTCGACGTTCATGTCCTCTACCTCGCGGTCCATTCCAAAGAAATCAGGCCGCTTCATGACGCTCTCGTGCGGGCCGTCGCGAGAAGCGATGAGGAGTCAGGCAGGGCGCACGAGGGTGGCGCGTTCATTCCTCATCTGACTTTGGCGCGGTTCAATGACACGGACTCAGAACAGCGCCAAAGGGCTCGCTCGCTCGCCGAGGGCCTCATGCCGCTCGATCCCTTCGAGGTCCACGAAATCGTCATCTTCGAAAAGGACGGCGCCAGCCCTTATGTCGCGTGGCGACGACTCGCCCTACGAAGTTGCTAGGCGTGAAAAGTGCGTCACACCTGATTCTGCACGCAACCGTTCAAGTATTCGGTCCCGGTCCGAACAGAACGACCCCTCGACATCGGAACTGATCGAGGCGACTGAGCTGTTCTCGACCGTGTCGAATCACCCAACGAACGATGTCGGATCAAGCTCTGTCAGGCGACGAACCATCGACGAGGGCTTCTTCTCCTGGTCCTCTGATCGCTCCTTGGCCCGCAGTGCAGCGCGAACCGCCCATCCCCCGATCGCACGAAACGGTTCCGGCGGCAGACGAGTACCGGGGGTTCGAATCATGGGGCTCGTCGCCCATTCATCATCACGCTCGAGCGCCAACGAAGCGAGGATCTTCCCGCCAATATACGAAGGACCCACACCATTACCAGAGAAGCCAGCACCGAAGTGGACCCGTGGACTTGCGCCAAGGTTGCCAAAGAACGGCATCGAATCTGATGAGTAGTCCACCGCTCCCGACCACGTGTTCGTGATCGCGAGCGACTCGAGCTTGGGGTAGGTGCGCCGGAACTGGGCGGTCACCTCTTCACCTCGAAGCGCCCTCGCCCACGTGGAGCGGTTCATGTGATCGGAGAATCCGATGCGACCGCCACCCTTGCCAAAGACGACTCGCCCATCCTTGGTCGGGCGGTAATAGTGGACCAGTCGCCGTGAGTCGGAAATCGCGAGACCCGGCGTCCAACCAACCTTCGACAGTTTCTCGGGAGCTGACTCAGTCGCCACGACGTCGCTACCGAGGACGAGTAGATGGCGCCTGATCTCTGGATAGTGCGCTAACCAGGCATTGGTCGCGAGCACCACGTGACCCGCCGTGATCGTGCCCCCGCTCACCCGCACGCGCACGTTGTTCGCGCTGGCCTCGTAGCTGAGCATCGGCGTCTTCTCCCATATCGATACGCCCGCCGCGAGTGCCGCCCTTCGCAGACTCCGCACTAGCGCAGCTGGTTGGACCGTGGCGACGCCCGCTTCAAAGACGCCGCCCAAGTGGCGCTCGCTCCCGCTCATCTCGAACGCCTCTTCTCGGGTGAGGACGCGAAACGGCGAGGCTCCCGCCGAGCTGAGTTGATCGACCACGCCATCCCAACTGGCTAGTTGACTCGTGTTGGTGGCAGTCCACAACCAGCCCGACGCCATGAAGTCACCGCTCCCCCCGTTCGCCTCGCAGAAGCTCCCCGTCTCAGCAACGGCCTCTTCAGAGGCCGCGGCGATTCGAAGTGCGTCGTCGGTACTCATCAACTTCTTTAGAGTGCCGAACTTCGGCCACCACGTCATAGCGAAGCCACCGTTGGCCCCGCTCGCACCGGAACCACAGATATCAGCCTCGATGATTCCCACCCGGATCGACGGCTCCAGTCGAATCACTCGCAGTGCGGTCCAGAGTCCGGTCAGACCTCCTCCGACGATACAAACGTCAAGGGTCTCATCACCCCTAAGCACCGGGGCGTCCCCGCCTGACTCGCGCTCGAGCACCTGTTGCATCCACAGGGCCCGAGGCTCGTTCGAGGCGTACTTCGAGTGATTCGACATATTCATACCTTTAGACGAGAGGTTCTGCATATGAGGCTATTTCATGCGTCGTGCACGCTCGAAGCGAGTAGATGTCCATGACCCCGTTGGACGCCACGCCAGTCGGAGGAACACTCATGGTAGGTACCGAGCATCTGGCGTTGCTAGCAACCACGTTCCAACTGCACGGTGGTGACGATGCAGTCCCGATGACTCGTCACGTCATGTGGCGCACGAGCAAACCAACACCTCAACGCCATCCAAGCGCTGGTGCAACATCGTTCAGCAGCGCTTCAAGCACGTGCGCGCAGTAGTCGACGCCCAGTTGGTTGGGGATCGTGAGCAGCAACGTGTCGGCGCTGGCGATCGCCTCATCTTTGGCCAACTGCTCGATCAGTTGCTCAGGCGGCGCGGCGTAGGTCTTACCGAAGCGAGCAATGCCGCCGTCGATGTAGCCGATCTGATCCTGCGATCTGCCTTCGCCACCAAAATACGAACGGTCAAGGTCGCTGACGATCGGAAAGATACTGCGACTGACCGAGACACGGGGTGTACGTGTGTGGCCCGCACTGGCCCAAGCCGCGCGGAACAGATCGATCTGCTCGGCCTGTAGTTGATGGAATGGCACGCCCGTGTCCTCGCTCAAGAGCGTCGAACTCATCAGGTGCATTCCTTGCTCGCCCGCCCACTCAGCGGTCTTGCGCGTCCCTGCGCCCCACCAAATCCGCTCTCGAAGACCGTTCGAGTGGGGTTCGATTCGAAGCAGCCCGGGCGGGTTCGCGAACATCGGTCGCGGGTTCGGCTCGGCAAAGCCCTCCCCCTTTAGGACCTCGAGGAAGATTCGCGTGTGCTCGCGTGCCATGTCGGCCTGATCGGTGCCATCGGCCGGAAGATAGCCGAAGTGGCGATAGCCCTCGATGACCTGTTCAGGAGATCCACGACTGATGCCGAGCTGCAGGCGACCGCCCGAGATGAGATCGGCAGAGCCGGCATCTTCGGCCATATAGAGCGGATTCTCGTAGCGCATGTCGATAACGGCGGTGCCGATTTCGATCCGGCTCGTCCTTGCACCAATGGCGGCGAGGAGCGGGAACGGTGATGCAAGCTGGTTCGCGAAGTGATGTACCCGAAAGTATGCGCCGTCGGCACCCAGCTCCTCAGCCGCCACTGCGAGCTCGATGGACTGCAACAAGGCATCCGATGCCGAGCGAGTCCCTGAGTGCGGCGAAGGTGACCAGTGACCGAATGACAAGAAACCAATCTTTTTCGTAGCCACGTGACTGCCTCTCTCGAACCTCTTCAACCAAGCCCCAATTGCGAGACTCCAATAAGTCAATAAGGTTACGCGGACAGGTCCGACCACTTTGAACGGCTGGACGGAGCCGATGGTCTACTGATCTCACCACACGTCGAGCATCTCTTTGATCGTGGTTACATTTCATCTGCGAAGAATGGTGGCGTTCTTCGAAGTGCTGCTCTTGACGATGACGTGCTCGCTCAACGGTCACTGAGGTTGGACAAAGAAGTCGGACGATTCATGAGACGACAAGTGCGGCTCCTTGGATTCCTTCGAGACAAACCCTTCTGACACGAGAAAGCAAAGGACTAGGCGAGCCTCTGAACCACTGCACACGAGCACGGGTGTTCGTCGCTCGGCGCTTTTCAAGTGTAGAGTCCGCTTTTTGACGTACCAGAATGCCTGACACATCGACGGAGCAGCTCTTGGCAGTTACGAAGACTCAGTCTGTGACGTCTGCTCTGGCCCACCGTCGTGGCTAGAGGTCGGGTGCCAGCCCGGTCGAGGTATCGCTGCGAGGAGCCGTTGGGTATAGGGATCGCCCGGTTGCGTCAAGATCTGTTCGGTCGGACCCGACTCGACCATCTGCCCGCGACGCATGACCACGATGTCGTCACTCACCTGACGCACGACCGCGAGATCGTGCGAAATGAAGAGGTAGGAGACGCCGGTCGCCTCTCTGATGTCGCTCAAGAGATTGAGGACCTGCGCCTGAATCGACACATCGAGCGACGCGACCGCCTCGTCACAGATGAGCACGCGCGGCTCACTCGCGAGGGCCCGCGCGATGGCCACTCGCTGGCGCTGCCCGCCCGACAGCGAACGGGGCAGTCCGTCGGCCTGTCGCCGGTCGAGCCCCACCTGGTCGAGCAGTTCCTCAATGCGAGCGTCGATGCGCTCACTCGACCAATCGAAATGTAGTCGGAGCACCTCGTCGAGACAGGCACGGATCGTCATACGCGGATCGAGCGAGGAATAGGGGTCCTGAAAGACGATTTGAACTTCACGCGCCCGGCGGCGGCGCTCGCGCGAGCCCATCTGGTTCCAAGAGCGTTGGCGCCCGCCCACAACCACCCGCCCGCCGGTCGGACGTTCGAGCCCGACGATCATGCGTGCGACGGTGGTCTTGCCGGACCCCGACTCGCCGACGACCGCGAGCGAACGGCCTTGGGCCACGGTGAACGAGATGTCGTCGACTGCGACGAGAGACGATGGCGCACGGCGTTTAGACGGGTGGCCCAAGAGCGACGACCCCGAGGACGCGACGGCGGTGCTTGAACCTGCGCCGCGCACGCGGTACTCCTTTCGAAGTCCGATGACCTCGAGGGCGGGAACGTTCTCAGTCACGCGTCGCCTCTCGGATGTTGTGCGACGAGAGCTGTCCGCTGAGTTCTTCAGAACGATGGCACGCGACCATACTCGCACCAACGTTTCGCAGGGCGGGTCGTTCGCTTCGACATCGATCCATCGCGAACGCACAACGCGAGGCGAAGCCACAACCATCGCCGACCTCGTAGGCCGACAGTGGGCGTCCCGCGATGGCGAAGAGTCGCCGCTCACGAACCGTCGGGCTCGGTCGCGACGCCAGGAGACCCGCCGTGTAGGGATGTTGGACCCCACGGTGCAGTTGGTCGGCGGGGATGTCTTCGACGAGAAAGCCCGCGTACATCACCGCAATGCGGTCACAGACCGCCGCCGCCAACTCGAGGTCGTGGGTCACGAACAACATGGCGAGTCCTCGCTCGCGGCGCTGGGTGTCAAGACTCACCATGACGTCGGACTGCGTGGTCACGTCGAGTGCGGTCGTTGGCTCATCAGCGAGCAGGAGCTTGGGCTCGATGGCGAG
>DAIEHI010000001.1 GCA_027355725.1 Acidimicrobiaceae bacterium
AAGTGATCGCTCCGACACTGACGAGACTCCGCCAGTTCCTCCTTCGCCCGCAGCTTCGTGCGGTCCTCGGCCAAGCTGAGCCCGAGTTCGATCTGATCGACCTCTTCACGAAGCGGCGCATCGTTCTGGTCTCCCTTAATCCGAAGTTACTTTGACCTGAGCGTGGGAGCCGGTTCCCACAAGGGGAAATGAGTTGCTCGCTCGGACTTTCCTGGCTACGTCAGTCGGCGAGGCACCGCGACTCCGAGCAGTTCGAAGACTCGGCGCTGGGTGGGAGTGGGGGTGGAGAGTAACTCGAATGAACTGCCGGCCTCAGTGGTCACCGCCATAGTGTTTCGACTGAGAGTGGCGAGGTGGTCTAAGAGTTCGCGGAACCCGCGGACCTCTTCGTCGGCACCGTTGTGCTTGGTGGCGGCCTTCTTTGACGCCGACGCAGAACGCACCGCCGGGGCCACCGGGTTCACGCGAGTCGGTGGGTGCTCGTCAGTGAAGGTGAGTGGTGCGAGCGCTTCACGCAGGTGCCACACCAGATAGGCCGCCAGCATGCAGATGAACACGTGAGAACGCACTCGAGCTTCGAGTCGGTGATGTATCGGACGAAGTGTGAGATCGTCGACCTTGATATGGCGAAAGTCGCGTTCCACGTGGGCGAGGTCCTTATAGGCAGCGACCACGCCGGGAGCGTCCATTTCGCCTTCTCGAAGCGTGGTGCGCAGCACGTAGATCCCGTCGAGGGCCGCTTCGGCGTCGATCGCTGCTTGGCGTCGCGTGACCTCGAGCGCGGTGTCAGTGATGGAAACCTCAAAGTGCTTGGCCATCTTCCACTTGTTGATCACGCGGCCCAGACGGAGTCCTATTCCGTCGGCACCGCGTAGCTGACCACTCGTCACGGCTGTGATGATCGTGGCGACTGCTGCTTCGGTGGCGGCGAGTAGCTCGCCGCGCTTGCGTGTGCGCTCTGCTGCCAAGAACGGATTGCGACACGCGACGAGTCGCTCATCGGGGTAGTCGGGGTGGGTGAACTCGGCGAGGTCCGTCTCGTCAAAGAGTGAGAGCTGCAAGGGACCGCCCTCTCTCGCGAGTTGGGCGATCTGGGGAGCGCGTAGACACGTCAGCCATCCGAGATTGGTGTCATCGCGAAGGGCTCTGATTCGAGCCGAGGTAATCATCCCCCGGTCCCCCACCATGGTGAGGCGCGTGAGACCAAAGCGAGTGCGCACCGATTCGACGATCGAGATGAACGCACTCGGGTCTGCCGTGTTGCCAGCGAAGACCTCAATGGCGACTGGTCGCCCGTCGCGGTCGGTCAATAGTCCGTATTCGATCTGGGCCACTCCGCGTTTCTTGTCGCGTGAGTAACCCCGAGCGGCCAGCTCGTTCTTGGTGCCCTCCACCCACGACGAGGAGAGGTCGAAGTAGGCGAGCCCCGAGGGGTTGGCCGCAGCTCCCAGGTGGCGCTTCGCGAGGGCGTTCTCGATCCCCGCCTGGCGACCGCCCAGCCAGTCCATGGCGGCGTAGACCTCGTCAGTGGAAACACCCTCTAACCCCAAGTCGGCGGCCAACGTGGTGTCGGCCCACCACTTGGTGGTCGCCAACTTCGGCCGGGGGTGCACCACGCGAGCCAGGATTAGCGCGTAGGCGAGGTCGCGTTCCCTGCACGCCGGGCCCAACAGATCGGGCAGGCCGAGCTGGTTCGCCATCACCGACACGACCGCCAGGTGGCCGTGGGGCAGAGAGCGGGTGAGTTCCAGTCCCTTGCCCACCGCCACCAACGTGTCGCCCGCGAGTGTCGCGCGTAGCGCGCTCAGGGCCTCTTCGGGCAGCGCCGAGACGTTACCCAACGTCTCGTGGCGGACCACGCCCGATTCGCGATAGCTGCGCCGCAGTAGGTGCGAGACGGACTCGCGACGCTCGCCATCCTTGGTTTTATACTTGCGCACTACTCGCGCTATGTGAATCGCACCACCTTGCCGAGTCATGAACAAACGCTAGCACGTACTCTCGCAGATGTAAAGTATTCTCTTGGCTACATATTCTGACCCAAAACTAGCCATAAAGCCTGTTCAACTTTCACATCGGGTGATGGCGGACCCGTAACTTCGGTCTAATCGCATCGTCGGCTACGCCCTCAGTAATCGCCCAACGGCCGAACTGGCCTGCAGCGCGCTGCGCCACGCACTGGCTCGGCGCAATCCCGTCGGCGTCGTGATCGCGCACAGCAACCGCGGCGGGCCCTTTCGCTCGCGGTCCTTTCAGCGGCTGCTCTCAATGAACGAACTCGAGGGATCGATGGGACGCATCGCCTCGGCCGCCGACAACGCCGCGATGGAGTCTTTCCACGCACTGCTGCAGAAGAACGTCCTCGATCAGCGACGCACCTGGCAGAGCCGTGAGCAACTGCGCCTCGCCATCGTGAGCTGGATTGAGCACACCTACAACAACCGACGACGTCAGCGTCGACTGGGCAAGCTCA
>DAIEHI010000006.1 GCA_027355725.1 Acidimicrobiaceae bacterium
CCGCACCCTCACTGATTCACTCAACGACACCCACAACGCGGCCCTGCTCGGTGCGTGCAACAAGATGTTCTGGTCAGAAGCCCATCGATCGAGCATGGAGTTGGCCCTTGACATCTTGGGCATGGAGGCTCAAATCCTCACCGGTAAAGGCGACGGCGAGGCGACGTTGGTGGGCGGTCGTCGCGGACGAGCGGACTACCCGGTCTCAGAGTTGCAGGCGTCGTTCTTCTTCTCGCGTTCCGAGACGATCTGGGGTGGCACCGCCGAGATCCAGCGCAACATCATTGGCGAGCGGGCATTGGGTCTACCCAAGGAGCCAAAACCACAGCACGCCTGAGCAGCGTCGCGGGTAGTCCCCTACAGCGCTCGGTAGCGCGGTATGTAGCCGCCCGCTCCGAGTGACATGGAGTCCTCGGTGTCAATCGTGTCATCGAGGCCGCCGATCACCTCGGTCACCCACTTCAAGCGATCGGTGAGAATCCTCGTCACCCCGCCTTGGAGCGTGTCACTCGAGATGGCGCAACTTGAGCAGGCGCCGCCCAATTGCACTTCAACGACGCCCGTCTCGACGTCAGCGCGCACCAGCACCAGGTCGCCGCCGTCGGCCTGAACGGCGGGGCGCATCAGGTCCAACAACGAATTGAGGGCCTTCAATCGGCTCGAACGCTCCTGGTCTGTCAGTTCACTCACCCCTCCAGTCTGCCGTGTGAAATCTGAGACGTGACCACGATGGTCACAATGGCTACGATTTGCCAGATGACACCGCTCACTCGCATTGATCCGAGCAGCATCGACCTGTCCGACGTCGAATTCTGGCGCCAGCCATGGTCGTATCGAGAATCGGCCTTCGCCACGCTTCGAGCCGAGGCACCGATCTCCTACTACGACGAACCGGTCGTCGAGGGAACCTCGATTGAACTCCCACGCGGTGCCGGGTACTACGCCCTCACGCGACACCGCGATGTCGCAAGCGCATCGCGGCACCCCGACATCTTCCTCTCGGGCCCCGGCGCCGTCTCGCAGATGGACCTGCCACCAGAGATGGTCGAGTACTTCTCGGGCATGATCTCAACCGACAACCCCAAGCACGCGCGACTGCGACGCATCGTGTCTAATGCCTTCAACCCGCGAAACGTCCGAGCCGTCGAGGACTCCATTGAACGAGTGGCCGACGAGGTGCTCGCGCGCGCGATGGCGAATGGTACGGGCGACTTCGTCACCGACATCGCGGCGCCATTCCCCCTCGAGATCATCTGCACCATGATGGGCGTGCCCCCGAGCGAGTACGCGACAGTCCTCAAGTGCTCCAACATCATCCTCTCCGCCGGCGACCCCGAGCTCGTGCCCGAAGGCACCGACCCGATCCTCGCATTCCTCGAAGCAGGAGCTGCGTTGACCTCGATCATGGAAGAGCTCGGGGCGTATCGGCGCGAGCATCCCATCGACGACATCACGAGCGCGCTCGTGAACGCTGAGATCGAGTCAGAGAAATTGACCCAGCAGGAACTCGCGTCCTTCTTCGTGTTGCTGGTCACCGCCGGAAATGAGACGACACGTACGGCCATCGCCCACGCGCTCAACGCCTTTGGCGAATTTCCCGAACAGCAACAACGTCTGGCCGATGATTTCGAGGGTCTCGCGAAGACCGCGACCGACGAGATCGTACGGTGGGCCTCGCCCGTGATCTGGATGCGTCGCACCCTGGCGGTTGATCACACACTCTCGGGCTTTGATCTAAAGGCCGGCGACAAGGTGCTGCTCTTCTACAATTCAGCGAATCGCGATGAAGAGGTCTTCGAGAATCCCTACCAGTTCGACGTCGCGCGCACACCGAACGAGCACTACGGCTTCGGTGCCCCTGGCCCTCATTTCTGTCTCGGGGCGCATCTCGCTCGACGAGAGATCACGGTGATGTGGCGTGAACTGTTGCGACGCGCACCACAGGTGCGAGCAACCGGTGCACCGTCTCAATTGGCCTCGAGCTTCGTCAACGGCATCAAACACCTGCCCTACAGCTTCTAGCGGCTAGGACTTACGGGCTTCGACTGCCTCATCGAACGCGCGAAGTGCCCTCGGGCCCCAGACCGTGCCCGGACCACCATTCATTGAAATGGCCACCCCAATCGCCTCGGCGACTTGTTGGCGGGTTGCGCCCTCGCGAGCCGCGCCACGCGTGTGCGAGACAATGCATCCGTCACATTCGCGAGTGATGGCAATCACCAAGGCGAGCAATTCCTTGAATGAACTCGCCAACTCACCGGGCCCCAACGCTGCGCGCGACATCTCGGCGTAACTCTTCAAGACGTCAGGAATCATTGCTCGAAGGTCCAACGCCGGCTGGCGAAGTTCTTCTCGTACTTCGTCACTGCTCTTCATAACCACCTCCACATTGCAGCGTAGCGAGCAGCACCCTTCGCCACGCTCGCGCACCGGAGTCAACACGACGTCTTTAAGATGATCGAGTGAGCGTAATCGACCAACTCGTATCCAATAATCATGCCTACGTTGCCCGTCACGGGCATCGCGAGATGCCCACCGTGCCCCAGTTGCACCTCGCGGTACTCACGTGCATGGACTCGCGTCTCGACCTCTTTGGCGCGCTCGGGCTCGAGCTCGGCGAAGTGCACTTGATTCGAAATGCGGGAGGCATCGCGAGCGACGACGCCGTGCGCTCGTTGCTGCTCAGTCAGCGCCTGCTCGGTACCGAATCGATCATGGTGATCCATCACACGAGGTGCGGACTCGAATCATTCGACGAAGAGACTCTCCAGGGCGAACTCGAAGCGGAGTTCGGCGAGCGGCCGCCGTTTCGTCTCGGCGCCTACCGCGACGTTGACGCCGATGTCACCAGCACCGTCGAGACCCTGCGGCGCAGCCCCTTCGTGAAGGACACGGAGATTCGCGGGTTCGTCTTCAACGTCGACGACGGTGACCTACGAGAGGTTCCCACCCACCAGTAGTTTCTTGAACCCCTGACTGGTCAACTCGAAGCCGTTGGCCAGATAGAAACGGTGCGCATCAATGCGTACGTTACGACTGGTCAGTTGGAGTCGATAACACCCACGCTCGAGTGCCACCTCCTCCGCGCGTGCGAGCATCAACGCGCCAATGCCACGACTGCGCATGTCACTTCGAACGTGCACGCTCTCGAGTTCCGCGCACCAGCCACCGGTGTGTTGGAAGTGGCGAAAGACGATCACTTGACACACACCAACGACTTCGGCTCCCATCGAAGCCACCAACACCTCGCCCGAGCGCTGACGAGTTTCGAGAACGGCCTGCCAGTACGCGTCGGTCTGCTCGGGGTGCTCGGCGTCGGGGCTGAGCGATCCGTCACGGACGAGTTGAGCCGCGCTCTTCACGTCATCAAGGGTGATGGGGCGGATGACTACGTCGCTAGCCACGCGGGTCGATTGGCGTTATCACGCCGAGACTCTGTTCGATGACCTCACCGGCGACGAGACAGAGATCCTCGCGAAAGTTGTCACCGATGATCTGTACTCCCGTTGGCAGACCGTTAGCGACACCAGTTGGCACACACACCGCCGGCAACCCGAGCACGTTCGCGGGGAGCACGAAACGCACCCGCTCGATCACGCTCATCGCCGACTCCGCACTCTCGATGTCGTAGCCGTGAGGGAAAGGCGGCTCGGTCCAGGTCGGACCAACGATGAGGGGATAGGTGCTCATGAACTCTCGCCAAGTCTTGGCGACCCCGAAGCGGAACTGGTGCATGGCGTAGAGCGATTCGGCAGTCGACGGCGACGAGAGTAGTGAGGTGAGCTCGAGGAACCTCTGTCCCCCTTCGCCCAAGAGTGACTCGAACATCGGTCGCTCCACCTCAAGACAGGTCATCATCAGTTCGCTCCAGGCAAAGTAGGACTCGAACAATTTGGGTGGTTCGAGTTCCTCGACTTCGTACCCGGCCGCTTCGAGCGCCTTGCCGGCGTTACGAACGGCGTCGGCGATGTTCGGATCGGTCGTGCCGCCACTGGGCGAGGGCACGAGCGCGACCCGACGCGGCGCGTCAGCCCCTACGAGGGGCGCACTGAGCGAGAGGGGGTCCGAGCGGTGTGCGCCCATGATCGCCTCAAGTCCAATGCGCAGGTCGCCGACGTGACGAGCGAGGACGCCCTCGACCAACATGATCTGGCTATTGATCGGCATGTCAATGAGTGATGAGGGATTGCCCTGGGGCACGCGGCCGTGTGAAGGTTTGATCGACGCGATGCCGCACGCGAACGCTGGATTGCGAAGTGAACCCCCGATGTCATTACCGAGACCGATCGGGCTCATCCCCGACGCAATGGCGGCCGCCTCGCCGCCCGACGAGCCCGCAGTTGTGTAACCGTGGCGCCACGGATTGTGAGCCGCGCCGTAGAGCGATGACTCGGTGTTCACCCGCAGTCCAAGGTCGGGCATGTTCGTTCGCGCGAGTGCCACCGCACCCGCCTGTCGCATGCGCTCGACGGTGGGCGCATCGCTCGTGGCCATGACGTCTTTCATCGCGGTGGTGCCCTGGGTTGTCGCGTAGCCCGCGACATCGATGTTGGTCTTTATCGTGAAGGGAACACCGTGCAAGGGCCCGAGGGGATCGCCCGAGCGCTGTTTCGCGTCAGCCTCGTCGGCCGCGCGTCGGACCTCGTCGGCGCGCACCTCCACAACTGCATTGAGCGCAGCGTTCACCGCTTCGATTCTCTCAAGATGAGCGTCGACCACCGCTCGTGAGGTGACCTCGCCCTCACGGATCCGGCTCGCGAGCGACGCCGCTGATTCCCGCCAGAGTTCTTGACCCATTGCTGCCCCCATCATTGAAGTTGAAGGTAGTTTGTCACGCTGCGGGCGCGGCGGCACATCGAGGTGACACGGTACGCGTCACGTCGCAACTAGTCACAACAACTGTCGCGCCAGCCGCAGGTCGTGCACCGAAAGTGCGCGTGCTCAGGACTGAGGGCAGAGCCGCAGAGCGGGCACTCTTCAAAGATGGCGAATCGATTCGCGCACTCGAACACGCTCTGCGTGCTTTCGACGATGAGGTGGGTGTTCGCTTCGTCCATTGCACCATTATGAGCGAGGTGAGTGACGAGGTGGCGAATGATGCGTGAGACGCCGACCTCTTTGATTTGACCTAAAGTTGCCTCGGGGGAACAATTACGTACGAGGCGGGCTTTGATGCGCATAGGTGTTCTTACCGCTGGCGGAGATGCGCCAGGACTCAATGCGGCGATTCGTGGGCTGGGCCAAATGGCCTTTCGCGAGGGTCACGAGCTGATCGGCATCGCGAATGGCTGGGCCGGACTCGCGGGTGAATTCTCGGGTCGAGCACTGCACCCCGAGGATCTGAGCGGCGTCGTGGGCCAGGGCGGCACCATTCTCGGCACCGCCCGCTACGACCTCGACCATCCGGCCGGGGGCCGCGACCGCGTGCTGCAGACCATCAATGACCACCTCGATGCACTCGTCGCTATTGGTGGCGACGGCACGCAGCGGATCTCGAATTGGCTCGCCGACCGCGGGGCGCCCATCGTTGGAGTGCCCAAGACTCTCGACAACGACCTCGTCGGTACCGATTACTGCATTGGTTTCGACACCGCAGTGAGTATCGTCGCCGAGTCGCTCGACCGTCTGTACACAACTGCGGCTTCGCACCACCGCGTCATGGTCGTTGAGACCATGGGTCGAGCCACCGGGTGGGTCGCCGCAATGGGCGGACTCGCGGGCGGCGCCGACCTCATTGTCATACCCGAGTTCCCCATCACGCTGGACCAGATCATTGCGCATCTGGTGAAGCGTCGAGAATCCAACAACGCCTTTTCCATCGTCGTAGTCGCCGAGGGCATCAACCTCGAGACCCTTGGCGGTGTTGAAGTGGGCGGCGTGCCAACCGAGGGCATCGGGGGCGTACGCCTCGCAACGAGGGGGGTGGGCCAGTTCCTCGCCGCCCAGATCGACGCCCACGGTGGCTTCGAGGTTCGAACAACCGTCCTTGGTCACCTGCAACGCGGTGGAAGCCCCACCGCGTACGACCGCATCTGGGCCACCCGCGTCGGGGCGGCCGCCTACGACGCCGTCGTGTCGGAGCGCTTTGGGATGATTCCGGTCGTGAGGGGCAGCCAGGTCGAATTGACCCCACTCGCCACCGTCGCCCACGGTCAACGACAGGTGCCTCGCGAACTCTACGACCTCTGCGCAGCGTTCTTCTAACGCACTCCGTCTTCGTCTGGACCGAGTTGACCCAAGCGGTAGTGCCGTCGACACAGCACCTGATAGTGCACGAGACCGTGCGCCACGTCGCCGGTGAAGAACTGACTTCCCTCGCGAGCGACGACGCCGTCGACGACTCGAGCATTGCATCGACCCTTTTGTCCACACCAGCACGATGACGTCAGGGGAAGCTCGTGGGCCCAATCGGCAATGGCAAAGAGGCGCGCGGAACCCGGAAACACATTGAGCAAGAAATCAGCGCACAAACCAAAAGCGTGCACGTCGATTTCGTGTTCATCAACCATGCGAGCCAGTTCATCGATTTGGGCGACGCTGGCGAATTGGACCTCGTCGATCACGAGGATCTTGATGCCCTGGCGCACCGCGCGATCGATGTGAGACCCGAGTGCCTCTGAGGGCACGACTGCCTCGGCTTCGGCTTCGATACCGATCCGGCTCGTCACCATTCCATCGGCGCTTCGATCCCCGAAGGTCCAAAGAGCGACATCACCTCGCCCCTCTCGTAGTTGCCAGCACAGTTGCAACGCGAGGGTCGATTTGCCCGCCGCCATGGTCCCGTAGGTAAAAGTCAGTTCCGCCATTGGTCTCTCACATCGATTCGAACGCCCAACGATACTCCCCGGGCAGTTGAAACAGCACCGCTGGAGGTGCTCACTGGATAGATTGGGCCAATGAACAACTACAGCGTTCGAGCCATTGCCTACATTCGAAACGACCGCAGCGAGGCGCTCGATGACAATTGGGACGACGTGCACAGCACGGTCGAACTCGCCCAGGACGTGCCCGACGAGGCACTTCGTGGGCTTGAGGAGTTCTCCCACGTTGAGATCGTGTTCTTCGCCGACTGGGCCGAGGACGTGCCACCGGGACCTTGGCACCGCCACCCTCGAGGCAATGAGCAGTGGCCCGACGTCGGCGTCTTCGCCCAGCGCAACAAGGACCGACCGAATCGCATCCTGTTGACGACCGTCGCCATTGAAGCAATTGAGGGTCGTACGATCAAGGTGCGCGGACTCGATGGCATCGATGGAACGCCAGTACTCGACATCAAGCCCGTCTTTCGCTGGAGTGTGCCGCGCGGCGAACTGCGAGTCGCCCCCTGGAGCGAAGCACTCGGCGAGGACTACTTCTAGAACGCTTCGCTCGCCGGCGACGAGGAATTATCGAGAGATCGCCATCTGCCTTGTCACGACGGCGCGCACTGGACATGTCGCGGGACCAAACTGACCGATCGCGATGCCCGCAGCGATATTGGCGCGCCAGAGAGCCTCTTCGAAGCCCGTCCCTCGAGCGGTCTCGGCGAGAAAGACTCCGTTGTGTACGTCGCCGGCACCGTTGGTGTCGAGCACGGGCACTTTGATGCCGGGCACGTTCACGGGTGTCTCTCCTCGTCGAAGACCGACACAGCCCTGCGCGCCGGTTCGAACCACCACGCCACGCCGAGCACCCATTGCGAGCAGTCCCTGCGCACACCGCGCCGGTGAGGTCTCGCTGGTGAGACTCGCCGCCTCGCTCAAGTTGCACAAGAGCCAGTCCGTTCTCTCGAGCACCATGCGCAGCGTCGCTTCTGGGATGTCAAGGACTCGAGGGCCCGGGTCAAAGCACACCACAACGCCATCGGGGAGTTGGGCGAACCACGTCATGACCTGTTCGCGAATCTCGTCGTAAACAATGTTGTAGCCCGAGAGCGACGCGTAATCCCCGTCTTGCATCGCCACCGTGGCCAAGTCGCCCGCGCTCAGGGTCCCCTCAGCCCCCGGTGAAGTCACGAAGGTCCTCTCCCCTTCAGCGTCAACGAGCACGACGCAGAACCCGAGGTCCTGCTCCTCTTTCGTATGCACCGCCAGTTCGATTGACTCGCTCTCGAGCGCACTGCGCGCGATGTCGGCGAAGGCACCCGTCCCGACTTGACCCACGTAGGAGACGTTCATACCCTGGCGAGCGGCGGCACTCATGGCGTTGAAGCCTCCCCCCGCCGTGACCAGTCGCTCGTTCGCGAGTGAATCCATCCCTCGTTGCGGTAAGGCCCCAATCTTCAACACGATGTCCACCATCACGGTATCGAGACCGAAGAATCGTGGCGACGTGTGCACGCCAATGACTCTATCGACGAAGTCCCAAGAGACTCTGTGCCAGCGTGCGAAGGTCGAGCGAGTTTTGTGTCTCGACGGTCCTGAACGCCGACTTTGGAAAAGACGAGATACCGGCGCACGCTCCCGACATGGCACCGACCATCGCGCCAATCGTGTCACAGTCGCCCCCAATGGACGCCGCGATACAGCACGCCTCCCAGGAGTGGTTGCGATACGCCACGAGTATGGCAAAGGCGGCCGGTACCGACTCATTCGACGCAAGGCTCGTACCGATACGCACTCTCACCTCATCAATGAGTTCGACGCCACGCAGCACGCTCCCGATCTCGATTGCGCGCTCGAGACGCTCGCTCACGGTCGGTCGCGGGGTCGACTCCCCGTAGCTCTCGCCGATACGTGCGGCGTGCAGGCCAACGACGAGCGCTTCGCGCACGAGTGCGCCGTCGACGCCAGCGCTGACCACCGCCGCCACCGCCGCCGCCGCGCTGATCGCGGCCGAGGTGTTGTGGGTAGGCGCGCATACCTCTGCGACGTGAGCAACGAACGAGTCGAGGTCACTCGTGGAATGCGCTATGCCGACCGGCGCTATTCGCATCGCGGCCCCGTTGGTCGTGCCCGCTCGACCAGTGTCAACGAGATCCATCCCACTTTCAATGTTGCGAAGCGCGAGGAGCGTCGACGGTCCGAGCAAGTCGAGCAGCCCCCGGCGCCGCGCACTCTCTTGCCACTCGAGTAGACGCATGGCGTAATGATGGGCGTCGAAATGATGTTCATCGCGCAGCAATTCCTCAGCGAGGATGATTGCCTGTTCGGTGTCATCGGTCACGGTGCCGGCGTGCAGACCCGCAGCGAAGGGGTGGGTGTCGAGCGGTCTCTCGAAGTCAGTGATCAGCGTGCCGTACTCTTTGACAATAACTTCACGAGAGAGCGATTGCGTTGGCATTCCCAGTGCGTCGCCGACTGCGAGCCCCGCGAGTGCGGCGTAGGCGCGATCAATCTTCCTTGAATCACCCGTAAGTTCAGCGCCGTGCACGATGGTCAAACTAGTCGTCAGGTACTGCAGCTTCCGTTGACAAAATATTGAATCGACTTACCGCGTCACCAAGTCCATCGACGCATCTGCCTAAAATCTGCGACACGTACCATTTCGACATCAAGGGGCAGCCGTGAGCGACGAATTATCCGAACTACTGGGAACCGGTGGCACAACTTCGCTTCGAATTGAAGAGAACGGCATCAACATCATCACCGAGGGTGAGCGCAAAGGTGAGCCCCGTGAATTGTTCTGGCCATGGTTCGGCGCCAACATCTCAGTCCTCGGCCTCAGTTACGGCTCCTACGTCCTCGGCTTCGGGGTCTCGTTCTGGCAGGCCATCATCGTCGGCGCGATCGGCATCACCTTCAGCTTCTTATTGTGTGGCCTGATCGCCACCGCCGGCAAGCGAGGATCGGCGCCAACGATGGTGCTCAGTCGCGCGGCGTTCGGTATCCGCGGCAATCGCCTGCCATCGGCAATTTCGTGGTTGCTCTGCGTTGGCTGGGAGACCGCGCTCATGGTGATCGCGGTGCTCGCCACCTCAACCGTCTTCACCCGACTCGGCTGGGGCGGAGGCACTGGGGTCAAGGTTGCCGCGCTCTTGGTGGTCGGTGCCTTGATCGTGGGTGGCGGCGTCATGGGATTCGATCTGATCATGCGCATGCAGGCCGTGATCACGGTGGTCACGGGGGTGCTGTCCGTCGTTTTCATCATCTTGACCTTGAAGCACATCAGTTGGCACGTTGTAGCCCACGTCCCCTCGGGTTCGAGCGAGAGCCTGATTGGCGCTCTGGTCTTTGTCATGACGGGCTTCGGTCTCGGGTGGGTCAACACCGCAGCCGATTACTCGCGGTACCTGCCGCGTAATGCATCGACGCGTGGTGTCGTGTGGTGGACGACGTTCGGTTCATCAATCGCGCCGCTCGTCCTATTGTTCTTCGGACTTCTGCTCGCGGGTTCCTCGAAGTCGTTGAGCTCCGCGATTGGTAATGACCCGGTGGGTGCACTCGCGAATCTCTTGCCGACGTGGTTCCTCGTCCCCTTCGTCATCGTCGCGATCCTCGGCCTCGTGGGTGGGGCGGTACTCGACATCTACTCATCAGGTCTCTCGCTCCTCGCCGCCGGCATCAAGATCCCCCGATTCGCCGCCGCAGGAGTCGACGGCGTCATCATGATCATCGGCACGATCTACATCGTGTTCGTCTCGGGTAGTTTCCTCTACCAATTCGAAGGCTTCCTCATCACCGTGGGCGTGCTCATCGCGGCCTGGGCCGGCGTATTCCTCGGCGACTTGGCCCTTCGTCGAAAGGACTACTCCGACGCCGATCTGTTCAGTGACGCCGGTCGCTACGGCGACATCCGCATGACGCCAATCCTCACCATCATCGTCACGAGCATCATCGGCTGGGGACTGGTCACCAACTCGTCGGCCTCGTGGCTGACCTGGCAGGGCTACCTACTTGGACCACTCGGACTCGGCGGCAAGTCGGGCGCCTGGGCCTACGCGAATCTCGGCGTGCTCGCAGCACTCGTGTTCAGTCTGGTGGCGACCCTCATCTTTGATCGCAAACACGTCACCGCCCAAGAGCTCGTCGCTGCGTAAGGGCGTCTCTTTACAGCAGGGCTTGTTGAATCCACTCTTCAACCGTCAGGACCTGAGCCTGTCGGGTGAAGACCTTCTCAGTGAGCACCCGATGGACTTCGGGGTCGAAGTCTGCGCACGCATCTGACAAGACGACGAGCTTGAAATCGAGATCGGCCGCCTGGCGAAGCGTCGAGAGCACCACACCACTGGTCGAGATGCCACAAAGAACGAGGGTGTCGACGCCCTTCGCTCGAAGCACGACCTCGAGGTCGCTGCCCGAAAATGCGCTCACCCGACGTTTCGTGACCACGATCTCTCCCACAGCCGCCGCCAGGCGATCGTGAACCTGTGTGTCAATCGTGCCCTCGAAGAGTCCAGGTGCGCTCGCGAGCGCGGCGAATGACCGATTGTTCTCACTCACCTCAGGCGCACCTTCTCGAAACGCCACCCGCACGTAGATCACCGTCATCTGCGCTTCACGCGCCGCGTCTCGAACCTTCACCACGGTGTCGAGGTACTCACTCGCACGCTCCGCGAGTCGTTCAACGATGCCATTTTGCACGTCCATGATCAAAACCGCCGTTGACGTCATGGGGAACGCTCCTCTCGACTCACCAATGTCACTCGCTACTTCTTCTTGACGAGAGCCTTTTCCATGGTGACGATCTGGGTGAACTGCTGGCCGAGCATGGTGCTGAGTGCTGAGAGCGTGGCGTTGCTCAACGTTGCTTTCTTGTGTTCCAAGAGTGCGATTGCGTTGGTGCTCACGGTCAACTGGGTCCTCGCGAAGGTCTTGATGAGGGTGTTGAACTTGGCGTTGGGGCCGTTCGCATCGGCGGCGAGAGTCATCGCCTCGTTCTCCAGATTCTGACTCGCGTAGAGGGCGTCAGTGGCGGTGGCGGTCTTTGAGTTGAGCGCCTGGGTGTCTAGTTGCATGGCGTACAGCACCGCAATCGCGCCCACGCTCCACTGGGGAAACTTGACCGGATCACCCTTGACGGCAACCGAGATGAGGTACGTATCCGAACCAACGTTCGCTGACTGGTAGTAGATGGATGCGGTATTACGGGCAATATCTTGTGCACTCGATTGCTTGGGGTACGCGAGGTAAGCGCTTGAGAGCGCGTGCACGTCGGTGACGAACTTCTTCGCGAGTGCACGCTGCGTAGTGGGTAGCGCCTGGGCAGACATCGACTGGGCCTCCGCCATCAGCGCCTTCATTGCCTTTCCGGACGCGACTTCGTCAGTGGCCCGATTCTTCTTGCAGGTAGCCGACACGCAAAAGAAGTAGTTGCGAATGGTGTTGATGTAGCCAAAGGCGTTCTTCGCGACTGCGCTCGTCGCCGATGGTGCCGCCGCCGATGACAGCGTCGCTCGAGGACCGAGCAACGAGACAGAACCAAGAAGTAGCGCCACGACAAAGACGCTCGCCATAGCTCGTGTGCGTAAAACCATCATGAAGTCGCTCCTTGTGTCGTACAACCCTAAACGACGCTGGCCCTCACCAAATCGGCCCCTCATTGGCGCCGATGAGAAGATTCGTCAATAGATGCCAACGACCCGCATAACATTGCCCACATCGAGACAAAGGAGTCCCCGTGCTGATTGTGACGACGAATGACCTACCCGGCTACAAGATCACCCGAGTGATCGGCGAGATCAACGGACTGACGGTGAGAACTCGCAACGTGGGCGCCCAGATCGGCGCATCCTTTAAAGCTCTGGGCGGGGGCGAGTTGCGCGGTCTCACCAAACAACTCCAAGAGGCGAGAGAAGAAGCGGTGAGCCGGTTGAAGGAAGCGGCCGAAGCGGCCGGTGCCAACGCCGTTGTCGCAATGCGCTACGACTCGAATGAACTTGCGGGAACCTTCCAGGAGATCCTCGCCTACGGCACCGCCGTCGTCGTCGAACAAGTGGCCTGACGTCAGGACGGACTAGTAGCCGTTCCACCAGCCATAGGCGTGGGGCGTGATGACGAGCGCCACGAGGACCCCTAGCACCAGACTCGATGCGGTGAGCCATTGACGCGCCGATGAGTATGCGACCTGGCGACGGGTTCGCCTCATCCAGTCACGAGGGGCCACGCTTGCGGTCTCGATGATGTGTCCGAGCACGTGCACGGCCATCACCACGAACCACAGCACGAAACTCGCTCGATGCACGAAGCCAACGAGTTGACGCTGCGCCGGGCCGAGATATACGAGTGCGACACCCGACGCCAAGAGGATCACGGTCAGGACAATGAGGATGGGACCGAGCAGTCGAAGCAGCGTGGGGGGTGGACCCTTGCGCTTGTACTGCGGGTCACCCGTGTAGTACTTAACAAAGCGCCATGACGTGGTCGCGATCTTGTAGAGAACCGGTGGAATCAGCAGGGCACCAATGAACACGTGCTCGACGAGAAGGTTACCGATGCGCAAGATCGTGAGACCCTCGAGGGCGAGGACGATGAAGATGATCACCGCGAGCGAGGCGGTGAGTCGTGAATTGCCCTCGACGCCGCCAGTTGCTCGCACCGCGCGGTGACGCCCGCGGCCTGTTGTCGTCAACGAATTCACCCTTCTCACTTCCCAATCTTGTCTCTGAGACTCATTCATCCCCGAAGAACCTTAAACATCGCATCGTTACGCATTCGAGGAACCATCTAAGAATTCTCTAAATGTCAATCTCGCATGTCACCACCTGCGCCGACGACGTCGTCACGCGAAAGGGCCGCCCCATGGCGACGGCTAGAGAAAATCCTTGACCATAAGGAAAAATGGGCCTAAACCTGTAGGTGGAAGTCGCAATTGTTGCTTGGAATGTCCCCAACTTTCTAGGAGGATTGAGCTATGCGTACCCCAACGCTTCGCTTCAGCATCGCCACCAGCGTGGCCGCACTCGTGTTGCTTGGCGGTGGCCTGATCGGTCCATCGAACGCCTACGGCGCCAAGACGCCGAAGTTATTCGTCTCGCCAGCGAAGGGATTAAAGGGCGGAGAGACCGTGAAGGTGCACGGCACTGGATTCAAGCCAAAGGACAACGTCTACGTTGTCCAATGTCTCGCCACCGCCAAGGGCGCCGGTGAGTGCAATACCCTCGCGGCGATGCCGGTCACCATCAATGCCAAGGGTGATCTGCCCCTGACCAAGTTCACCGTCGTCGCCGGGCCGATCGGCAATGGGTCGTGCGGCACGACGAAGAAGAATCTCAAGTCGTGCGAGATCAGTGCTGGTAACGCAAACGGTGGCGACTCGGCCTCCGCACGAGTTGTCTTCAAGTTGAAGAAGTAGCACGTTTCCCTGGCGAGTGCCGGCGAACCATCACCTGATCATGCGAAGCGGCACTGGCCAAGGATCGAGGAAGTTGTACCCGGGTGACCAGGTCGCGTGGTGTCCAGTGCAGTTGAGGCCGCAAGGAGCGTATGTCGGATTCGAAGAGCGCGACCAGTTCCAATCCCTCGATGAGTGACGCCCCTATTACCTCGCTACGGCACGGATTCATCAATAATTTCGCCTTCATCACCCTGCTTTCGCTGCTGTTTCTCACCTTTCTCGACAACACGGTCATCAGTGCAGTCCTCTCCAACGTGCAAGCCGACCTGCACTCGGGTATTTCAGAGTTGCAGTGGATCGTTGGCGGATACTCACTCGCGTTCGCCAGTCTGATGTTGACCTGCGGCTCCCTCGGCGACAACTTCGGTCGAAAGAAGATCATGCTCATAGGCGCGGGTGTCTTTTGCGCGGGGTCGGTGGTGTGTGCGGTTTCGACGTCGTCGGCTGAGCTCATCATTGGCCGCGTCGTGATGGGGATTGGTGCCGCAGGCTCCGAGCCGGGCACACTCTCTATGATCCGACACATCTTTCCCGAGCGGCGGCGTCGGGCTCGAGCGCTTGGGGCTTGGGCCGCGGTCTCGGGCCTCGCGCTCGCCATGGGACCCGTCGTCGGCGCGACGCTCGTTGGCATCTGGTCGTGGCGGGCGGTCTTCTGGTTCAATCTGCTCTTCGGATCACTGGCGCTGATCTGCGCCGCGATGTTCCTGCCAGAGAGTTCCGACCCCAGTCGCGCACGCCCCGACTTCGCGGGTTTCGTGCTCGCCTCGGTGACCCTTGGCGCGGCCACCTTCGCCACGATCCAAGGTGAAGCCGCCGGGTACACCGCCGCCAACATCGTCAGCCTCTACGTCATCAGCGCCATTGCCCTGGTCGGCTTCGTGATGGTCGAGCGCAGAGTGAAGAATCCCATGTTGAACCTGGCGTTCTTTCAACGAAAGACCTTCACCGGTTCCACCATCGTGGCCTTCGCCAGTTACTTCTCGATCTTTTCGATCTTCTTCTTCGTGGCGCTCTATCTCGAGGTTGTGGCGTCGGTCTCCCCCTACGACCTCGCCCTCGACTTCTTGCCCTTGCTCGCCGGCATGGTCGCAGCCTCGCTCTTCAGCGGGCGATGGATTGGCCGCGTGGGAACTCGCGTCCCCATGATGAGCGGATGTCTCATCGCAGCGGTCGGTGTGTTGCTCACCGATGCGCTCATCGCGCCGCACGCGGGGATATCGAACGTGGGCTGGACCATGGGGATCGCCGGTATTGGCTTTGGGATTCTCGTCGTACCCGTGACGTCCTCAGCGTTGACGAGCCTGCCCGCCGCGCACTCGGGAATGGCCGCTTCGATCACGAACACCAGCCGTGAGCTCGGTGCCGTGGCTGGCGTAGCAATCCTCGGATCGATCGTGAACGGGCAATTGACGGTCAATCTGACGAATCAGTTGATCGCCATCGGCATACCCGAGACGTACCGCGCACAGATAATCGCTGCGGTCACCACCGGTTCGATCAACGCGCAAGAAAAGGGCCTCAGTGGAAAGACGAGCGCCGCGGTCCAGGCCATCATCGACAAGGTCGTCGCTGCCGCGTATCAGGCCTTCACCCACGGCCTCGATTTCGCACTCGGGATCTCGTTCTTCTTGCTGATCGGCTCGGCCGCCATCTCGTACTACAGCGGCACGAGCGAGCGTTCACTCCCCTTCGAAGAACTGAGTCCCACACCCGCGCACGGCCACTAACGTCGATCACCGATATTCGTTGCACCTCAGTGGTGCAGCAGGTGGACTTCTCCACTCATGGTCTCGGGCGCGCTCTGGGTGAGTACGACCACGCCCGCGCACATCACGGCGAACCCGAACCAGCCGAGTGCGCTACTCACGAGACCGCTTCG
>DAIEHI010000035.1 GCA_027355725.1 Acidimicrobiaceae bacterium
TTCTCGTCATTGAACCACTTAACGGTTCCTACAGCCACTGTGGGCCTCCTTGTTTCTTTGGATCCGACGTGCGTCGAACCCGGAGGGAACCACAACGGCAACCTCAATTCAACACGCTACAGGGTAAAAGTGCCCGTGACCAACAATTTTTTAGCCCCGCCGTATCAGCGTGCCCGAGGCCGAGTCCTCGACCACCCAGCCGAGCGCCATCAATTGGCCACGAAGCTCGTCAGCGCGCGCCCAGTCTTTCGCGGCCCTCGCCTCATCACGAGCCCGCACGAGTTGACTTGACTCTTCGTCCACGTGATCAGTACTTCCCAGTAACGTCAGACCGAGGGCCGCGAACAGCACGTTGATGCCAACGGCCAGGTCCCAGGCGATTTCATCTTCTCCCTGGTCAGCGAGTTGATTGGTCAGACTCACCGCCTCGAAGAGCGCCGCCACCGCACTCGGGGTGTCGAGGTCCTCGTCGAGCATGGCCCCGATCTTGGCGACCAGCGCCCGGCCCTTGGGACCCAGTGCGTGCGAGCTCGCCACTTCAATGACCTCACCCGCGAGCGCCGGCAGTTCGAATCGACGGGCCAGGGCGTCGAGGCGTTCGAGGGACCGTTCGGCGTCAGCGATGGTCGCGGTCGTCACGTCAATGGGCGAGCGGTAGTGAGAACGGATGACGAGGAGCCGATACGCACGTGCGTCGGTTGTCTCAAGGAGGTGCGTGAGCGACGTGAAGTTCCCGAGCGACTTACTCATCTTCTCAAGGCCCACCATCACCCAACCGCTGTGATCCCAGTGGTGCGCGAAGTCTCGCCCGGCGGCGATGGCCTGAGCGCGTTCGTTCTCGTGGTGAGGGAACTTGAGGTCGAAACCCCCCGTGTGCAGATCGAATCCATCACCGAGCAGACCAAGCGACATCACGACGCACTCGGTGTGCCATCCAGGTCGCCCCGCGCCAAAGGGTGCGGGCCACGACGGCTCACCTTCCTTGGCGAACTTCCAGAGTGCGAAGTCGAGCGGTGAGCGCTTCTCGTCGCTCGCCTCGATGCGCGCGCCCGCTCGAAGTGATTCGAGTGGCTGACCAGCGAGCAGACCGTAGTCAGGCACCCGGCTCACGTCGAAGTACACACCGTCGCTCGTCACGTAGCCAGTGTCGGAATCGAGAAATGAGGTGATGAGGTCCACCATCTCACCCACCCACTGGGTGGCGTGAGGTGTCTCACTCGGTCGAGCGACCCCGAGCAGGTCCATGGCGCGCCACCACTCGGCTTCGTAGGTGGCGGCGACCTCTGGCTCACTGAGCCCGTCGCGCTGGGCCCGCTTGATGATGTTGTCGTCAATGTCAGTGATATTGGAGACAAAGCGCACTTCGAGCCCTCGAAAGCTGAACCAACGTCGCGCCACGTCCCACACCAGCGTGTAGCGCCCGTGTCCAAGGTGGGGAAGATCGTAGACCGTGGGGCCACACACGTACATTGATAGATGTCCGGGTTCTCGAAGTCCGAGCGCTCGAATCTCGGCGTGCGCAGTGTCGTAGAGTCGGATCATTGCACCCAAACTAGGCCACCACAATGGGTTCGAGGCCCAAACTGGCCCCGAATGCTGGATTCAAGCGACCCGCCACCCATTCGAGCTCGAGCGAGCGCCCGTGGACGTTCGTGTCCGATCGTGAAGCGCCGCCTGGCGCCATGTGTCGCCAGGCGAGCAATCCATTATGAGAACTGACTAAGAAGTCACGAAGTTTCGTTCATGTGCCCGAATTCGCTCGATAACCTCACCTCGTACCCCGTGCGCAGCACCATCTATTGGAGACCCCGTTGGATTCTGTCACTTTCGACCCGCGAAAGCCTGCTGCTGGCCCTCGAACCCAGCGCGCTGGCGTCCAGGCCAAAGCCCAAGGACCCAGTTGGCTCTCGTTCTACCTGGTGCTCATCGTCATCGGACTGGGCATGGGCCTCATACTCGGGCTCCCCTTGGTCGATGGAACACGCAGCGAATTGCACGTGGCCGGCGGTACCTTGATGTTCCTTGGATCGATCACCGGTCTCATCGGCACCTACCTCGCTCTCTTGATGGTCGTGCTCGCGAGCCGCATGCCCGCACTCGAACGCATGCTCGGCCAGGGCGGGGTCATGCACTGGCACCGACGTCTCGCACCGTGGCCACTCATCTTGATCGGCGCCCACGCGGTCCTGCTCACCTTCGCCTACGCCCAGGCCGCCAAGACCGGCGTGATGAGCGAACTCGGCACGATCGTGAACACGTTTCCCAACATGATCACCGCCACCGTGGCACTGGGCATCATGATGCTGATCGGTCTCATCTCGATTCGACAGATCAGGACGCGACTGTCTCGTGAGAACTGGTGGATCGTCCACCTGTTCATGTACGTGGCGCTCATCTTGTCCTTCGCCCACGAGGTCGCCCTCGGACCATCCTTCGTGGGCCACCCCCTCACCCAGCTCACCTGGACGGCGGCGTGGCTGGTAGCGGCCGCACTCGTGCTCGTCTACCGCGTCGGTGTGCCGATCTATCGCACGCGACGTCACGCACTGAAGGTCGCAGAAGTACGCAGCGAGGGTCCCGGCGTGGTGTCGATCATCTTGAAGGGCAAGAACCTCGAGCACCTCGCGATCGCCGGTGGCCAGTTCTTCGAATGGCGCTTCCTCACCCCGTCAATGTGGTGGCAAGCGCACCCCTTCACGGTCTCGGCCCTGCCCAAGCCCCCCTTCATACGCCTCACCGTCCAAGACGCCGGTGACTTCACCCGTGCGCTCGCCGCCGTGAAGGTCGGCACTTCAGTCGCGGTCGAGGGCCCTTACGGATCTTTCACCGCGTTCGCGGCGAGGCGTAGCCACGCGCTGCTCATCGCCGGCGGCGTTGGCGTGACCGCGGCGCGTGCGCTCCTCGAAGACTTGCCCGCGAAATCACGACCCGTCGTGGTGCTTCGCGTTTCTCGCGAGCAGGACCTGATCTTGATCAGTGAGATCGAAGAGCTCGTTCGCCATAAGAAGGGCGAACTGCACAAGCTCATCGGCCACCGAAACGAAGTATCCCTCGACGCGATCAAACAGCTCGTGCCCGACATCACCCAGCGCGACGTCTTCATAAGCGGCTCCGAGGGCTTCGTCGCGAGTGCCGTCGCCTTCGCTCACCGCGCCGGCGTTGCACCAGGTGCCATCCACCAAGAGGCGTACGCCATCTAATGGGAGAACTATGAAACGACCCATCACCATCTTGAGCGCGACGACCGTCGGTTTCGTCGGTGTGCTCGCCCTGCACGGACCGCTCACGTCTTCATCATCTCCACTCGCGAGTGGTCCGACTACGACAACGGCCCCGCCCACGCCTACGACATCCGCGACCTCGCCTTCCACCACGGCGGCGAGCGTCTCGAGCCCACCCGCGACGAGCGCTCCCACGACCACGACAACCAGTGCGCCGGTGTCGAGTACGGCGACGCGTACTGCGGTTGGTAAGCACGAGTACTACGGTTACGGCGAGATGGCGGTGAAAGTGACCGTGGTCGGCACCCGCATCGTCGGACTCCAGATCGCCTCACTTCGAACTGCCGAGTCCTACTCCCAGCAACTCGCCCAACAGGCGCTGCCGATCCTCAAAACCGAGGTACTCCAGGCCCAGGGCACGAGGATCAACTCGCTCACCGGCGCGACCTACACCAGTGAGGCCTACGCCTATTCCATCCAGAGCGCACTCGACAAACTGCACTTCAAATGATCTCGCGGGCCGAGGAGGTGATGGGAACGGTCGTGTCGTTCCTCATCGATCCAGGCCCACTCGACGAATATCAGGTCGAAACCGCGATCGGACACGCGTGTCGAGAGTTGCATGAACTCGACGATCGCTTCAGTCTGTGGAAGCCCGACAGCGAGTTGTCGAGATGGCGAGACGGGCTCATCTCCACGCCGTCATCACTCATGGATGAGGTCATTGAACTATGCGCCGGCGCCTACGACGTCACCCACGGCCTCTTTGACGCGTGGGCGCTTCCCGGTGGGTTCGACCCAACCGGTCTCGTGAAGGGATGGGCCGCTGAGCGTGCGCTCGATCACCTAGCGCGAGCAGGCGTCGCGGGAGCACTCGTGAACGCGGGTGGTGACATCTGCGTACTGCCCGGACGGTCCTACGAGGTGGGCATCCGCCACCCCTTCGAGCCTGACGCGATGTGCGGCGTCGTCACCGTCACGGGTGCGGTAGCGACTTCGGGCGTCTACGAGCGCGGCGCGCACCTCGTGCATCCTTTCGCTGGCCCGCTCGCGGGTGTGGCGGCGACGGTCGTAGGCGACTCGCTGGTGCTCTGCGACATACTCGCGACGGCGCTCGTCGTCGGTGGTGCCGAGGTACTCTACGTCATCGAAGGTCTCGCTGATTACGAAGGCTTCTTCGTCGACCCCGGCGGCTCCATGTACGCAAGTCAGTCCATGAGGTTCTCGAACGACTGAGAGGACTCAGCAGCGCAGCGTCTGCTCAACATGCCTATCGTCGCATCACCACTGGTCAGTGCCGCCACACGCGTCGTGCGACCGGGTCATGTCCGATCAGTCGTCGCCGCCGTGGGACAAACCGAAGCCGCTCTGACCGGGGCTGCCCAGCGAACCAGTCACCGACAGGCCGTGACCATTGCCCTCTCCCCCGCTCGAGGAGATGCTGCCCGCGTCATCGTTCTCGGTGCCGTCGTCACCTGACTTGATCGTTCCTGATGGCGAGGTCGTGACGGTCACTGGCGCGGTCGTCGAGACCGTCACCGGTGCCGTCGTCGTGGTGGTCGGTGCAGCTGTCGTTGTCGTCGTCGGCGCGGGCGCAACCGTTGTCGTCGTCGTCGGCGCGGGCGCAGCCGTTGTCGTCGTCGTCGGCGCAGTCGTCGTACTCGTCGTCGTTGTTGACGTCGAGTTGGTGAGTACCGAGGCACCCGCTACGCCAACAACCGTTGAAGCGGCGACTGCCGATGTCCACGCAGCGAGATGTCCGATCTTTCGGGTCATCCTTCGTCGACCTGCAATGGGCTGGCGCATACATTCCTCTTTCATCTGTTGCTTCAAACTTCATAAAACCGTATCCGAGCGAAGTCGTTTTTTCATTACGAAATGGTGACAGTTGACGAAGAAATCACTGTGAAAATTTGGACATTCTTACTACGCGGCGTGTAGATAAATGTAACGCGTGAGTAGATATTTGCAACTGCCGGTATAACGTCATTCACTCTTGGGTGCACGTCGTATCGAGACGTCGGCGTTGCAGCATTTTCGCTGAGTCACCTCGATGCTTCATGACACGAATGCGTGGTGCAACGACGTCGTGGTGGCTTTGACTCACTCGCTCAGTTCACATTGAAAAGAGCGAACACGAGAGAACCTGAGTAATGACCACGCGAGATGCTGCTTGACCTTCTCGCCACGGCCCCAAGCAGCGTAATTGGGTCCGATTTCACCAATTTGGAGCGTGTTCTAAACTAGGCCGACCATGTCCGACATCCTTCGCCCGACGATCCACGAGTTACCCGAGAAGCCGTCCATCGACGGGCTGGAGGGCCTGTGGATCGACCGCTGGGACGACGAGGGCACCTACCATTTCGACCGTGACGCAACCCGCGAAGAGGTCTTTTCGATCGACACCCCACCCCCGACCGTGTCGGGCTCGCTCCACATTGGTCACGTCTTCAGCTATACCCACGCCGACGTCATAGCGCGCTACCAGCGCATGACCGGCAAGTCGGTCTTCTACCCGATGGGTTGGGACGATAATGGCCTACCGACCGAGCGTCGCGTCGAGAACTTCTTCGGGGTTCGCTGTGACCCCTCACTCGCCTACAACCCGGGTTTCCAGCCGCCAGAGAAGCCCGGCGACCAGAAAATCTCGATATCGCGAAAGAACTTCGTCGAATTGTGTCATTTCCTCACCCGGGCCGACGAAGAGGTCTTCAAGAACCTGTGGCGACACTTGGGCATCTCCATTGACTGGAGCCTTGAATACTCGACCATCTCCGCGCACGCCCAAGCAGTCTCCCAGCGCGGGTTCCTCGAGATGCATCGCCGCGGCGAAGTGTATTCAACGGTCGCACCGACCCTGTGGGACGTGGACTTTCGAACAGCGGTATCCCAGGCCGAACTCGAGGACCGCGAACGACCAGCCAACTATCACCGGGTCGCCTTCTCAAAAGCTGACGGTAGCGGCACACTCGAGATCGAGACCACCCGACCCGAGTTGATCCCAAGTTGCGTCGCGCTCGTCGCGCATCCCGATGACGTGCGCTACAAGGAGTATTTTGGCACCAACGTGCTCACCCCGCTCTTCGAGGTTGAAGTCCCGGTGCTCGCCCACGAACTCGCCGACCCCGAAAAGGGATCGGGTATTGCGATGATCTGCACCTTTGGCGACGTGACCGACGTCACCTGGTGGCGAGAGCTCTCACTGCCCACCCGGGCACTCGTTGGCCGCGACGGACGCTTTCTCGCGTGCGACTTCACGAGCGCCGACTTCCCCTCGACCAAACCCGAGAAGGCCAACGCCTTCTATGCACTCCTCGAGGGCAAGACCGTCAACCAGGTGCGCGCAACGATCGTTGACGCACTGCGCGAGAGCGGTCAGTTGATCGGCGAACTTCGACCCATCACCCACCCGGTCAAGTTCTACGAGAAGGGTGAGCGGCCCCTCGAGATCGTCACGTCGAGGCAGTGGTTCGTGGCGACCCTTGCGCACCGTGAAGCGTTGCTTCGCCGCGGTGAGGAACTGCATTGGCACCCCGACTTCATGAAACACCGCTACAGGTCGTGGGTCGAAGGTCTAAACGTCGACTGGAACATCTCGCGCCAGCGCTTCTTCGGCGTGCCGTTTCCCGTGTGGTATCCAACCAACGATCAAGGTGAGATCGAGTTCGACGCACCGATCTTCGCCGACGTGGCTTCGCTCCCCGTCGACCCCTCGAGTGACGTCCCACCGGGTTACGTCGAGGCCCAGCGAAACGTACCCAACGGCTTCGTGGGCGACCCCGACGTGATGGACACGTGGGCCACGAGCTCACTCTCGCCCCAGATCGCGGGTCACTGGGGCACCGATCTTTTCGAGCGGGTCTTTCCCATGGACCTTCGCCCCCAGGCGCACGAGATTATTCGCACCTGGCTGTTCTCAACGGTCGTTCGCAGTCACTTCGAACACGACAGCCTGCCATTTGCCAACGCACTCATCTCAGGCTGGGTGCTCGACCCCGATCGAAAGAAGATGAGCAAATCGGTCGGCAACGTCGTGACCCCCATGCCGCTGCTCGAAGCTCACGGGGCCGACGCCCTTCGCTACTGGGCGGCGTCGGGTCGACCCGGCACCGACACCGCCATTGACGAGGCGCAGATGAAGATCGGTCGTCGACTCGCCATCAAGGT
>DAIEHI010000060.1 GCA_027355725.1 Acidimicrobiaceae bacterium
GATCACGTCCCGCCGAGTGGTGTAGAAGCAACCGTCGGTTCATCGAAACAGTAGACCCGTCGATTGCGGCGCGCAATAAGCGGCGCTCAGCCCCAGAAATAGTTGCTGGGGTCGTCGCGTAGTTCGGCGAGTATGACGTCAAAGGGCTGATGACTTGGCAGGTCGAGGGAAACCTCCCACTCGTCGTGTGTCAGCACGTGCAGGGTCCAGGTGTCATCGTCGTGGTGTTGCAGCAAGGCGAGCTCTTCGACCTGTGCCGAGGAGAACGTCGGCTCGAACGTCTCGGTGATGATGAGGTCGTCACCGAACTCGACGATGTCGAGCACCCCGGGTCGCGTGGCGACAACCTGGTCGAGCACTTCTCGCAGTTTGTGCACAGCCTCGTTCACGTCTCGAGGCTAGGTCCTCTAACTGGCGCGGCGCTTCTTCACGCTAGGCGCAGCCGTGAGAATTGCGGTGCGTCGCAGCAAAGCCATTGACGTCTCCGACAAGTAGCGCCGCTCGGCCACTTGCCACTCATCATGGATCTCGAGGACCACCGCGGTCACCAGACGATTGACCGCCTCGTCGTTAGGGAAAACCCCGACCACGTCGCTGCGTCGTTTGATCTCGCGATTCAGGCGTTCGAGTGGGTTGGTGGACCAGATCTTTCGCCAGTGCGCTTCGGGGAAGTGCGCGAATGCGAGCAGGTCCTCTCTGGCGCCGCTGAGCATGTCGGCGATGTCGGGGAATTGGCCACTCAACGTGTCGGTGATGCGTGCGAACTGGCTCGTGACGCTCTCCGCGTCGGGCTGAGCGAAGATCGTCTGGAGGGCCGCGATCACCATGGGCACCTGGGTGCGGGTCACGCGCGAGATCACGTTGCGCATGAAGTGCACTCGACAGCGTTGCCACGCTGATCCCACCATCACCGTTGAGATGGCCTTTTTCAAACCCAGGTGGTGATCCGAGATCACGAGTCGCACCCCACGAAGCCCGCGAGTGCGCAGACTCCTCAAGAAATCGCTCCAGAAGACTTCATCCTCAGTGTCGCCAACGCTCACCCCGAGCACTTCGCGACGTCCGTCCATGGACACCCCCGTCGCCACCACCACGGCCCGAGAGACCACTTGGTGGTCAACGCGGCCCTTTAGGTAAGTGGCGTCGAGGAAGACGTAGGGGAACTCGACTGCCGAAAGGTCACGGGAACGAAAGGCGGCCATCTCGGCGTCTAAGTCCTCGCAGATCCGACTCACCTCGGACTTCGAAATGCCGGTATCGATTCCCAGAGCCGTCACGAGGTCGTCCACCTTGCGAGTGGAGACCCCGTGGACGTAGGCCTCCATGACGACGGCGAAGAGGGCTCGATCGATGCGTCGGCGTCGCTCCAAGAGCGATGGAAAGAATGATCCCTCACGGAGTTTGGGAATCTTGAGTTCGAGGTCCCCGGCCTTGGTCGAAAGAGTTCGGTCGCGGTGTCCGTTGCGCAGATTGGAGCGTTCGGCACTTCGCTCGAAAGGCTCCGCGCCAATGCGCTCGGTGAGTTCGGCTTCGATGAGGGCCTGGTAGAGCATCTGGGCGCCGCGACGAAGCACGTCGATATCACCGCCGGCTTTGATTGCCTCCATGAGCTCACTGAGGTCAAACTGGTTCTGGGTCATTGGGTTTCTCCTTGATGTGTGATTTGAACTTCCACACCGAAGGCTGCCCAATGGCCCGCTTCTCAGCAAGGCCGTCGGATTTCTACACCACTTGAGGGGACATCACTCAAGGGCTCGTCTCGGCGGAGTTGCTTCAATCGAGTCAAGAGTTTCGGAAGGCTGTGAGCAAGAAGATATTGAGATTCCCGAAAGGCCGTACTGGCTTTGACCATTTCGGAGGCGCAAGTTTCGTTGCATCCGACTTTCAGGTTGTCTATGCCATCATTGAACGTTGGAATGGCAGAACTTGCTCTGAGGCGCTTCCTTTCTTTAGCAAAGTCAATCTTCGCGAGGTCGTAGTCAATCTTCAATCTCGAGGATTTCGAGTTGCTCTCA
>DAIEHI010000061.1 GCA_027355725.1 Acidimicrobiaceae bacterium
GCGCGGCGGTCCCGCTCGACGAGGGTCTCCTCGATCACGTGGTGACGAGACTGCGCACGACGCGTGCGGCCATCTTCCTCGGGGGAGCCGCCACTACGGGCGCGGCCATGGAGCTCGCCAACCGAATCGGCGCGGCTAGCGGTGCGACGGTGATGGTCGAGACATTTCCCACGTCGATGGACCGCGGTGCGGGGGTCTTCCAGCCCGAGCGGCTGATCTACCTGAGTGAGTTCGCCGTCGGTCAACTCGCTGAGATCGAGACGCTCGTCCTCGTCGGCGCGAGTGAGCCAGTCGGGTTCTTCGCCTACCCCGACGTACCCAGTCGGCTTGTTGCGGCCGATTGCGAGGTCATCGCGCTCGCGCCACCCGGCAGCGACGTCAGCACAGCGCTCGCGATGCTCGTGGACCAGCTTGACGCGCCACGCGTGCGCGTGCCCGCGGGTCGAGCGCCCGAACCACCGAGTGGCGCATTGAACGCCCAGAGTTTCGCCGCCGCCATCGCCGCCACGTTGCCCGAGGGTGCGGTCATCAGCGACGAATCCAACACGAGTGGCATCCACCTCTACGGCGCCACCACCTTCGCGGCGCCCCATCGACTCTTAACCTTGACTGGTGGCTCGATCGGGTTCGGCCTACCCGTCGCGGTCGGCGCGGCCATCGGCACCGGCACGCGCGTGATCGCACTCGAGTCGGACGGCTCGATGATGTACACCCCCCAGGCATTGTGGACGATGGCCCGCGAGGGACTCGACGTCACGGTCGTCGCCCTGTCGAACCGTCGTTACGCCATCCTCGACTTTGAACGCCAACGGGTGGGCGCCAGCGGAGTTGGAGAAGCGAGCGAGCGCCTTCTCTCGCTCGACGACCCCGCCATCGACCTCTGCGGCGTCGCACGCGCGCTGGGCGTCCCTGGGACAGCGGTGACGACCGCCGACGAACTCGTCGACGCGCTTCGCCGATCGTTCGCCACCCCGGGGCCGTCGTTCATCGAGGTTCCGCTAGCCTCAGCCTTCTGACTCGAGGTCGAACTCGGCGATGACGGGTGCGTGGTCGGACGGCTTAACACCCTTGCGAGCCTCACGGTCGACGTACCCCGCCGTCGCTCGTCGTCCCAAGGTCTCGTCGACGAGCAACAGGTCGATGCGCAGACCGTGATTCTGGTGGAAGGCGCCACCGCGGTAGTCCCACCAGGAATACGCCGGCTCGTCGGGGTGGAGCACCCGGATGAGGTCAATGAGGCCCGTCGACTCGATTGCGCGAATGGCCGCGCGTTCGGGTTCGCTCACGTGCGTCGCGCCAAGGAAACTCGGCGGGTCCCAACAGTCGAGGTCCGACGGTGCCACGTTGAAGTCACCGCCGAGGACGAACGGGCCGACGGGGCGCGTTGACGCGAGCTCGCCCAAGCGACCGAGCCAATCGAGCTTGTAGCGGTAGTGGGGATCTTCGAGCGAGCGCCCGTTGGGGACGTAGCAGGAATAGACCCGGACCCCGCCACAGGTCGCACCGATGATGCGCGCTTCGGGGTCTTGGTCGCCGAATCCCCGCTGCACATCGGTCACGCCCACCCTCGAGCGGATGGCCACGCCGTTCCATTGCCCCTGGCCGTAGTGGGCGACCTCGTAGCCCGCGTCCGCGATCGCCGCCACGGGAAACCGGTCATCAGTGGACTTTGTCTCTTGGATTAAGACCACGTCGGGCTGTGCGTCAGCGAGCCACGAGGTGAGTCGGGCCAACCGGGCCGCGACCGAGTTGACGTTCCAGGTGGCAATCTTCACGTCAGGTCGGCGAGGACGAAGAGCAGATCCGCTTCAGCGGCCACCTCGCCGCCGACGGACGCGATACCGTGACCCTTGCCGGCTCGCGCCGAGAGTCGGGTCATCTCGCAGTGCAGGGTCACCGTGTCACCCGGGACGACCTGACGGCGGAACCGAGCGCGCTCGACACCGCCGAACAGGGGCAGCCGTCCGCGATAGCGCTCGTCAGCCAACACCGCGACGCCACCGCACTGGGCCAACGACTCAAGTAAGAGCACACCGGGAGTCGTCGGACGGCCCGGGAAGTGGCCCGGGAAGAACCACTCGTCACCTCGAAGCGTCCACAGCCCGCTCGCTCGAATGCCAGGCTCGATACTCACCATGGTGTCGAGCAACAAGAAAGGCGGGCGGTGCGGTAACCAGTGCGCGGGCTCCATCGAGAGATCGCTCATACCAGGGCCAATTCCGCTATTCGTCGATCACTGTCAACCGTGACCAGACGAAAGGTTCGAACATCGCCACGCTTCAATACATCACGGGCGCGCGCGGGTGCGGGGTCCCCAAGCGAGGTGGTCGGTGCGTAGCACTCGACTTGGTTGCCGTTCTTGAGGCTCACCTTGATGACTGCTCCGTGGGATGTGAATGCCGTGACCTCACCCTCGAGTTTGGCCCCGATCTTGCTCGAACTCTTGAACTGGTCGAACTCAGTCTCAGGGTTCACCGGCTGGCGACCACGCCGTAATGCTGGAGCTGGTGCAATGAGCGCACTCTCAGCGACGACCGGCACATTCTTCATTGCTTTCTTCGTAGTGCTCGCGGTCGCCTTCACGGCGACCGGTTTCTTCGCCGGAGACTTCTTTGCCACCTTCTTTGAGGGTGCGTCAACGAGTTTGCCCGCGCTCTCTACGACCCTGGCCGCTTTCTTCGAGGTCTTCGCGACGGGCTTTGCGCTCTTCAGCACCTTCTTCGCGGCGGCCTTAGTGGCTTTGACTGGGGTCAACGTGGTGCCGATGGTCGGCTTAGCGCCGTCAGGCAGCGTGACCGTCAACTTCTTCACCGCTCGAACCGCCTTCACGCCACGAACGGGAATTCGAGGCGTAAAGACCCAGCCGACGCCCTTCACCGGCTTGCCACCGATCAGCCGATCAGGATCAAAGAGCCATGGGTACTCATCGTGGAATTCTTGAAACGAATCGTTGCTCAGCACCACGGCATTGATGCGCTGGGCAATCTTCAAGATGAAGGCGTCGCCACGCCCTATCGCTCCCGCGGGTGGCGTCACGATCTCGCCCGCCAGTTCAGCTTCTTTGAACCGCGAACGCTCCCCGGTGGCCACACGGTGCTCGAAACTCGCGTCGACAACAACGATCACCTCGGCGTGCGGATTCTCCTCGAGAAATGACCGCACCGCCTCGTCCAATTGGACGAGGCTCGGGATGGTACGTCCCTCGGTCGCGAGATTCGAGCCGTCAACGACCACGCGAAGTCGTAGCGCTTTGCTTGAACTCATCCGATGGCCCGACGCAGGAGATCAGACTGCTCAGCGGCGTGCACCAGACCGCTTCCAGTCGCTGGACTGGCGGATTCGGCTCGCGCCACGTGGCGCACGTTGGTCCCACGGAACTGATCGTGCATTTGCAGATGCACGAACGGCCACGCCCCCATGTTCTCAGGCTCTTCTTGCAGCCAGACCACCTCGTTCAAATTCGAGTAGCGACCAAGGACACGCTCGATCTCACCCGATGGCCATGGATAGATTTGCTCGACACGCACGACCGCGACTGATCCGGTCTTGGTCTCGTCTCGATGCGCGATGGCCTCGTGAGCAATCTTGCCCGAGGCGAGGATCACTCGCGTGACCATTGACGCGTCAGCAGCCGGATCGTCGAGCACCGTTTGGAACGAACCTTGCTCGAAATCCGACAGCGGTGATCGCGTTTGGACCGCGCGCAGCATTGACTTGGGCGTGAAGATGATGAGCGGCGTGATGTGTTCGCGAAGCACCTGACTACGAAGCAAGTGAAAGTACTGGGCCGACGTCGTTGGTTGGGCGACTCGGATGTTGTTTCGAGCGCACAACGAAAGGAAACGTTCGATACGACCGCTTGAATGCTCAGGACCCTGTCCTTCGTAGCCGTGCGGCAAGAGCATCACCAGGCTCGCGTGCTGGCCCCATTTGTCTTCTGCGGCCACGAGGAAGTTGTCAATGATGATCTCTGCGCCATTGACGAAGTCACCAAACTGGGCTTCCCACGCCACGAGCGTGTTGGATGCTTCAACCGAGTAACCGTATTCGAATCCAAGCGCGGCGTACTCGCTCAAGAAGGAGTCGCGTACCGTGAAGAACGCCTCGGAGCTGAGATTCGCCAGCGGTACGTACTGCGCACCGTTCTCGTAATCGATCAGTGCAGCGTGGCGATGAGAGAAGGTCCCTCGACGAGAGTCCTGGCCCATCAGGCGAACATTCGAGCCGCCCTTCACCAAGGTTCCGAACGCGAGCGCCTCACCGAGTGCCCAATCGACCTCACCACCGTCAAGCATTGCCTTTCGCTGGGTGAACTGACGCTCCAATTTCGGATGGATGGTGAAACCTTCAGGGGCGCTCACGGTGGCGGCTGCAATCTCGAGCAGCGTCGCTCGATCGACGCCGGTTGGCGGCGCGGGTGCGTCCACGGGCACTTCGGCCAGTGGTACGCCCTCCAGGGTCGGAACCGGCACGGTGCGCACCTCATCAAGCACGCTCTGCAGGCGGGCATTGAACTGGTCCAACTCGGCCTCAGCCTGCTCGATCGAGATGTCGCCGCGACGCACCAGGGTCTCGGTGTAGATCTTTCTCACCGATCGCATCTGGTCAATGATCTTGTACATCTGGGGCTGGGTGTAACTCGGGTCATCGCCTTCATTGTGTCCGTGTCGTCGATAACAGACAATGTCGATGACCACGTCACCTTGGAATGTGGCGCGATAGTCATAGGCGAGCCGTGCCGCACGTGCGCACGCCTCGGGGTCGTCGCCGTTGACGTGAAAGATCGGGGCCTGGATCATCTTGGCGACGTCAGTCGGATAAAAGCTCGACCGCGCAGACTCTGGAGCCGTCGTAAACCCCACTTGATTGTTGATCACGATATGAATCGCGCCACCGACCCGATAACCCGAGAGCTGGGAGAGATTGAGGGTCTCGGCGACTACTCCCTGGCCCGCGAACGCCGCATCACCGTGGATGAGGATGGGTAGGTACGGAAAGTGATCGGCCTTGAGGGGCCACTGCGTACCGTCACTCGGACGAATCACGAGGTCCTGCTTGGCTCGCACGATCCCCTCGACGACTGGGCTGACCGCCTCAAGATGCGAAGGATTCGAGGCCATCGAGACCTCGATCGTGGCACCACGAGGGTTCTTGAAAACGCCGTGGGAACCCTTGTGATACTTCACGTCACCACTGCCCTGGACGCTTTCAGGGTCCAAGTTGCCCTCGAACTCAGAGAAGATGTCGCTGTAGGACTTACCCACCACGTTCGCGAGCACGTTGAGTCGACCACGGTGGGCCATACCGATCACGGCCTCGCGCACGCCCTGGTCGGCGGCCACGTCGAGAATTGTCTGCAGCGCAACGATGGTGGACTCTCCGCCCTCGAGTCCAAATCGCTTCTGACCGACATAACGCGAGTGCAAGAAGCGCTCAAAGACCTCGGCTTCATTCAGCGCCTCGAGCACTCGATGCTGCTCCTCTTTGGTCATGGTGAGCTTTACGCCCTCTATGCGATCCTGGATCCAACGCTTCTGGGCGGGGTCCATGATGTGTCCATACTCGATACCGATCGTGCGACAATACGCATCACGCAGGATTGCGAGGACCTGTTCGAGGGTTGCCTCTCGGTGTCCCGCCAGACCGTTGACGACGAACGACCTCTGGAGATCCCAGATGGTGAGCCCATAGGTCGCAAGGTCCAACTCCGAATGAAGCGGCGGCGGTTCACTGCTCAAGGGGTCGAGGTGGGCATTGAGGTGACCGCGCATCCGATACATATTGATCAGTTCTTGAACACGGATCTGTTTCAAGATACGTTCCGCGTCACCTTCACCCGCAACCGGATTGTGGTCCGAGGACCACTTGGAGGGCTCGTAGGGGACGCCCAACGAGGCGAAAATTCCCTCATAGAAACCGTGACCGCCCATGAGTGACTCGGCGACGTACTTGAGAAACAATCCCGACTCGGCTCCTTGGATGATGCGGTGATCGTACGTGGAGGTGAGCGTCATCACCTTGCCAACACCGAGCTCGGCTAACGCACGAGGATCGGCTGCTTCAAAGCCCGCGGGCCACGCGAGTGCCCCGACGCCAAAGATCGCACCCTGGCCGGGCATGAGGCGCGGCACCGACTGCACGGTGCCGAGCGTGCCCGGATTGGTCAAAGAGACCGTGGCGCCGACGAAGTCATCAGCACCAAAGGTGCCACTGTGCACTTTTCGAACGAGGGTCTCATAGGCGAGGAGGAATTCGCGAAAGTCCATGGTGTCGGCTCCGCCAATAACGGGCACGAGCAAGTTGCGCGTTCCATCAGGGCGCTGGACATCAACCGCGAGACCGAGTCCGACGTGTTCGTGATGACGAACACCCGGGGTGCCCTTCTTGTCGACCGCCTCGACGAAAGTCGCATTCATCGAAGGGATCTCCTGGAGCCCCTTCACGATTGCGAACGCGATGAAGTGTGTGAACGACACCTTCGCGCCGCTCGATCGTGCCAGAGACTCATTGAGTGCCGCTCGATTGATTTCAAGCAGGCGCGCTGAGACCGTACGCACACTCGTCGCGGTGGGGACCGCAAGACTCGCGTTCATATTCGTCACGATTCGAGCCGCCGCGCCACGTAGTGGCGTCGCCTCCTCGTCGATCGCAACCGCCGGTTTCGCGGACACCGCGGGAGCGGCGAGCGTCGCGACGCTCGGCACCGTCGAACGCTGATAATCGGCGAAAAATTCCTTCCAGCTCTCCGACACTGAATCTGGGTCAGCGAGGAACCGGTCGTACATGTCATCAACGAGCCACGCATTGGGTCCAAACGAGCCCTTGTGTGCGCGACTTGAAGAAAGGTCTGGGGGCGTAGTCACGCCTTCTAGCCTAGGGGCGCGAAGCATCTCATAGTAAGGACGATCACGAGTTTTGAACCGATAAGTTTCGAGTATGAGTTCTGGTCCGCACCACCCTCGAGGGTTGCACGCAGTCACTGAATCGCCCGTACCGGGCCTGGCGCTGGCTGAACGTCGAATCGATGATGCGATCGCCACCGTGATCTGTGTCCACGGTGGCCTCGATCGTGGCGGTTCCTTCGCCCGGCTCGCTCGAAGAAGCGACTCCTTCAATTTCGTAGCATACGACCGCAGGGGCTACCAGGGTTCTCGATCACTCGGCCCACTCACGCTCCAGGATCACGTTGACGATCTCCTCGCGCTCGCTGAACGCGAGGTGGCTCGCGGACCCGTCATCTTTTTCGGTCACAGTTTTGGAGGTCTCATTGCCCTATGCGCAGCCATTGCCTCGCCATCCAGCGCACAATTGGTGATTGCGTATGAGTCGCCCCTTCCTTGGGTCTTAGAACGTGAATCCTCACGCCCCCTCCTGACCAGTGACCCAGAACACGAGGCGGAAGTCTTCTTTCGTCGGATGGTCTCCAACAGTGCCTGGGAACGACTGAGCGAGCGAGAGAAGGAATCGCGACGCCTCGACGGTCCCGCACTCTTGAGCGACTTGACCACCCTGCGAAGTGGCACCGTCGCCTGTGACCTTGCTGACCTTAAGACGCCGACCCTCTATCTTCACGGCGATGGTGTCATTGCGGCCTACTACCGAGAGCTCGGCGATCGACTGCGCAGTGCCAATCCGCTCATTCAGGTTCGTGAGCTCGCTCACGCCAATCACGGCGCACATCTCTCGAGTCCTGATCAACTGCTAGCCGTGATCGACGAGACGTGGGAGTCAACATGCGAATCGGTGTGACTGGGGCGTCCGGGTTCATCGGTCGAGCTCTCATCACCGCACTCGTTGAGCGAGGCGATGACGTCACCACATTCGTCCGTCCGGGTGGCTCGAGTGTCACAGGCCCCGTAGTTCGCTGGGACCCCCCTCGCGGACTCGTCGACGAGGGTGATCTCCGCCTCGCCGGTGGGTTCGATGGGGTTGTCCATCTTGCCGGCGCGGGCATTGCCGACAAGCGTTGGAGTCGCGAGCGTAAGAACGAGATATTGCGCTCGCGAATTGATTCGACCTCGTTGTTGGTGAGCGCACTTGGCTCAATGTCCGGAGGCGCCACGTTCCTCGCCAGTGGCTCAGCAATCGGCTTTTATGGTTCGCGCGGTGACCAGACGCTCGACGAGTCATCCAGCCGCGGAGATGGTTTCCTTGCTGACGTGTGCGTCGAGTGGGAACGCTCGGCCCAGTCAATCGAAAGCACCGGCACGGGACTTGCCCTCCTTCGCACGGGAATCGTCATGAGCCGCCACGGCGGAGCTCTTCGAAAACAGCTACCGCTCTTTCGAATGGGACTAGGCGGCCCATTGTCAAACGGCTCTCAGTGGTTGAGTCCAATTTCCCTGCGTGACGAGGTCCGGGCCATCTTGTGGGTGCTCGATCACCACTTGACGGGTCCAGTGAATCTTGTGGCACCGCAACCAGTACAGAATCGGGAATTCACGAAAATTCTCGCAAATGAAATACATCGCCCAGCTTTCTTGCGGGTTCCGGCATTTGCCTTGCAAATCGCACTCGGCGACGAGCTCGCGACTGAGGCTGTGCTGGCAAGTCAGCGCGTGAGGCCAAAATATCTCGAAGAATCCTCGTTTAAATTTGATAATCCCTCATCAGAGGCTATTATTTCTGAAGCGCTCACGCATTAAATCGTTTGGGGCCTGATCAATTTTCGGGAAAAGTCGACATTCTTAGCCGCCTTTTGAATGCCTCTGTCTTTGTCCTTATAACTTGTCGCGCCTGATAGGCCCCGATACAGTTGCCACTAATCCACTTTTTGGGGTGGGCAATTTGAAGGTAACCATTCAGGTGGTTCAGGGAGGCAATATCAATATGCGATTAAAGAATAAGTTGAGGCTCATGGTGACGATCGGCGCAGTAGCCGGCTCGTTGTCACTGGGTCTCGTGGCTCCGACCGTTAGTGGCGCCGCGAGTGCCAGTAACGCGAAGAACACAATCACCTTTGCTGAGGGTCCGGGTGCCAGCCCCAATTGGATATTCCCCTACATGTCCTGCACCTACTTTTCAGTAAGCAACATCAATGCGTTCATTAACGAGATGTATCGACCGGTCTATTGGTTCGGTCTCGGCGCGTCAGCCGCAGTCGTGCCAAAGCTCTCGGTAGCGAACATGCCCGTGATGAGTAACGGCAACAAGACCATCACCATCAAGATGAAGGGCTGGAAGTTCGCTGACGGTCAGACCATCAACGCCCAGTCAGTGATGTTCTTCTTGAACATGTACAAGGCCGACCCGACCGGGTACTGCGGCTACAACGCTGGCTACGGTATCCCCGACCAGGTCACGACGGCGTCTGGTTCTGGTAACACGGTCACCATCAAGTTCAAGACCGCAGTGAACCCGAACTGGATCTTGTACAACTACCTCTCGGAGTTGTACCCGATGGCTGACTCATGGGACGTCACCGCACCTGGCAAGCCCTCGACGTGCGCAACTGGTAAGTACGGTGCCGCATCGACCGACGCAGCTTGCAAGGCAGTGCTCAAGTACCTGACCGCTCAGTCGGGTAAGACCAACACCTACACGAGTCCGATGTGGCAGTCCGCCATCAGTGGACCGTGGAAGTTGTCGGCCTTCGACAACCTCGGCAACGCGACCTTCGTGCCTAATGCGAAGTACTCCGGTCCCCAGAAGGCTCAAGTCAAGTACGTGAAGGAACTGGCGTTCGCGTCAACCACTCCTGAGCAGAACGCACTGCGCGCCGGCACGATCGACATTGGTTACGTCGACAACTCGGTGCTGACCCAAAATGGTACGCCGGACAAGCCCGGCGCCAACTGGCCAGCCATCGCGTCGAACTACAACCTCGAAGTCGGTGCACCGTGGTCAATTGACTACGCGGCGTACAACTTCAATAAGAAGAACCCCGAGTCGGTCTTCCTTAATCAGCTCTACATCCGCCAAGCGATTCAGATGACGGTTGACCAGAAGAGCATGATCAACAAGATCTACAAGGGCTACGGTTATGAGCAGATCAATCCGCTCCCGCCGGTGACGCCAAAGTCGATTTCGGGCGGCGCATCGACGAAGAACCCCTACCCGTACAACCCGACTAAGGCCGCTGGACTCCTCAAGAGCCACGGATGGGTCGTGACCGCTGGTCAGGCAACGTGTGCCAAGCCAGGTACCGGCGCCAACCAGTGTGGTGCGGGGATTACCAAGGGCGCGAAATTGTCGATCACCCTCGAGTACGGCAGTGGCGTTCCCGCCCTGGCCCTTCAGGTGAACACCGAGGCGGCTGAGTGGAAGACCTTGGGCATTGCGACCAAGACCGTCCCGCTGCCCTTCAACAGCGTCGTGAGCGACTGCGTCTCCAACTCTGCGAACTGGAGCATCTGCCTCTGGGGTGCGGGCTGGATCTACGCCCCTGACTACTACCCATCGGGTGAGTCGCTGTTCGTGCCTGGCGCGAGCTTCAACATCGGTGC
>DAIEHI010000083.1 GCA_027355725.1 Acidimicrobiaceae bacterium
TGCCGCGATCACAGAACCTGATTTGGCGGCATGGGCCACGATTGATGCGCGGTTCTTATTGTCTCCCGCAAGGTCCACGAATCGTTGGGAATATTGCAACGTCAATCCTGATCGATTCTGTTTTGTCATGTCTGATCGCTCCAAAAGAGAATGTGGCTTGTTCGAACGCAGATCTCAGTTAGCGCACCGACCTTGAGGAACCTGGCCAGTTATCCTCGAACGCATGCGGACTCAAGCGCCGAACGCGGACGAAGCGGCGACGGGAATGCTCGCGGCTTGCGAGGGTGTCGCACGCGGCCGAACCGGTGCCTGGCGCGACGCACGGCCGGGTTTGCTCGCACTGATGACCACGCTTCCGGGGCGTCCATACAACGGTACCTCTTCGGCAAACTCGATTGGCGGTGGCGTAAGGCAAATGTCACACCCTGAGCCGACACTGGGGGTGTGTCCGGGTCCCTCTCAGCGAAGATCCACCAGGCCTACCGCTACGCGATCGACCCCACCCCCGAGCAGGTCGCGCAACTGCGCAGTCACGTCGGGGGCGCGCGGTTCGCCTACAACGCCCTGTTGTCACTGGTGAAGGAGAACTGGGACGAGAACCGCGCCCGCAAGGAGGCCGGAGAAGAGGTCGCGACGGCGGACTACCTCGGCACCTCTCAGCTCGATCTCCAGCGGCTCTGGTACGCGAAGCGCGACGAGCTGGCCCCGTGGTGGGGCGCCAACGCCTCGTCCACCTACAACTACGCCCACGTGCACCTGGCGCGGGCTTTCACCAACTGGAAGAAGGGCACCACCCGGTTTCCGACCCCGCGGTCGCGACGGACCAACCACTCGAGCACCCTCGCCGGCACGGCCGTGCGTCTCGTCGATTCCCACCACGTGCGCGTAAGTCGCGTGGGCGAGGTGAAGACCTACGAGTCGACGCGCAAGCTCTACCGGCACCTAGAGCGCGGCACCGGGCGGATCCTCGCCGCGACCATCTCCGAACGCGGGGGTCGGTGGTGGGTATCGTTTTCGATCGAGGTCGAGCGCCAGCTGCCACCGACGAGGTCGCCCGAGCGGGTTATCGGCATCGACGTCGGAATCACCGCCCTCTACACCGGGGCGACCCCTGATGGCGATCCGGTGCTCGCGGTCGCCAACCCGCGCCATCTCGTCGTCGCCCAGGAACGACTCGCCCGGGCCCAGCGCGTGGCGTCACGGCGCCAGAGACCGAAGAAGGGCGTCGCCCCGTCGAAGCGGTGGAAACGGGCGAACAGCCGGGTGCAGAAGATCCACGGCCAGGTCGCCAACCAGCGCCGCAACCTCATCCACGAGACCACGACCATGCTCGCGAAGAACTACGACCTGATCGTCGTCGAGGACCTCAACGTGACGGGCATGTTGAAGAACCACGCACTGGCTAGGCACATCGTCGACGCCAGTTGGGGTGAGTTCGTGCGCCAGCTCGACTACAAGACGAAGTGGTACGGCTCGACCCTGGTGAAGGCCGATACCTTCTTCCCCTCATCAAAACGCTGTTCTCGTTGTGGCTCGGTGAAAGCCAAGCTGGGCCTCGACGAGCGGGAGTATCACTGCGAGGCCTGCGGCCTCGTGATGGATCGCGACCTCAACGCCGCGACCAACCTGGCCGGGTGGCCCAGCAAGCCCACCCCCGCGGGGACACGCTCCGTGGCTGGACGTGGAGGGGAGGTCAGACCGGGTCGTCAGAACACCGACGAGCCGGCACACCCCGCAGAAGCGTCAACCGAAGCACCGACTCTGGTCGGTGTCTAGGAGATACTTCGGTTCAGAACTCGGTGGTGACGTGTGGCTATTTGCCTTACGCCATCGCCAACCGAGTTTGCCGAAGGGGCAACGGTATATACGGTCTCGGCGCGACAGCTACCCCCAAGGATGCCACTGCGCTCGCGGTGGACCTTGCAGCAAGCGGGGTGTCGTGGTGCGCACGGCTCCGGCCGAGTGTGCCTGACGAAGTTGATGAAGCACTGGGAGATATGGGGCTCTTCGCGGAGGACGAGGCGCTCTTGATGGCGACTTCACTCACCCCCCTGGACTTCGCGCGTCATGAACCACGGGGACTTGCTCTGAGGACGTGTCGCGCTGAGGACGGTCTCGCGATCGCCACCGTGCTCGGCGCCGCCTTTGGCGCACGGCCCTCGAACGCCGCAAAGCTCTTGGACCCCGCGCATCTCGCGTGCGAGGGGGTCCAATGGCACCTCGGCCAAGTGGATTCTGTGCCCGTTACGTGCGCGATGTCGGTTGTGGCCGGCGACGCCGTGGGTATCTTCGCGGTGGGAACGATTCCTGAGGCACGAGGGAGGGGTTACGCCTCGTCGGTAACATCGCGAGCCCTAATCCACGGTTTCGCTTCCGGGGCGCGATTCGGGGTACTCACTGCGAGCCCTGATGTCCAAGGTGTTTATGAACGTCTTGGCTTCAGCGTGATGGAGCGCTGGCGGCGCCTAGTGCCTTCGCTTTAAGATGCCAACGGTCTGCGGGAACATGCCAGGTCTTTCATCTCAACCACCGCTGAGTTGACAACAGCAACCGTCGATCACCCGAACTGGCCGCGGGCTCCCCGAGGTTCGAGTAGACCGCGAATGGGAAGTGCTCCACGGTCGGTGTGGCCCATGTTGGTCGTTTAGCTTCTACGTTCTACCTAGTAAACAGGGGTGCAAAGGGGTTCGAACAAAGTCCCGTTACCTCCACTCCTGTAGCGCCCACTCCATGACCTGGGTCTCGTTTAGTGGACCGCGGATGTGAAGGTGCGAGACGATGACACCGTTCGAAGTTGAAATTCATGGTGCACGCAATTCGTGAAGATCGTTGTTTCTTGCGATTGTCACTCGAGCTCCACTGTCGGTCGAGTCCCAACGGTGTTCATGCACGTGCGGGTCCCGCTACATCTGAGAGTCAAACTTCAATCCCTCGGTCGCCACGATCCTTCCTGTGTGAGCGCTCGAGCACCTGTCGGAGAATCGGGAGTACCGCACGGTCTTTCTCGCGGCCGGCCGCTTCTTTGGAACGAATGACGTCGGCGAGCGCTGCCACGAAGATCGTCACGGTGTCGGTTATTCGTTCTCGAGTAGCTAAACGTCGCAAGTCGTCGTAGCCTCGCGTACCGTCAGGAAGAAGCGCGATGTCGAGATAACCGTGCTTGGTCACGAAAGTCCAGGTCGTCCCTTGTCCGAATGTTCGCTCATCGAGTGGTATCGCCAATGGTTCTTCCAAATCAGGAACGCGAAGCTTGGCGTCAAGTTCCTTCAACGCGGCCGCGAGCCTCGTGAAGTTCTCTCGGGTACGTGCGGGCGTGACGTCGACGTCGCGAGTGACGTATGGGGATCCGCGCAGTTCGGCGGCGAGTCCACCAATGACGACGTAAAGAACGTGATGACGCTCGAGTACCTCAAGGATTTCGTCGGGACGATAAGGGATCATGTCAGACACGGCGTCTCGCCTTCACCTCTTCACGCTGTTCGTGGAACCGAACACGGGCCATGAGATCTGCGAATCGTTCGGCCGGCGTCATTCGAAGATGCTGATCAATGATCGTCACATTGGAATCATCAAACTTGGACATGAAGAATGTGAGATCGAATCCACACGCGCGAACCACCTCGCGCAATGTCTCAAGACTCGGTGAGACCTCGTCTCGTTCCCAGCG
>DAIEHI010000110.1 GCA_027355725.1 Acidimicrobiaceae bacterium
GTCCTTCGAGGTGGGCGAGGTGCGCGCGCTGCCAGGCGAGGTCGTGGTGGTGCAAGATGGCGCGACGACCGTGGAGTACTTGGTAGACGGCCTCGCGAGCGCGAACGTTGAGTGGGAGTGACACGAGGTTCTCGACGATGATCAGATCACTCTCGCCAATCGCGCTCGCTAGTTGCTCGAGGTCGGGTGGGGACGAAGCGTCGATGGCGAGGCCCTCGAGGATGACGTCGGCGCTCCCGCTGCCGGCGACGGTTTTCACGTCGTGGCCGAGTTGATGAAGGGCGGCTACCCATTTGGCGCTCTCGATCGAGACACCGTCGCTGGCGCCGAGTCGAAAACTCAGCATCGAGATGAGGGCCACGCAGCAAGGCTACGGGCCATGGTGGGATTCACCTACCCAGTAGTAGAGTTGCCGGATGTACTGCCCAAGGGCCAGTGCCTTTTTCTGGAGGACTTTCGGTGGCCAAACGAGCTCTGATTACCGGTATCACCGGCCAGGACGGGTCGTACCTCGCTGAGCTGCTGCTCAGCGAGGGCTATGACGTCGCGGGGTTGGTGCGTCGAAGCTCCACCGAGAACTTCGAGCGCATCAGCCACATCCAAGATCGCCTCAGCCTGATATCGGGTGACCTGATGGACGAGGTCTCGCTCATCAACGTGCTTCGCGACTTCGCGCCCGCCGAGGTCTACAACTTGGCGGCCCAGAGTTTCGTGCAGGCTTCGTGGAGCCAGCCCGTGCTCACCGGCGAGGCGACCGCGCTCGGCGTGACGCGACTGCTCGACGCGATCCGCATCGTCGACCCCGAGATCCGCTTCTACCAGGCGAGTTCTTCTGAGATGTTCGGTCGCGTGCACACCGTCCCCCAGAACGAGCACACCGCCTTCTATCCGAGGAGTCCCTACGGCGTAGCCAAGGTCTACGGACACTGGATCACGGTCAACTACCGCGAGAGCTACAACCTGCACGCGTCGAGCGGCATCTTGTTCAACCACGAATCCCCACGCCGCGGCCTCGAGTTCGTCACCCGTAAGGTCTCAAACGGCGTGGCGCGCATCAAGCTCGGCCTCGACACCGAACTGCGGCTTGGGAACCTCGACGCGCAGCGTGACTGGGGCTACGCGAAGGACTACGTACGCGCCATGTGGGCGATGTTAAAGCGCGACCAGCCCGATGACTTCGTGGTCGCGACCGGAGAGACGCACTCGGTGCGTGAGCTGTGTGAGGTGGCTTTCGCCGCTGCGGGCCTCTCCTGGGAGGATCACGTCGTCGTTGACCAGGCCTTCATTCGTCCCGCCGAGGTCGACCTGCTCGTGGGTGACGCCTCCAAGGCGCAACGCCTGCTCGACTGGAAGTGCGAGACGGATTTCTACGGACTTATCGAGATGATGGTCGCCGCCGATCTGGCCGCATTAGAGAAGTAGTCCGCGTTGTCACCCGGTGACGCCGTGGTGCGTTTGGAAGGTGCGGTCGTGCTGTCGAGCGATTTTCCACTCCTCAGTGGCGTTGACCTCGAGATCGCTTCGGGCACCCTCAACGTGATCACCGGCGCGAACGGTGCGGGAAAGACGAGTCTGCTGCGACTGCTCGGTGGGCTCGTCGCGCTCAGCTCGGGTCGAGGGACTGTCGCCGGCATTGATCTGGGCGCGGGCGATCTTCGTCAACTGCGTCGCCGTGTTGGATGGCTCGGCCACGAGGGGTCGTTCTATGACGACCTCAGTGTGCGAGAGAACCTCCAGTTCGCAGCGCGCGCGTTGCAGCGTCCGACGAGCGGTATCGAGGACGTGGTCGAGCGGGTGGGCCTCGCGCATCGCATTGACACGACGACCAAGCAGTTGAGTGCGGGCCAGCGCCGCCGACTCGGGCTCAGTTGGCTGTTGCTGCGTCGTCCCGAGCTGTGGCTCCTCGACGAGCCGTACGCCTCGCTCGATGACGAGGGGCGAACCTTCTTTGATGAACTGCTCGGCGATGTCGTCGCGGGTGGCGCGACAATCGTCGTGAGTGCGCACGACCCACTTCGTAGTGCGGCACTGCACCCGCGCACGCTCACCCTTGCGGGCGGACGTATCGTGAGTGACGTTCGATGATGCGTATCGCGTGGCTCGTCGCCACAAAGGACTTGCGCATCGAAGCGCGCAGTCGGGTCCTGTTATGGCAGGTACTGCCCTTTGGGGCCATGGCTCTGCTCCTCAGCGGGCTGGCCCTCGGGCCCACTCACGCAGGCCACTCGAGCGCCGCGCCAGGACTGTTCTATCTGGTGACGCTGTTCGTCGCGCTGCTCATGATCAACCGTTCCCAGAGCATTGAGAAGACGCCGGGCACGAGAGCGTCGGTCGCCACGCTCGGTCTCGACCCGGCCGGGGTGTTCCTCGGCAAGACCCTGGCGCTCGCGATCGAGCTCTGGGTGAGCGGACTGGTCTTGCTCTGTGGTGCGGTTCTCGTCTTGCACACGGCGCTGCACGGGGCGCTGTTGGCGCTGCCGAGCATCATCGTCACACTTGGGGCCATGGCAGGTGCCGGAACCCTCTACGGGGCGCTCACTTCGGGTGGGGAGGGGTCGGCGACCTTGTTGCCGGTACTCACCCTGCCCGCATTCGCGCCCTTGCTGATCAGCGGAGAACGATCCTTTAGCGCCGCACTCAACCACGGAGCACTGTGGCAATGGTGGGTAATTGTCGTGGTCGCGCTGGTCGCGTACCTCGGGGTCGGCATTCTCCTTTACGGTGTTCTGGAGGAATCATGATGAAACAGCTCTCCCAACGCCTACTTGGAC
>DAIEHI010000009.1 GCA_027355725.1 Acidimicrobiaceae bacterium
GTCGTACCGGGTGTCCTGCTCGTCATCTTGGCGCTGCTGGGTTTGGGCATCTTCTCGCGAAAGCGGATCACTGCGTAGTCGTCGACGGGCGACCACGGGGTGGATTGGTGGGCCAGAACCCGACCACCGCTGGCCTCGACCGTCACCTCGTTCGCCGAACGGACGCAACGACGGCGTCGTACAGCTGTTCTGACCTGCACTGGGTTTTGTTACCGTTCCGTTTGTTGAAATTGGGCCAAAGTTAAGGCTCAATCCATGCCTACGTCCTAGCCCGCTGAGTTCCGTCGACGAGCCATTGCGCTCGTGAGATCCGGTGGGTCGGTCACGAAGACCGCCCACGACCTCGACATCACTTCCACCACCATCTACAACTGGATCAAACAGGACCGCATCGATCGCGGCGTGATTCCTGGTGTGACGACCAAGGAGTCCAAGGAGCTCGTGAAGGCGCGTCGGCGCATCCGCGAGCTCGAGACCGAGGTCGAGATCCTGCGGCGCGCCAACGAGCTGCTGGGCAAGGACCGACGCCCAAGAGGGTCTACCCGGTGATCGACGTCCTCGTCGGCGCCGGGTTCAAAGAGAAGAAATGCTGCGAAGTGCTCGTGGTCTCGAGCGCCGGCTACTACCTGGCAAAGACCCGCCCGATGTCACCCACGATGATCCGTCGAGAGTGACTCACCGGACTCATCCGAGAGGTCCACGCCGACAGCCGCGGCACCTATGGGTCTCGCCGCGTGCACGCCGAACTGACCAAGGGTCGCGGCGTCCACGTCAGCCGTGTGCTCGTGACGATCCTGATGCACGATGCCAAGATCGCGGGTATTCCGGGGCCTCGCAAGGTCAAGCGTGTGAAGGGCACCCCGACGTCGGACGATCTCGTCCAGCGCAAGTTCGAGCGGTCGTCGCTCGACGAGTTGTGGGTCACGGACATCACGGAACACCCCACGCGTGAAGGCAAGGTCTACTGCTGTTGCGTGCTCGACACGTGCAGTCGACGCATCGTCGGCTGGTCCATTGACTCGGTCCAAGACTCCCAACTTGTCGTGAACGCCCTCGACATGGCGATCAAGCAGCGTCGTGTGAAGAGGGGATCCGTGGTCCACGCCGATCACGGAGTCCAGTTCACTTCCTGGTCCTTCACCGAGCGGATCCGCGACGCGGGTCTCATGCCGTCGTTCGGCTCGGTTGGTGACGCGTTCGATTGTGATGATGGAGTCGTTCTGGTCGAGCATGCAGAACGAGTTGCTCAACCGAAGGAAGTGGAAGACGCGCCTCGAACTGACCAACGCCATCTTCGACTACATCGAGGTGTTCTACAATCGCCAGCGTCGCCACTCGTCGCTCGACTACGTCTCACCCGTCGAGTTCGAACTGTCGATGAAGAAAGAACAGACCGCCTGATTTCAAGAACGAATTGGGTAACAAAACCCAGTGCAGGTCAATGTCTGCGGGAAACCCAGGCCGAATCATACCAACTCTGAGACCGTCGAGATACTCAACTCGGCGGGGTGGCGACCGGGCGTGACCGAGCGCTTCAGCCCGAAGATCCTCTATCTCCTGCGACGCACCTACGGACTCGAGGACCACTACACGCGCCTTCGCAGTCGCGGGCTTCTCACGCTCGCCGAGATCTCGGAGTTGCTCGGGGTCCATCCTTCGACGGTGAAGGCCTGGGCGCTGGCCGGCCACATTTCCTCTCACGTCTACTGCGCCATGCCGGATCAATCCGATGAAAAGCGTGTAACACCTCCGCGACCACGACGCCAGCGATACCCACAGTCGCAAGAATTACGCTTGTCCTGACCACTGACGACCTCATCCACCTCAGAGACCACCGAGATGGATGAGTTCGTCAGTGTTCGTACTACTCAAGAATCACCTGTCGTAATCGGCTATCGCCTGTTTTTCCGCTTGATCATCGTGATACCGATCAACCAGAAGACAAGGATGACGGCAATGACACCGAGGTAGATCGCCATCCAATTCTCGCTATGACCAGGCGACAGCAGAAAGCTGAATATGGACAACGTAGCGCTCATCAGAAGAACAATCACCACAGTGAATTTTTGTTCAAGTCTCATCGTCTTACTCAAGGCTAGTTTGCTCACGTGTTGTGACAATACCCGCTGTTGTCATTGTAAAACGAAAGGAACGGATACTGGACTCGGAGACACGCGTTCGAAGCGGCTGCGTGGGCAAGGGCATTCTGCATGAACCCTCCGTAGACCAATATGCCAGCGCCGCAGGCTACCGCAACATATATGCTCGCCGGACCTGCCATAAGGGCGAACAAACCACATGACGCTGCCAGTCCATTCAGGCCGCCACCCCAAGCTTGAACGTTGTACTGCAACCACTTGGTTTGTGCACGGCTGAGGTACAACGAACAATTGATGATCCCGCAGTTGGTCACTGATAGCGGAGTCGGTGATATTGCCATTGTCGAACCTTGAGGCACTTTCGCGTAGATCTGATAACCAGGTCCTGACGCGACGAGAACTTGTTGGGTCGATGCGGTTGCTACCGGTGCCGCCGATGCTGCAGTCACGGCCAGGCCCGAGACCATGAATAACGCGGTTACCATGATCCCGAGCCTTCGGCTAGAAACTCTGATTCTTGATTTCACGAACCCTCCTTCGATGGGCGCTCTACTTGAGTTGCCAGCGTCACCGTACAATCAAGAATGGCTTGTGTCTGTAGAACGGTATTCTGGATATGGTCTGCCGCTGACTTCACCAACGTCGGGGACCCGGGCAAGTACCAGTACGTAGCCACGGAACTCACGTGGCCCATATAGGTTGAGAGCGACGGTAGTCGCGACGTCACGTCGGCGCCCTGCTCGTATCATCTCGTGAGCGCACTCACGGCGAAACTATGGCGCAGGTCGTGAATTCGCGCGTCCCTCTCAATACCGTTGTAACGCACCAACTGATGAAATGACCACCTCGTGACCGAGTCGTTCGAGTACGGTCACCACCGCGCGACCGGTGCGCGGGTAGAGCGCGGTTCATGCGGGTGGCCAAGCGCGCGATAGGCACGACCCTCCTCGGTGTCGGGTCACTCGAAGTGGAGGGTGGCCCCGCTACGAGCGGCGCTTCGCGCGCGCCGCCGCCGCGAGGACCTCTTCGGGTACGACGGTGCCGGGACGGTTCGCGGGGTCGTGGGTGAGGAGCCGGCCGATCACCGGGATCTCGGTGAGTGACTCGGCGCGGAACGTCGCCGCGACGACCGGCACGAAACTCTCGGCGGCGGGGTAGACGAGGTAGCGCGGCAGCCAGGCGGGGTAGTACTTCGCGTTGAACTGCCAGAGCGACTCG
>DAIEHI010000117.1 GCA_027355725.1 Acidimicrobiaceae bacterium
TTGGGTGATCATGTCTCTCCTTGGGTCGTTGATTGGTCTTGGTTGCTCGTTCGATCTCGCCTAACCGACATGGCGGATCCCCGACAGCCCGCCGCTCACAAAGGTCGCGTAGGGCTGGACGATGATCCTGTACTGGACGTCGACTGCCGACTCCACGAGACCGTCGCCGAGGTAGAGCCCCACGTGACCGGGGTTCGCGAGGGTGCCGTCACTGCCGGGCACGAGAATGAGGTCGCCCGGTGAGACGTCGTCGAACGAGGAGACGTCGGTTCCTTCGTGGATCTGGTCCCCCGTGTAGTGGCGCAAACGCACGCCGACCTGCGCCCAGGACATCATGGTGAGACCCGAGCAGTCGTACGAGTCGGGGCCGGCGCCACCCCAGCGGTAGGGCTTGCCGAGTTGTGCGAGGGCGTAGGTAATCACCACCGTCTCAACGGTCGTGGCAACGGCAGGAATGACGTAATTCGTGGGTAGGCCGTTATTCGCGACCCGTGAACTGGGCAGGGTCACGAGTGCCGCAGCGCCACAGTCCGCGTTGGCAATCGACGAAGGGGTGGTCGTCGTGACGGAGCCCGCCCCGGCCGGCGGTGATGCTACGCAGGCGGCGGCCCGCGTCGTCCCACCCACCGAACTGACAAGGACGACTAGTCCCCCCAGCGCCAACGCGAAGCCAACGAACGGTGCGCCAATGAGAAGTACGAACTTATTCACGTCGTTGACCACCCAGCGAGAGTGCACTCTGGCCGAAGCTCGAACCGAGCAATCCGACTGACCCGCGCTGCAGGGGGCACCTTGACCAAATCATTCGCGGAAGTTGCCATCCCTCCTGCGTGACAGGCTCCTCGGCGAGGCGACGCTGAAGACGTATTCGCCCTAGCTGCGAGACTGCACAAGGACTTTCCGGCTTTGGTGCTGAAAAGTGGACGTGATCCACCTGCAACCCGCAATCAGCAACGTCGAAGTCGTGCGTGATTGGCGTTCTGAATGCGTCTTGCGCTGGCGATACGAATCTGTCGGTGATGGCCAATTGAAACCTCCGAAATATGGCGTGCACCTCAACGGTCGCGCGAACTAGCGCCTTCGGCAACCAGTCCCAGCGATCAGTGCGAGACGAGATTTACTCACGGCGTCTGGTGCGTCTCGCGATTGGAGGAAAGCCTTGGCGCCACTCTCATGAGTTGTGGGCAAAGTTCAAACGGACCAACCGATGGTCCGACACGGTTGAGTACTTTGAAGCAGACGTTGCGGCGAGGCGCTCGATTTGACCAACGTCAACGTGACGAACCGGCGTGAATGATCAGCGAAGGGTCAAGCCCTCGGGCTTCGTGTACTGCGCCGATCCGTAACCAAGGACGGGGACGAAAATGAAACTGAGAATCCAGAGGCCCAATCCAAATCCGGGGCCTTTCGAGAACGCCTTGGCAATATCCATCGCGATAATCAGTCCAATCACGATATTGACCAAAGGAATGAAGAAAAGGATCAACCACCACTCGGGTCGGCCCGAGATCTTGCAGACGAGGTACAGGTTATAGATCGGGACGAATACACCCCAGCCGGGTTCGCCGGCTTTGGCGAAGACCTTCCAACCGGCCACCACGTAGAAGATGGCGATGGCGAGAACCCGCCGGATGGCGTGGGCGCAGCTCATTCAATTGGACAATCGATGAGATCATCACGAGCGTCGAGGCCAGCGAGTGCCGCGAGAGCTGCGAGAGCCGCGAGAGCCGCGAGAGAATGAACTCACTTTCCATGCCATGAACTTGTCATCCTATCTAGGTGGTAATACTATCTAGTTATGTCAAGTGAGAGTTGGCCTACAGAGTGGCTCAAGGGGATCCTCCCTCTCTGTGTGCTTTCGATTGTGGTCGAGGGAGAAACTCACGGTTATGCCATTGCCCAGGCACTCGAGAAGTACGGCATTCCTAACGTCAAGGGAGGAACCCTCTATCCGCTCCTGAATCGTCTCGAACAAGATGGACTCGTGGAGACTCGTTGGGCGGAGGGACCCAGTGGCCCCGGTCGCAAGCTCTACATGCCCACCAAACGGGGCCGTGCATGGTTCGAAGAGAGCGCGACTCGCTGGCGTGAATTCGCTCTTACTACCAATGCGTTATTGCGACGTAATACGAAAGGAAAGAACAAATGACTGATCGCAACGAGCGCTACTTGTCCCGGCTCGGATTCTGGCTACGTGTGGGTGGGACGGATGGCGCTAGGACCGTCTCGGTGCTATCCGATGTTCGTACCCATTTGGTCGACTCCGCAGAAAACCCTTACGAAACATTCGGTCCGCCACGGTCGTACGCCAAGGAGTTCACGTCGGGATCTGGGTGGAGTTGGGCGCGGCGCGGCTCGGGCTTCGTGGCCCTTGTGGCACTTGCTGCTGGTTGCTACTCTGCAGCTGACGAAGTCGCCCACCTGCGCGCTCAGCGCCCACTGTGGTGGACTGCCCCGCAATGGATCGTCATCGTCGCGACGCTCGTTGTCTGGCTGGTTGGATGGCGGGCGCTTCTCTTCACCGAGAGTCGTCCGATCCTCTCAATGGCCAGCGAAGGCGTTGACCCGCAGCGAGCATGGAAGGTGCGGGTTCTCAGACGGCGAATCGTTTCACTCGGGCTGTTGATAGCTGTCGTCCTTGCGTCCGGAATATGGGGAACGTTGCTCGGCCGCTCGTACCAAGATTCACCCAAGTTACGGGTCACGAGCTACGTCAACAGCGCGACGGGAACCTCGGGAGATCCCTCGGGCATCGCCGTGACGGTGCGCACGGTGATCTACCTCGCATCTCGCGGACCAGCGACAACACTCAACATGGCGACGCTCTCCAAGAGAGTTGACCCTGCAGTACCAGTGGCAAGTTCACTGCAGGGGTTCGGTTCTCTCGCTCAAGCGCTACGAATCGCAAGGGAGAACAACTGGAGTTTGGGCCAGGATCAACTTCCTGGCTATACCCTCAACTACGGTACCTACTACGTTCTCACGTGGGCAGGCGCGATCTACTCGACATACACGCCAAATCCTTCGACGCAAGAGAACCTTGTCATCACCTACTTGGTGGCGGGAGTCGGCCTGCAGACACTAAGAATCCCACTCTCCGTCAACAGTTAGCCCTCCACAACTGACCTGTCGGAGGTTCGATGTGGAATGCAAACTTCGTTGGCGCCGCTGGCGCCTCGAAATGTCCGCCTGAATTTCGCGTCACAACCGTTAACTGCTCGGAATCGCTGTCACACCGACGTGCCGGGCGTACCACACAATTTGGTTGGGTATCCATTGCGCCGGAGTCATTTTGGTCGGTCGGCCGCAACCACTTTCGTTTCGAAAACAGTCCTCGCGACGGAGTGCGCGTCAGGTCAGAGTAGAGCCATGTGCTGATGCTGCCACCACGAGCCGGGTGATCGTCAAAACGAGAAACGATGAAAACGACGCTGTGACAATCGCGCGGGATGCCCCGACCAGAGGTCAAAACAAAATGGGTGTGGCTCTTCTCAAGTGACGTCACGCAGCCATGGGAATGACGTTGTTTGCGTAACGGGACTGGTGGACACGTTCGTGCTCTCGTAACAGGTGAAAGTGCCAGTAGTCGTCGAAGTCGCCGTTGCTGCGAACGACGCGCAGCTTGAGAACCGCCTCGGCGCCATTGAGTGACCACCTGGCACCAGTCACGTCCATCCTGTCTTTCACGATGTGTCGACATGCGCCTTCGATAATGCCCGTAGCGATTGGCCAGCCCCCAGCAAGTGCGGTCGGGTAGTCGAGGTAGTCGACCTTGTTGGTCAGGTACTTGGCACAGGCGTCGGCACCTTTGCGGTCCGAGGTCTTCAACCCTTCACGTGAGGCGCGTCGGCGGATCCCGGCCGCTACGTCGCGGGCCTCTCCTTCGAGAATGGCCAGTGCTCTCGTGCGAACCCAGGCCCCGGCGCGCGCGTCTCCCTCGTCAAAGAAGCACCACGCGGCCGTCCACAGATACTCCAGAACGTGGATCAGATCGATGATGATCGTCACGTCGATCTTGCGCGTGAGCGCTTGTGCCTCGATGCAGTCGATCTGGTGCTTGTTGCCATCGACGAGTGCGACCCAGGTGCACAGATGTTTGGGGTCTCTTCGCTGCGCCTCGTCGAAGACGTCTGCGATCACCGCGGCTGCGTCTTCGACCACGCTGGCGGTCAACCACTTGTGATTGGCCTCGGGTCCTTTGACCTGCTCGTCGTCCTTCGACGCCAGGACATCGGTTGGACTGCGGGGAACGGGGACCACGTCGTAGACCGCCCCGATCTCGGCCATACGTTTCCTCCCACGCTTCTCGCCCCTCGAGAGGCGGCCTTTGAGCTTGGGGGACGCGTCCTCGGCCGTCTGCTTCGTCGCCTCGCGGAGTGCTTCGGGGCGCATCACGATGCCTTTGCCGTCGACCGAGAGCACCAGGATGTCACCGGCGCACTCCGGCGTCGAGCGCTCAGCGTAGAAGGCGTCGACGTCCGCGGCTGCTCGTTCGGCCAGGACCTCCACCTGGCGCTTGCCCACCTTCTGACCGGTTCCTCGCTCGATCGCGGCTGTCGCCTCGTCATAGGAGCCACGTGACGCCTCGATGGCCGACCAGCGTCTGAGGCCGTGTGAGTGCTTCTCCTCGGGCAGGTTCAACGAAGCGTCGGCCAGATGGAGGTTCTCCTCACCGCGCCGACGGTAGGCGAGGCGCTCGACACCCACTTCGCCAAAGACGGTGGACAGGGCCCGGTGGTGTCCCTCCTCGATGCTGACCCGTGGAGCCCCTGTGGCGTCGACGACTCCTTCAACCCGCTCTTCGCGCTGTGCGCGCAGATCGAGGTGGTCCTGGAACAACCGACGAAACAGCTCCCGGCTCGATACTTCGAGGTGCGCTTCGAGTGCGCCGTGGTCGAGTCCGAATGCTTCTTCAGCCTCCAAGAAGTCGACGACGGAATCGAAGTGTTCGCGTGACGAAGAGAAGTTTTGGCTCCTCGCTAGATCGTGTGGATTTGGGGTAGCGGGAGCTTTCCGGCAATGAGGTAGATGATGGTGATCATCTTGGTCTTGGAGCGATAGCCGCGAGCCCTGCGCTTGGCCGCCTGGACGATCGAGTTTGTGCCCTCGAGTAGCCCGTTGCTGAGCCGGCTCTGCTGCCAGGCGATGATCCCTTCCCAGTGAGCTTCGACCATGCGAACGAACTCCTTGATCGGCTCGAGGCGAGAGCGCTTGGCCCCGTAGCACCAACGACGCAAGTACGTCTCGGCCTCGTCGCGGGTCGGCTGTTCGTAGAGTCCGTTGAAGTCGTCGCGCCACCGCGCGGCCCGAGTGGTCTTCAGCTGCATCGAGGGACGGGTAAGCCACGTGAGCTTCTCGCGCTGCTTCACGGTGAGGTTGGACTCGTTCTTCAACCAGACGTAGCGAGATCGCTTGAGCTCGGGGCGGGTCTTTGACTCGATCCGGCGAACCTCGTCGACCGCCTCGTTGGCCTTGGCGATCACGTGAAAGCGATCGAAGACGATCTGTGGTCGATGCAGTTCGACCGGGGCCGCTGGCACCTCGTCGCACGAGTCCCCGCCGAGGTCGAGTTGAGCAGCCATCGCGGCACTGGTCAGCTCGACGTCAGCAACGCCCGTCTCTTCTGGCGACTCCTCTGGTTGCTCGCAGAGGTGCAGGCCAATGCCCTTGATGAAGGCGGGACTCATCTCACAACACACCTGTTCCACCTGGGTTTTCGGTGATCCACCGTGAGCGGTCAGGTCCTCGGCGAACGCCCTCACCGTGTCGGCGTCCCTACCCGGGGTGGCGAACATCACCCGGTGCTCGGCTAGGTCCATGAAGAGCGACACGTAGTCCTGGCCCCGGCGGGCCGAGGTCTCGTCACAACCCACCTGGGTGACGCCCGAAAAATCCAGACCCGCCCGGGCGACACCGACGTGGTGCTCGATCACTCGCCAGACCCGGGTGT
>DAIEHI010000125.1 GCA_027355725.1 Acidimicrobiaceae bacterium
GGCCACAGCGATGTGACCACTAGGGGAGGTTGAATCAATGAATGTCCGTCGAAGGTTACGACTCGGCGCAACGCTGGCTATATCAGCCAGTTCGTTAGCGCTGGGTCTCACAATGGCTAGCTCAAGCCCAAGTGGCGCTTCAGCACCGAGGGGAACGATCACCTTCGCCGAAGCACCACAGACACCGCCGAACTACATCTTCCCTTACGTGGGATTCGCGAACTTCTCAGTCTCGACCCTCAACCAGTTCCAGATGTTGATGTTCCGACCGATGTATTGGTTCGGTCTGGGCACTTCTCCGGCGTACGTTCCCTCTTTGTCACTGGCTAACTCGCCGGTATGGTCTAACGGCAACAAGACGCTGACCATCAAGATGAAGGGTTGGAAGTTCGCCGACGGTCAGCCCGTGAACGCTCAGGCAGTGATGTTCTTCCTCAACCTGTACAAGGCTGACCCGAAGGCATACGCCGGCTACGTCCCGGGATACGGTATTCCTGACCAGGTTACGAGCGCCAGGGGTTCGGGCAACGTTGTCGTCATGAACTTCAACAAGCCAATCAACAAGAACTGGCTGCTCTACAACTACCTGTCGGAGATCACACCATTCCCCAACTCGTGGGACATCACCGGTCCGGGACAGACCTCAACCTGTGCCACAGGTGCGTTCGGTGCCGCTACGACGGACACCGCGTGCAAGGCTGTTGAGGCCTACCTCGACGCCCAGTCCTCCAAGATCAGCACGTACACCGATGCCATGTGGCAGAGCGGTGTCGACGGTCCGTGGAAGCTCAAGTCAATGGACACCCTCGGCAACGTCACCTTCGTGCCCAACACCAAGTACTCGGGGCCCCAGAAGGCTCAGGTCGCGATGGTGAAGGAAGTCCCATTCGCGTCAGCCGCGGCTGAATTGAACGCACTGCGCGCTGGCAGCGTTGACTTGGGTTACGTGGACACGACCCAGATCACGCAGCCGGCACCGGGAATCGGTAAGGCGGGCCCGAACCTGCCCGCCCTCGCGGGTAAGTACACCCTGAAGTCCGGTCTGTCGTGGGCTTACAACTACGACCCGATCAACTTCTCAAAGACCAACCCGCTCCAGGCCGTCTTCAACCAGCTGTACTTCCGCCAGGCGCTGCAGACGGCGACCGACCAGAAGGGGATCATCAACAAGATCTTCAAGGGCTACGGAATCCCGACGTGGAGCCCGGTTCCCTACGGAGCACCCGCGTCGATTTCTAAGCCAGCGACAAACCCGTACCCGTTCAGCCTGTCTAAGGCCAAGTCATTGCTGACCTCACACGGTTGGGCACTTCGAGGCGGCGTCATGACCTGTGTGAAGCCTGGCGTTGGCCCAGCGCACTGTGGTGCTGGCGTTAAGGCCGGGACGAAGTTGAACCTCACCTACGAGTACGTCACTGGCGCACCTGCGGTCACCGAGACGGTGAACGCAGAGGTTTCGGACTGGAAGACCATCGGCATCAACACCACGACTTCGACCAACACGTTCAACAACGTGATCAGCGGTTGTGGCCAGAGCGGTAGTCAGCCGTGGGAGATTTGCAGTTGGGGCGCAGGCTGGATCTACGCACCTGACTACTACCCGTCGGGTGAAGAGTTGCTCTACACCGGTGCCGGCTCGAACAACGGCAGTTACTCGAACCCGAAGATGGACGCGATTATCCGCGCCACCTTCCAGGGTAACTCGACGTTGAGCGCGTACGCGCAGTACGCGGCCGACCAGGTCCCCGTCCTCTACCAGCCGACCCAGACGCCGGTTGGTGAGTTCATCAAGACCCTGAAGGGCGCACCGTCGGCACTCGTGCCGAGCGTGCTCCAGAACTTCATGCCGGAGTACCTGCACTTCTAAAGCTTCACCGAAGACCGAACAAAGCGAAGGCCCCCGATCGGATTCGATCGGGGGCCTTCGCTTTGGCCCTGAGCCCGACGCGAGAGGGCTTCTGATCACCTCGAAGCGGGTACCCTCACACTCCGAAACGCCTGTGATGAGCCGCGTCGTGCTTCATTTCTAAGCTTGGACGAAGCTCCTAAGGCGGTCGGTCGAATAACCAACCCCGAGCGGACAGAAACCAGCGAATTATGCTCGGAAAACTCGAGCAACTCGGCGCGTGCGACCCTAGTACATGCTTCCCAGTGGGTAGACTCGTTTCCTATGTCGCCGTTGCTTTCGGTTTCCAATCTGAAGGTCCAATTCGCCACCCGTCAGTCATTCGCCACCGCGGTCGACGACTTCTCCATGGAGATCGAACCTGGTGAATGTGTGGGCCTCGTCGGTGAGTCGGGATGTGGCAAGACCACATCGGGCCTCGCGATCATGCGGCTTCTCCCCGGAAGTGGACGCATCGTCGATGGCTCCATCGACTTTGACGGGACGAACCTGCTCGACCTCTCCGAACGCGAGATGCAGCGTCAGCGGGGGCGTTCGATCGCCCTGATCCCGCAGGACCCGATGAGCTCGCTCAACCCCACCACCAAGATCGGCAAACAGATCGCTGAGGGTTTGCGCATCCACACCGGTGCAAGTGACGCCGACGCGCAGCGTCGAGCCATCGAGGTCCTCGAGATGGTCGAAATGCCCCGGCCGGCCGAACGACTCAACCAATACCCATTCGAGCTTTCCGGTGGATTACGCCAACGCGTGATCATCGCGATGGGGCTCGTGTGCTCCCCCAAGTTGCTGATCGCCGACGAACCGACGACCGCGCTCGACGTGACGATCCAGGCGCAGATCCTCGACCTGCTCGATCGACTGCGTAGCGACCTCAATATGGGCATCCTCTTGATCACCCACGACATGGGCGTGATCGCCGGACGCGCCAATCGAGTCGTCGTCATGTACGGCGGTCGTAAGGTCGAAGAGGCGACCACCGACACCCTCTTCAAGTCGATGAAGCACCCGTACTCCCAAGCGCTTCTGGCGTCGATGCCGAGCATCGAGACCGCCTCTAAGACCCACCTCACCTCGATCCCCGGACTCCCACCGGACCTGACCAAGGAGATCATCGGCTGCCGATTCGCACCCCGTTGCCTCTACGCCCAGGACGATTGCCGAGCGGTCGAGCCCGACTTCACGGGCACGAACGTCCACGGCTTCGCTTGCTTCCACCCCGTCGACGGACCCCGAGTCGAGATCCGTTCGGCCGAGGCCGCCTCGACAACGGCGGGCTCGGGTATCGAAATCCTCCGGGTGGACAACCTGGTAAAGGAGTTCCCGATCAAGCGAGGTCTCATCCGTCGCCAGGTCGGTGCGATTCACGCGGTCTCGGGCATCTCGTTCTCAATCCAGGAGGGCGAGACCTTCGGACTTGTCGGTGAGTCCGGCTGTGGCAAGACCACGGTCGGGCGACTCATCGTCGGACTCGAGGACGTGACTTCCGGCGACATCTCGTTCCAGGGCAAGAAGGTCTCTGGCAAGGGTCACAAACCGACTCGGGAGGAACGGCGCAACCGTCAGATGATGTTCCAGGACCCGTACTCGTCGCTCAACCCGCGCATGAAGGTCGGCGAAATCATCCGTGAACCACTCTCGATCCAGCACGAGGGTACGGCGGCCGAGCAGCGCAAGCGGGTCGCAGAATTGCTGCTCACCGTCGGGCTTGAGCCAACGGCGTCTGACCGCTACCCACACGAGTTCTCGGGCGGTCAGCGACAACGGATTGGACTGGCGCGAGCGATCGCACTCAATCCGAAGTTGGTCATCGCGGACGAACCCGTGTCAGCCCTCGACGTCTCGATCCAGGCGCAGATCCTGAACCTGATGAAGGACCTCCAGCGCACGCATGGTCTGTCGTACGTCATGATCAGCCACGACCTTGCCGTCGTGTATTACATGGCAGACTCGATCGGCGTGATGTACCTCGGCAAACTCGTCGAGATCGGCGACGCCGAGTCGGTGTTCCGCAAGTCCGCACATCCGTACACGCAGGGCCTCCTCGATGCGGTGCCGGTCCCAGACCCTGCGGCGTCGCGACTTCGTCATGGCCGCCAGGTCAAGGGGGAACTCCCCTCGCCGGTCAATCCCCCGTCGGGCTGCCGATTCCGCACGCGATGCCCCCGTGCGCAAGACATCTGCGCGAACGAGGAACCCGAGTTCCAGTACTTCAGCGAGACACATCGGGCCGCGTGTCACTTCCCGCTGCAGACACCGGTTTCCATCATCTCTCGGGGTAACTGAGCTACCGGTACACGCCGGTGTTGGTAGACCGACACTTCGGAAGTGCGCGGGGCCTGGCTGGCCGGCTTGGGGCGCACCCCCACCGCTATCATTCACGTGTCTTGCCGTCCAGCAGTTCTCGGATGGCGTCCGCGTGCCCGGCGTGGCGTGCAGTTCCGTTAATCAGGTGAAGGACCACCCATCGAAGGTCTTTGCCCTCAGCCCAGTTGTCAGGCTCGGCGGCCCGTGTGAGTTCCAGTGACCGTACCCTGACATCGGTGACGGTTGCCCGCTGACGATAGGCAGCGACAACTTCACGGAGAGTCACTTCGTTTGCCGGATTGAACTCTTACTCGCTACGGCTCACGTCAGCGCCACCACACTCTCCATCAATCCATCTCCACTCGACGTTGGTGAGGTGGTTCACTACGCCAAGCAGGGGCATCAGCTTCCCATTGGGAGTTCATCGGGCCTGTGAATCCGCACACAGACTCGACCGTGAACCCTCAAGGGATCGGACAACTCACCCAAACACGCCGCCCAGACGCGAGCCAATCTGCACGGTTTGGACGACGCTCGTAAGCCGGACTCGCACGCTGTGAGCGAAGACCGAAGCCGCAGCCCTCTGACGACTGGCGTGCCGCCCCGTTATGGGCAATAGTGAACACCGTTAGACCGTGATTGACGTTGGCTAGGGGATCTTCGGCGTAGTCTCCGGCCGGAACGTTACCGCGCCGAATCAACTACATGCGACGTGGCGACGCGGACACGCAACGAGGCGGCCGTCGATGGTCCACAAGTTGGAGGTGCGACTCCCTTGGCCGGTATGGGCGGACGGATTCAAAAGTTCACGAGTTCGTGCGCCCCTCCTACTTATCAGTTCCCGATCGCCCAACGAGATACGAAAGGGTCACGAATATGGCGCAGGCGTTGGTGTTCGACGCCACCATGGTCATCGTTGGATGAGTCGAACCTCGAAGATGTCGCGCAGCGCGTCGCCAATGTAGTTGATTGCGACCACAACGAGAATGAAGACAATCGCCAAGGGATAAATCTCCCACCAATAACCGTTCTGTAGCTGATCAGTACCTTGCTGAAGCATTGTGCCCCAGTCGGTCTGTGGCGCCACGATCCCAAGTCCGAGGAACCCGAGCGCGGAGAGGAACAGGATCGCATCAGCGATTGAGAACGTGGCAACGGTCACGATGTTGCTAATCGAGTTGGGATAGACGTGGCGACGGATGATCCGCATTCGTCCCGCGCCCATCGATCTCGCCGCCTGGGAATACTCCAGGTTTCGAATGAGTAGCGCATCTCCACGAATGATGCGTGCGTTACCCCACCAGCCGGTGAACCCGATGATCAAGATGAGCAGCATCGTCGTACGATTGAAGATCGTAACGAGTGCGATGAGGAGGAACAGGTACGGGATCGACAAGAAGGCGTCCAGGATTCGCATCATGATTGTGTCGGTAATTCCGCCGAAGAATCCCGAGACCATTCCATAAATCGTCCCGACCACGATCGTGATCATGCCAGCGAGGAATCCCAACGCGAGCGAGTACTCGCCACCGTACGCGATCCGACCCAACTCGTCGAAACCACTCGAGTCGGTTCCAAGCGGATTGTGTAACGATGGCGGCGCGTTCCATGTCACATTGAAGGTTGCCGCCTGATTGGTCTGATTTGTCGGGTGAAAGATCGGCCACAGGTAGCAGAAGAGCGTGATGAAAATCACGTAGGCCAGGGAGGCGACGGCCAACTTGTTGTGGACGAAGATCCGCACCCGCTGACGCCACAGTGGGTCAATCTTGTCAATTTCACTGACCAGCGCGGCGCCATCGGGACTGGATGCGATAGTGGTCACGAATTCTTTCCTTCAATTCGAATACGTGGATTGACCAGGCCGAGAACGACGTCGGCGATGAGGTTCCCCAGCAGCGTCATAATCGTGACCAGCATCGTGATGCCGAGCACAGTCGGCACGTCGACGTTCACGGCCGCGTTCACCGTCTGCATGCCGAGTCCCTCGTAGTTAAAGACGCTCTCGATGATCAGCGCACCACCGAACAGTGCAGGGATGGACAGTCCGAGGATCGTCACGATCGGGCCGAGTGCATTTCGGAACGCGTGACGCATCAGAACGCGTCGGTTCGAACAGCCTTTCGCTTTGGCGGTGCGGATGTAATCCTGAACCAGCACCTCAAGCACCGTGCCGCGCATGAACCGGCTCAGTCCCGCTACCGAAAGCAGCGTCAAGCTCGCCACGGGCAAGATAAACCCCTTTGGATCCGTGAACATCGCCCACGGCGCCACGCTCGTGGGCGGCGAGATCGGCAGGTGCGGCCAGTGGAAACCGAAGGCGTCCATCATCAAGAGGCAGAGCAGGAAGGACGGCATCGCGTAAAGTACGAACGCCGAACCGGTCGCGGCGTAGTCCACGATCGTGTTTCGACGGGCTGCCTGATACATCCCGAGCGGAATAGCGATCAAGATAGTGAGCAACAGCGCGGCACCAGCCAGCCAGACCGTGCGGGGCACGTACAGGGAGATGATCTGCCACACGGTCATGTTCTGCTTGTAGGACGTGCCCAGATTGAAGTGAACGAACGTCTGGAGGATGTAGTTCCAGAATCGTACGAAGAACGGGTGGTTCATGCCGTGTTGCGCGCCCCAGTAGGCGACGCGCGCTTTCGTCGCGTTCGTCCCAAGGATCGCGTACGCGGGCGCGAGAATCCCCTCCTGCTGGAAATACGGCAGGGAGAACGTGAAGAACATGACGATCAGCAAGACCACGAAGGACTGAAATAGTCGACGAATGATGTACTGCAGCACGTGCGAATGCTAGCAGCACCGCACAGCATTTCCATGTCGTTCGGCTTTGGCTGGCTCGCTCAGAATTCCTGGTCATCTACGTTTTCCCGAACTCGGGTTTTGACACGTCCCGAAAATTCTCCCCGTCCAACTCGCTGTAGTCGATCACAAGGACACCGATTTCGTGGTCCGCTCATGGGTCCCAACGGTTCTCTTGTAACGCACAATGGCAGCAGTGAGATCAGACGCGTTCATCTGCGCAATGCGTTGCCACCAAACGACACGTTCGCCGCTCCGTCATTTGCTCGTCTTCGGTATTGAGTGGCCTACACGAGGTTGCACGCATTAGGGATGGACGGGCAATGCAACCGTCGGAGGGATTACCAGTGGTAGAACGCCGGGGTGAACGAGCCGAGTGGATTGGGCGAGAGACCCACCCTGCTCTGAAGGCCCGTCGCCGTCTCGGCGAGCGCCTCCCCCTGGGGGATGAAGAGCGCCGGCAGAATCGTCGATACCGCCTTGGCGTAGCGAGTGAGTGGGACTGGGGTGCGTAGCGTCTGATTAATAAGGCCGTCGACCGCCGCGTCGCTGAAAGCGCCGACGTTGGCTGAGCCCGTCGTCGCAAAGAGCGCTTCGCCCGTCGGCAGGGCCGCGGGCGCGTACGTCCAGCCCGCGTCCCAGGCACACAACTGGGCCGACGGCGTCGACGAACAGTCCGTGATCACCTGTCCATAGCTGGCGAACTCAACGCTGACCTGGATACCGATCGACTTCCAATCAGCCACGATCACGTCGATTTCTCGTACGTACAGCGGCGAGGTGTTGGGCATCAACAGTGTCAACGTCATCGACGTACCCGCCGCGATACCCGCGCCGCACTGATCGGGCCCCGTACCGGGATTCGCGCAGGTAAGTACGCCACCGACCAGTCGCCAACCGTGTATTGCGAGATTCGCGGCGGCGCTGGACGGGTCAAAGGGGTAGGTGACGTTTGCCGATCCGCTCACCCCCCGTGACACCTCGGCGGGAAGCGGTCCGCCGCCGACAGTCGCGAATCCCCCGAATACGTTCTTCACGATCGCGGCTTGATCGATGTCCATCTGCATCGCCGCTCGAACGTACGCCTGTCCAATGAGTGAACGTTCGAGGTCCGCAGGTCCGAAGTTGAACGGCATGTACGCCACTGACCACGGCGCGGCGGCGTTGACGGTGTCGGTCGCGGACAGCGCCTGAAGCGCGGTTGTACCGGGATTCACCTGAGCAGCCGCGCTCGAGAGCGCACCGAAGTCAAGGTTGCCCACATCGAGAACACCCGATTCCAGGTCTCGCAATTCTTGGGCAGCCGACCGGTAGGCGAGTTCTTTGAACG
>DAIEHI010000133.1 GCA_027355725.1 Acidimicrobiaceae bacterium
ACCAGGTCCTCGGCGCCTTGGAACGGCGCGGCGATCACCGGACCACGTCCGGGCACCACGTCGACACCGAAGCCGATCGCGTGATAGGGCACGACGATGTCTGAAAACAGGATCGCCGCGTCGACACCGTAACGCCGCACCGGCTGCAGCGTGATCTCACTCGCCAGTGCGGGGTCGGCGATCGCGTCAAGAATTGAGCCGCTTCCGCGCAGAGCGCGATATTCGGGCAGTGAGCGCCCAGCCTGGCGCATGAACCAGACGGGCACGTGCTCCACCTGCTCACCACGGCACGCTCTTAGGAAAACTGGGTCGTTCACGTCACTCCTTTGACGCTTTCAATCTAGGTGAGGCTGCCCTGGACGGTTCCGAACGGCCGGTCACCGTCGTCCTCTAGACTTGTCAAACCCTATTTAAGGGCGAAGGAGAGGTCGAGATGGCACACGAACGCGAGGTCGCCGAGGAACAGACGTTTCTCGAACATGCGTTGGTGGCGCTCGATCACATGCGAGACGAAGCGCGTTCGCTTCGCGATAGCGCGGCGGTGGCGAATATGCGAGGCGCCGGTGACCTCGTGGAGCGAGATGTCGTGATGGGCACCGCACTGCAGCGTCTCGATCAGCTCGCCATTGGTGATCAGCCACTCTTTTTTGGTCGAATCGACTACGCACCCGACGAGCGTGGCGCGGGTGACGTGTACCACGTGGGTCGTCTGGCGGTGTCGGACGAACAACTCAATCCACTGGTGGTCGACTGGCGTGCGCCAGTCGCGGAGGCCTTCTATCGTGCGACGGGCGTTGAGCCCCTCGGACTCTCACGACGTCGACACGTCGCGATTCGAGCCAATCAGGTCCAAAGCGTCGAGGACGAGTACTTCGCTGACGAGAACGGCGACCTGCAAATCCCCGATGACGAGGTGCGTGCCGCAACCGAGGAGGGACTCGTCGAAGGCGGAATGGCCCTCGGTGGTCCGGGCGCACTTCTCGCGGCGCTCGGTAGGGCGCGAACCGGGCGTATGGGCGACATCGTCGCCACGATCCAGGGAGAACAGGACCGGATCATTCGAAGCCCCCTCGCCGGTGTGCTGCTCGTCCAAGGCGGACCGGGAACCGGCAAGACTGCCGTGGCGCTGCACCGCGCTGCGTATCTGCTGTTCACCTTTCGCGCCACCCTCGAGCGTCAGGGCGTGCTCGTGGTCGGGCCGAATCCGCTGTTCTTGAACTACATCGAGAATGTGTTGCCGTCGCTTGGTGAGTCGGGGGTCACGCTCTCTACGATCTCGGGGCTCGTGACCAACGTCGAGATCCGCGGCAGCGACGCCGAAGAGGTTGACCAGTTGAAGGGCGATGTGCGCATGGTCACCTTGATTGCACGTGCCCTTCGTACTCGTCAGCGCGCGTTGCGCGACGACGTGCGCATCCCAGTTGGTCGGGCCATCATTGTCTTGAAGGCCCGCTATACCCAAGAGGCGGTCGAGCGCGCGAGGCGACGACCGGGTAACCACAATCAGCGTCGCTCGGCGGTCGGTCGAGAGTTGGCCAATCGACTGGCCCAGGAGTATCACGGGCGCTTCGTTCGTGACGCCAGTGAAGACGTGAGTGGTGTCAACGACCTCGCTGAGCTCATTAGGGCGACCAACGAGTTCAAGGAGGCGCTGCAGCGCATTTGGCCCCGTCTGTCGGGTCAAGAACTCCTCCATGACCTCTTCGGCGCGCCCGCGCTCCTACGGGTCGCCGGCAAGGACCTCTTGAGTGACAACGAACTCGAACTGCTCGCACGTAAGCGTTCGGCGACGCTCGAAGAGATCGAGTGGACCAAGGCGGATGCGGCGCTGATTGACGAGGCGCGTGTTCTGCTCGGTCCGCGCAAGCGCCCTCGCCCGCCGGTCAAGATCGGTGAGGCGGGGATGCTCGACGGCGTCGATCTCGACTCGTACCAGGGCGATATGCGCGCGGCCGCACTACGCGAAGCGCAGCGACTAGCGCCGGCACAGAGCAGTGAACTCGACGAGGCGGAGTTCGTGACCTATGGGCACATCGTGGTCGACGAGGCGCAGGATCTCTCACCAATGGAACTTCGCGTCTTGAAGCGTCGAGACCTCACCGGATCGATGACCATCGTCGGCGATATGGGCCAGGCAACGACGATCTCGTCCTCGGCGTCGTGGAATGCGTTGCTCGAGGTGCTCGCTCCTCGACGTGCCCCGACGCGCGTCGACCTCACCGTCAGTTACCGCACCCCCGAAGAGGTCCTCGATTTCGCGGCACCCACTCTGCTCGCGGCCACCCCCGGTCTCGAACCTCCGCGACCCGTGCGCCGCGCGGGCTTCACTCCCATTGTGGAGGTGGTGGCGCCAGAGCACTTCGCCGATGCACTCGTCGCCGCGACGCGTCGCGAGGTGGAGGCGGTGCGACCGGGACGCGTGGCGGTGATAGTGACCGAACGACGCGTGGACGAGGTGATTGCAGTCCTCACGAGCCAGGGTCTGGACGCGGTTGACCCGCGTGAACAGGAGTCACGCGGTCTAGGCGCGGACCTCGTGGTCTTAGCGGCTGAGGGTGCTAACGGTCTTGAGTTCGACGCGACGCTCGTGGTTGAGCCTGGTCAGATTGCCAGTCGCGGTGCGCAGGATCCGACATCGGCCACGCCGCGAGGGCTTCGAACCCTCTATGTCGCGATGACGCGACCCACTCGGCGACTCGCCATACTCGCATGCGCGACACTGCCCGACACGCTGCTGTAAGAGTTCTCAGGGGGTGTTCGCAGCGGGTAGGTAATATCCGCTAGAAAGGTAGGCGTGAGTCAGGCGATTCCCCTCAATAGCCTGGCGAAGCAAGAGAAGATCGTCCACGATCGCCCTCCGATGCTGGCCATCGGCGTGATGATTTGGCTCGGCAGCGAGCTGATGTTCTTCTCGGGACTCTTCGCCGCTTTATTTACCATCCGTGCCCACCTGGCCGCGTGGCCGCCCGTTGGCACCAAGCTCGACGTGTTGCAGTCGGGCATCTTCACCATCATCCTCGTTGCCTCGTCGTTCACGATGCAGTACGCGGTGTGGCTCATCGAGCACCGCCGCCGCGCCGAGGCCCGTCGTTGGGTGATCATCACGATCGTCATGGGCACCTTGTTCGTCATGAACCAGGCGTACGAATGGATCCACCTCACGACTCGTTGGTACACCAACTCCTTCGGCTCTGTCTTTTTCATCACCACCGGCATCCACGGACTCCACGTGTTCTTGGGTCTGATGGCGATGCTGCTGCTCCTCTTTCGCATGCGTGGTACTGAAGGTGACCCGGGCGAGCTTTCGACCTTCCAGGGCGTGAGTTACTACTGGCACTTCGTCGATGTCGTTTGGATTGGGCTGTACTCGGCCCTCTTCTTGTTGAAGTAGGGCAACGTGATTACAACCTCTTTGAAGCGCGTGGGAATGCTGACAATCGCGGGGTTGTTGGTGGCCGCGCCTTTGACCTTCTTTGTCGCGGGTGCGGGCGCGCAGGGTCGTGTCGTCTACCAGACCACGCGAAAGAATGCCGGCACACCCAACTCGACCAACGTCACGACCAACTCCTCTGGCGTGGTCATCAGTTATGGCAACAGCGCGATCACCTATAACGCGCCGTCACCCAAACTCGCGTCACTCGGTCAGGCACTCTTCTTGCAGAACTGCGCGTCGTGCCACGGCACCGAGGCGAACGGCGTGCCGGCGAACGGCACATCGGGGGCATTTCCGAACTTGGTTGGTCTCGGACCGGCGACCATTGACTTCTGGATCGAATCTGGCCGTATGCCGGCCGCTGACCCACGTGTCGTGCAGGCCAAGCGTCGCCCACCGCGCCTCACCTCGAAGCAGGCGGTCGCAATCGCCGCTTGGGTGAACTCACTGGCTCCGAGTTACCCCGACATCCCGACACCGAACCTGAAGAACGCCAACGTCTCAGACGGTGCTGCGCTGTTCGCGCTCAACTGCGCGGCGTGTCACACGATTGAAGGCGACGGAGACGCCCTGGCCCAAGGGACCTACGCGCCTTCGCTGCGCAACATCCCCGCCTACCAAGTGGTGGAGGCAATTCGCACCGGTCCAGGCAATATGCCACGTTTCACCGGTAACTTGAGTGACTTCCAGGTGCGCGACATCGTGAAGTACGTCACCACCGAGATCCAGCACCCCCAGAACATCGGTGGTCTCGGATTGGGCGGACTCGGTCCGGTGGCTGAGGGCTTCGTTGGACTATTACTTGGCGTGGGCATTTTGGCCCTCGTCGGATTCTGGGTAGGAGAGCGCCAGTGAGCGAACACGACGAATCGCGTACGCCAGTGGCGTTGAGCGGACTATCGGCCAATGATCCGCACCTTCAACCCGCGGCGCGCAATCCCCAATTGGTCGAACGCGTCATTGCCCTGTGCTTTCTCGTCGGCATCATCCTGGTTATCGGTTTCGGTGCGTGCTACTGGGTGAACGCGAAGCCGTGGACGCTCGGTGCGACCATGGGTGGCGGACTCTTCTTTCTCGGCGTCGGTCTCGTCGCGTGGGGCAAGTACCTCATGCCGAGGGGCCCTTTCGTCGAGGAGCGACACACGCTCGCTAACTCTGAAGGCGATCGCGACGCATTCGCGGCCGCAATCGTCGAGCGAGGCGGCACCGTCATCAAGCGTCGCAAGATGCTCGGCGGACTGCTCGGTGGCGGACTGGGTATCTTCAGCATCGTCGCGATCTTCCCGCTGATTCGAAGTCTCGGTCCGTTGCCCAAGTCCACGCTCTTTCACACCGACTGGCGACCAGGCAGCTTCGCGGTAGACATCACTGGTCGACGCGTGCGCAAGGGAGACCTCGCGGTCGGTTCGATCGTCACGGTCTACCCCGAGGGCTTCCAGGACACCGATAACGGCCAGGCCGTTGACCAAACGGTGCTCATTCGAATCTCGAACCAGGACTTCACCACTCAAAAGGGTCGTGAGACCTGGGGGCCCGCGGGCTACATTGCGTACTCCAAGCTCTGTACGCACCTCGGCTGCCCCGTTGGTCTCTACGAGCAGCAACTCCAATTGCTCGTCTGCCCGTGCCACCAGTCCATGTTCAACGCGACCAACGGGGCGGTGCCGAACTTCGGACCGGCGCCGCGACCGTTGCCCCAGTTGCCGCTCTACATCGACGCTGACGGCTACCTTCGTGCACAAAAGGACTACGGTCAGCCGGTCGGTCCTGGATTTTGGGAGCGTTCATGAGTTCCGAGGTCATAAACACCAAGCGCGCGAAGCAAGCCGCCACCGGTCCCTATGGCAAGGTCGGTCACGCGCTCAACGAGCTCGACGACCGATTGGGAGTGGCCAAGGGTGGTCGAACCTTCCTCGACAAGATCTTCCCCGACCATTGGTCGTTCATGCTCGGCGAGATCGCGCTCTACTCATTCGTTGTCCTGCTCGCCACGGGCGTGTTCTTGACGCTGTACTACATCCCGAGCACCGCGCTCACCACGTATCACGGCAGTTATCTGCCCCTTGACGGTCAGCGCGTAACCGAGGCGTACGCGTCATCGGTCAACCTCTCGTTCGCGGTACGTGCGGGACTCTTGATGCGACAGATGCACCACTGGGCGTGTGACATCTTCATCGGCGCGATTGTCGTACACATGGCGCGCGTGTTCTTCACGGGAGCCTTCAGAAAGCCGCGCGAACTCAACTGGACCATCGGTACGACGCTCATGATCCTCGCGATCGTGAACGGATTCCTCGGCTACTCGTTGCCCGATGACTTGGTCTCGGGCACCGGTATCCGCATCGCGTACTCGATCATCTTGTCGATCCCGGTCGTTGGCTCGTACCTCGGCTTTCTCGTCTTCGGTGGCAACTTCCCCGGCACGATGGTGATCCCGAGGTTCTTCATCCTGCACGTGCTGATCGTTCCCGCGCTGATCCTCGGGCTCGTGGGTGCGCACTTGTTCTTGCTCGTACGCCAAAAGCACACGCAGTTCCCCGGTAAGGGTCGCACGGAGAACAACGTCGTGGGCACCCCGATGTTCCCGGTCTTCATGGCCAAGACAACGGGCTTCTTGCTCGTGGTCGCGGGTGTGACGGCACTGCTCGGCGCGTTCGCCCAGATCAATCCCATCTGGCAGTTCGGACCCTACGAGGCATCGAGGATCTCCTACGCCGTTCAGCCGGACTGGTACATGGGCTTCCTCGACGGTGCCCTTCGAATCTGGCCGTCGTGGTCGTTCCATAGCTTTGGCTACACGATCCCGCTCGAGGTGACGGTGCCCGCGGTGATCCTGCCGGGCATCCTCTTTAACATCGCCTACGTGTGGCCCGCGTTCGAGCGCAAGTTCACCAAGGACTTCGCGATGCACAATCTGCTCGATCGACCGAGCAATCGACCCAAGCGTACGGCGGCGGGCGTCGCGGTGCTCTCACTCTTGTCGATGTTGTTCATCGCGAGTTCGACTGACGTCATCGCTAACTTCTTCCACCTGCCCCTCAACCAGGTGCTGTGGGGGATGCGCATCCTCGTCATCCTCTCGCCGTTCGTGGCCTACCCCGTCACCTGGAAGATCTGTCAGGAACTGCGCGTGGTCGAGGGCGGCGGTAAGCGCAAGACGACCAACGTGGTGACGCGAACCGCGCAGGGTGAATACGTGGCGACTGCGGCACCCGCGTACGTGGACGACGTGCACGCTGAACTAGAGGCGAGCGAGGTACCGACCTTCATCGTCGATGAGACCGATGAACAAGGTAGCGCTGGGACTCGCACGGTCGATCGCTAAGCCACTAGGTGGCGAGCGGTGCTAGGACCAAGAGTGTGGGTCGAATAGTCACCATCACGCTGAGCACCTTGTTGGTTCTCGCAGGTCTGGGTTCCTACGTGCTCACCCACGACACCACGACAACGACAACCACGAGTTCAACGAGCACGACCACAACCACGACGGTGCCCCTCGAGCGCGCCGTCGCCGGATGGCGCGTCGCCAGTTCCTCGCCCCGCGGCGTCATGGTTGATTTTCGTGACTTCAACGTCGGTGGCGCGGTCTTTCGCGCGCTGCGCCTTCGAGCCAGGACCACGCTGCTTCGTTGGCACATTGGCAGTGTCGATCCGCCCACGGCCCCTCGACAGGTGCCGGTCGATGCGGGTCCCGCGATCTTCTGGCCGTCCGAGGGCCTCGCGGGTGTGGTCGCGGTTTTCAATGGAGGCTTCAAGAAGGCGGGCGGCGGTGGGGGCGCGGCGGTGGACGGGGTAACCCTAGAACCGCTGGTGCGTGGATATATGACCATTGCGATCGATGCCGCGGGCCACTGGAGCATGGGGGTGTGGGGGAGCGCCTCATTTCCGGCGCCGGGCTTTGATCCGGTGGCCCTTCGCCAGAATCTCCCGCCCCTGGTCCTTGGTGGCCACCTGACCCCAGCCGCCCGGTCGAAGAACTGGCAGGCGTGGGGCTCGCCGCTCAACAACGTGCCGCTCGTCGCTCGCACCGGACTCGGCGTCGACGCGAAGGGCAACCTGGTCTACGTGGGGACCATGACCGGGGTCAGCGCCACCCAGGTCGGTGAGGCGCTCATCCGGGCCGGGGCGGTCTCGGGTATGGAACTCGATATGAACCCGTACTGGCCAATCATGGGTGCTTCGTTCACGCCGCTGCACGCGAGTGGTGGGACCTTCCCAGTCCAGCTGCCTTTCTCAGAGCACAACCCTTCGATCTACGAGACGGGCTGGCAGCGTGATTTCTTCGTCGCCATGGCCGAACCCGGCTCGTGGGGGTGTGAATGGAGGAGTCGGGGGCTCACCCCAGGGGTGAGCGGCGCCCAAGCCCAGCGTCTCGTCCTCGTTGGTCGCGGCTGTCGAAGCGTCTCGTCGACTACAACGACCACCTCTCCTTCAACCACAACCAGTGTGGCGGGGACATCTAGTACCACCACCTCGAGCGCACCCAGCGGTTCCTAGGCTTCGAGAGCGAGAGTCGGGTCCGAGGGGATCGGCTCCTAAGGTACAGACATGAGTACTCCCATCGCACCCCTCGACCTGCCCACGACCCTCGGAGCGCTTCGCCAGTCCGGCTACGTGTCAAAGCCCGTTCGAGAGGAACTGCGCATCAACCTCGAACAGCGACTGAGCGAGGGTCGGCCCCTCACCTCAGCGGTGCTCGGCTACGAGGACTCGGTGCTGCCCCAACTCGAGACGGCGCTGCTTGCGGGCCACGACATCATCCTGCTCGGTGAACGAGGTCAGGCCAAGACACGCATGATCCGCTCCTTGGTGGACCTGCTCGACGAGTGGCTGCCGATCCTTGAGGGCTCTGAGGTCCGAGACGACCCCTACGCCCCGATCTCGGCCTACGGGATCGATCTCGTGGCCCAAAAAGGCGAGGACGCGCCGATCACCTGGGTGCACCGCTCGCGGCGCTTCGCAGAGAAGCTCGCGTCGCCCGACACGTCAATGGCCGACCTGATTGGCGAAGTGGACCCGATCAAGGTCGCCGGCGGCCTCTATCTCGACGATCCGCGCGCCCTCTCCTACGGTCTCGTCCCCAAGTCCAACCGCGGCATCTTCGCGATGAACGAGCTGCCCGACCTCTCTGAACGCATCCAAGTTGGACTGTTGAACGTGCTCGAAGAGCGCGACGTGCAGATTCGCGGGCATCTCGTGCGCCTCGAGCTCGACGTGCTCGTGGTCGCTACCGCGAACCCCGAGGACTACACGAATCGGGGACGCCTGATCACGCCGCTGAAGGACCGTTTCGGCTCCCAGATCCGCACGCACTACCCCTATGAGATCACGACCGAGATCGAGATCATCCATCAAGAGGCGAAACTCCCCACCGCGCCGGTGCCCATAAAGGTGCCGTGGTTCATTGACGACATCGTGGCGCGCGTGAGCCATTTGGCCAGAAAGAGTCACGTCATCTCCCAGAGTTCGGGTGTGTCGGTGCGACTCTCGATTGCGAACTACGAGACCGTGGTCGCCAGTGCGCTGCGACGAACGCTACGCACCCACGACGCGTCGGTCGTGCCGCGGGTGAGCGACCTGGGCGCCATGGTCCAGTCCACCCAGGGCAAGATCGAATTCGACACGATGGACGACAGCGACTCGGACCAGGTGATCGCCGCGCTCGTGTCACTCGCGGTGCGCCAGTGCTTCGCTGAACACATCCTGCTCGAGGAGGCCCCCGAGATCGTCGCGGCCTTCGGGGCCGAGGCACTCGTGCACACGGGAGACGACTTGCCCGATCGTGACTACGTGGCGGTGCTCGCGGCGATGCCCGCGCTCGGGGAACCTGTGCGGCGCGTCGCGGGCCCGGAGGCCAGCGACGGAGAACTCGCCTCAGCGATTGAACTTGTTCTCGAGGGGCTCTATCTGACCAAGCGACTCGCAAAGGATGCGTCGGGGGCGAGGGCCCTCTATCGCACACGTATTCGCTGATGCCCGTTCGCTACGGCTTTCGTCGCTTCGATGAAGGTGATGACTTCAACGACGTGGACGTGGAGGAGATGCTGCGACTCCTGGCTGATGATTTCATGGAGCACGGCGATCTCGAAGAGGCCATGGACCGTCTCTTGCGCGAAGGATTCGTCACGGCTGACGGAGAACGCATCGAGGGCCTTCGAGAACTGCTCGAGCGCGCTCGGATGAAGCGTCGCGAGCTCGAACAACAAGGCGACCCCGATGGCGAGATGCAGCGCTACCGCGACTGGCTCGAGGAGATCGAGGCGCTTGAGAGCGACGAGCTCGACCAACTGTTGAGCGACGCGGAGGCGTCGGATGACGAACGGCGAAAGCAGGTGACGCGCGACCTCGTTGAACAGCGCCGCATGCAGCGAGAGTTGATGAGTGACCGTCTCGCCGAGCGCATCAGCGAGTACTCACAGTACGAATTCGTGTCCTCTGAGGCCCGCGAGGAGTTCGATGCCTTGACGAGCGAACTGCGACAAGACGTCCTCAACACCTATTTCGAGCAGAGCAAGCAGTTCATGGGCCAACCCGATCCCGAGGAGTTGGCGCGCATGCGCTCGATGATGGACGCGTTGTCGACCATGATCGAGCAAGACCGTCGCGGCGAGCCGCTCGACCCCTCATTCGACGACTTCATGGAGAAGTTCGGCGACTACTTCCCGGGCGCTCAGAGCCTGGAGGACGTCGTTCGCGCGATGGCCGAGCGCGCCGCCGCCGCCGAGGCGATGTTCAACTCTCTGTCGTCTGAACAGCAAGGGGAACTTCGCTCGTTGTTCAACCAGATGATGAGCGACATGGATCTCAACTTCTCCATGAATCGACTCGTGTCGAACCTTCGCCAAGCCACCCCCGACATCGACTGGAACCGCGCTCATCGAATGCGCGGTGAGGATGGTTCGAGTTTCGCCGACGCGACCTCGATCGCTGAACAGTTGGGTCAACTACGAGGTCTCGAAGAATACTTGGGCAAGGCCAACGCCGCCCAGGGACTGCCCGAAGTGGACGTTGACGCCGTTCGCCGCCACCTGGGCCCCGACGCCGCTGCACACATCGCGCGTCTGCAAAAGGCGTTGAAGGGCCTGAAGGATCGAGGTTTCGTCGATCGAAGTGGTGGTCAGTTGACGCTCAGTCCCAAGGGCATCCGACAGATCGCCCAACAAGCCCTGAGGGACCTCTTTTCCCAACTGCGTGACTCTGCGGCTTTGGGAGCGCACCGTGAGTCGACCGTCTCGAGGGGGGGTGACCGAGAGGAATCGTCCAAGCCATGGGAGCCGGGGGAGCCCTTCGCGCTGCACTTGCCAAAGACGCTTCGCAATGCGGTCTTTCGCCAAGGTCCCGGGACACCGGTGCGCTTGCACCCCGATGACTTCGAGGTCGAGGAGTTCGAGTCGACGCGTCGCTCGGCCACGGTGTTCGCAATCGACCTCTCGCTCTCGATGGCCATGAGGGGCAACCTGGTGCCGGCGAAGAAGATGGTCCTCGCGCTCACCCAGCTGATCCGCTCGAAGTTCCCGAGGGACTTCGTTGCGGTCGTGGGTTTCGGTGAGACCGCCCAGGAACTGCGCATTGAGGACATCCCCGCGCTCAGTATCGACTACGCCTACGGCACCAATCTCCAGCACGCGCTGGCGCTCAGTCGTCACCTCATGCGCGGCGAACGCGGCGAACGCCAGGTCGTGGTCGTCACCGACGGCGAACCAACGGCGCACCTCATGGACAATGGTGAGCCCTTCTTCTCCTGGCCCCCCGTGCGAGAGACCTTGGAGCGCACGATGGCCGAGGTCCTCAGGTGCACGAAGGCGGGCATCACGATCAACACCTTCGCCCTTGACATCGAACGAAGCCAGTTCCCGTTCGTTGAGCAGATTGGCCGGGTCAACAAAGGGCGCACGTTCTATACGTCGGTGGACGAACTGGGCGTCTACGCGCTCGACGATTTCGTCCGTAGTCATCGAGCGGGCTGAGTCAAGTCCGAAATAAGGATTTATCAGGAAGGTTGCAAATTCAATTTGCATTTCCGCCCAAACCCCGACACAATGACACCGTTGTAATTACATCGGTGGCGCGGAGCTGCCGGCGGGGAGGTATACAACGTGGAAATCGTCGAACTGATGAGCGGCATGGAAGATCGCGGATGGCAGGCACGTTCGAATTGCATGGGTGTCGACCCCGACCTCTTCTTTCCAGAGCGCGGTGCCTCGACTCGTGAGGCAAAAGAAGTGTGCCGTGGCTGTGTCGTGCGCGGTGACTGTCTCGAGTACGCCCTCGACAACGGCGAAAAGTTCGGGATCTGGGGCGGAATGAGCGAGCGCGAGCGCCGCCGACTCCGTCGCGCGCGAGCTATCGAACGTCGTTCCCAGGCGGGCTGATCGGGCGCAGTCTGGCCTCGATGGTGGCCTCGGGACTGAGACCGAGTTCGGTCCATCGAGCGGGATCCTCTCGCTCGAGGAGCGACATCGGGACCAGGCCCACCAACTCGGCGCGCGTGATCGACTCAGCGTCCTCGAGCAGGGAGCGAACGCGGTCATAGACCTCTGAGGGGCGCACCGAGGTGACGTCGATGAGATTACAGCTGACTTGTACCTGATCACCCACGATAAAGGCTAGGGAGCGCACGCCCGCAGCGCGAACGAGACGGGCAAAGTGGCGAGCCCGCTCGAGGCTCGTGGCACTGAGCCAGAGGTTCCACGCGACGAGCACCGGTCGTGCACCGACCGCCACCGCACCCCAACGCGGCGAGGGACTCGACGGTCCGAAGTCCGCCGCGAGGGAGGTGAAGGCGTTGGCGCGCACCTCGGGCAGCGTTCGAATCTGCCCATTCGCCACTGGTCCGTAGAGGAACGTCGGGACATCGTAGGTGGCACTGATCCATCGCGCGGTCTCGTCTCGAAGGGCGACGCTCATCGGCGACTCCTCTTTCGAGAGCGCCACGTAGGGCACGACGTCGACGACCCCGAAGCGCGGGTGCACACCCTCGTGTCCACCGAGCTCGAGAATCTCGTACGCCCAGGCGATCAATGCGTGCGCGTCGACGCTCAATTGGTTGGGCTCGTTGATCAACGTGAACACCGATCGGTGGTGCCAGGGGTCGGCGTGGACGTCTCGAAGCGACGTCCCACCCGCTCGGGTGAGTTCGTCGAGGAGCCGACGGTCACGGCCCTCAGAGATGTTGATCACGCACTCGAACACAGTGCTGTAGAGGATAGTGAGCGATTCTCAGTGTCATGATTCGCGCTGGTTGACCCTTGAGAGGTGGTGGGTTTTCAAGGAGTACAATGGATTTCCACCAGTTGTGTCGTAGTTAAGGAGCGCCGTGAGCCAGGTCCCGACCACAGAATCCACCGAGGTCATCGACCCCGTAGGTCACGTCCAAGTCATCTACCTGGGCCCGGTCGCCCCGCACTGGGAATGCCGCATGGTCTTTGGTGACGAGGAGCAGATCCAGGCCTTCGTGGACCGCATTGACGCGCGACTGCGCTTCTTGCCCCCACACGACCCCCAGTTTCGACGCAATCGCGAGCGCGTGAACCGCGACGCGGAGCGAGAGAACCTTCTCGTCGAGTGGAACCTCGGTTACGACGAGGCTGAAGCCTAAGCGAGCGGCGACGTTGTGACGCGCTGATACCAGGCTTCGGGACTGGTCAGTTCCTCGTGGCTCGGTAGCCCGTCCACGCGCAACAGCGCGTCAAAGACACCAAGACCGTGGGCTGCACTGAGTGACTCGACGAACTCGCGGGCCATGTCATGGTGCGCACCCTGGGTCGAGATCCCAAAGAGCGCGGCCGCCGCGTCCTCTCCGCGGGCGTCACTTCGACGGTGGCGTTTGTACGCCTCGACGAGCGCCGGTCTCGGACCGAGCAGTGCGGCCGTGATCTCGTGTGCGGCCCGCTCGAAAAAGGCGCTGAGCACGCTCGCGGCCGCGTTGATCGCGCGGGTCGCGTCGGTCTCCTCGGGCACTTCAATGCCGTCGAGCAGCGATTCGGGATTACTCATGATCGCAGTGAGGTCCTCTGGATCGATCATTGTCTGCAGGCGCGTCATGATGTCGCTCTGGGCGGCACTCGCTTCGCGCACCGCATCGATGAGCAGCGCGCGCAGCGCGTCGCCGGTCCCGGGCTGGGTGAGCACGAGGGAGGCAACGAACTCTTGAGCGAGCGCGAAGACGTAGACCTCGTCTCGATCGAGCGACCACGCCTCGGCGAAACTCGTGAGGTTGTTGACCACGAGGAGTCGATCCGGGCTCAGTCGAGGCAGCGGCAGCACTGCGAGCGACCACGCACGCTCTGAGAAGTGACCCGCGACCGAGCCCATCTGAAACCCGGTGAAGAGCGGGCCGATGGTGGCCATCAATTGGGTCAACATCTGATTCTCTTCAACGTCGAGCGCCTCGTTGGACGACGGTTGGGGCGAGATCATTGGTTCGATCAACGGCTTCCACTGGTTGAGTGCAGCGAGAGTGAGGGCACTGCGATTGACGGCGGTGACGACCGGTTGGCTCGCCACCTCAAAGAGTGCGTCGACGTGTCGACCAACGAGCGGGGCGAGCTCTTCGAGGCGCTGGCGCTCCGTTGGTTGCGGGTTCGGGTCGCCATCTTCTCCGCGCGCGATGTTGAGGGCCAATTGGGTCGCGGTCTGGAACCACGCATCGGGACCCTGCTGTCCGAGGAGGTTGAAGATGTCGCCGAACATGCCACCGAGGGGGTTATCACTCATGGCACCAACTTAGAGGAAGTGAGGCTATTTGTACCCACGAATGCGAGGGTCCTGATGCGACCTAACATCGTGTCCCATGGCTACAGACGTCGCACTCGACATCGGGACTTCGCACACTCGTCTCGCCACGGCCCAGCGAGGGCTCATATTCAATGAGCCGACGTTGGTGGCGATCGACACCAACTCCGGTGACGTCGTGGAGGTCGGACACAGCGCGCTCGACATGGTGGGGCGCACCCCGCGCCACGTGGTGGTGTTTCGCCCGCTGGCCCAAGGTGCCACCGTCGACTTCGACGTCACCGCCCGGTTGATCTCGGGACTGTTCGAGCGAGCGGGTATCTCCAAGCTGAGTCGGGCGCGGGTCGTGATGAGTGTGCCATCTCTCGCCACCGCCATCGAGCGGCGCGCGCTGCGCCAGGCCGCGATCCAAGCCGGCGCGCGCGAAGTGAGCCTCATTGAAGCACCCATCGCGGCAGCGATTGGCCTCGGGCTGCCGGTCCAAGACCCCGTTGGGTCAGCTGTCACGGTCCTCGGCGCGGGGGCGTCCGAGGCTGCGCTGATCTCACTGGGTGGCATCGTCACGAGCAGTGCACGTCGCATTGGCGGAAATGACATCGACAACGCCATTGCGACACTGTTGCGGCTTCGCCACGGTGTCGTCGTCGCGCCGGCCACCATTGAGATGCTGAAGATCCACCTCTCGTCCGCGCTTGAGCGTCCCAACGAGCAACGCGAGATCGTGATGGGTCGCACCGTCGATCGCGGTGAGCTGGTGGAGGTTGGCGTCAGTGCCACGTTGGTGAACAGCGCGCTGCACGACGTCGTGACGACCACCGTGCGCATGATCCAGCACTGTCTCGGGGACGCACCACCTGACCTCTCACAAGACGTCAGTTCACGTGGACTCACGCTCGTTGGCTCGCACGCGCAGTTGAACGATTTCGCAGAATTGATCGCCAACAACACTGGCGTAGAAGTCACGGTCGCTCCCAACCCCGACATCATCGTCATCGACGGTCTCCAGATGTGCTTGGAGGAGATGTCGTCGCTGCACACGCTGTTGCGAAGTGCGGACCGCTAGTCCACTTCGTCTTTGGTGAGTTGATCGACCGCGGCGCGTACCTGCCAGTCACGGTCCTCGCTCGCGCGAGCGAGTGCCGCGTCAATGTCGGGCCCCTCGAAGTTGGACAGTGCCACGATCGCTCGACGGCGTATCGCTGGTTTGTCGTCGAGGGCGGCGAGCACCGCGTTTCGACCGCGCTCGTCTCCAAGCGCGCCAAGCGCCGCCACGGCAGTCTCACGACAGCGGGGGTCGTCGTGTGCGATGGCGAGGTGGCTGAGTCGCTCGACCGCGTCGCCGTACAGGTGCTCGGCGATCGCGAAGATGGCGCCGTCGACCACGAGCGGATCGGGGTCGTCGAGGGCTTCGAGTACGAGGGGTGCCACTTCACTGAAGTCGATGATTTCATAGGCGAGGAGGGTGAGCGCGTCACGTCGCACGCTCGTCTCGGGGTCCTTCAGCGCGTCGCGCCATTGGTCGACACTGACTATCTGGCGGCGCACGCCGGCTCGAAGCGCCAGCACGCGGTGGCGCGCTTCGCTGGAGTGCAAATACTCAATGATGTCGGCGTCGAACTCACCGGTGGCGGAGAATCCCGCGCGCACGAGCAGTTCGGGCACCGCCTCCGATAGCGTTGGCTCATCAACTGGCACGAGTTCCTTTCATCATCGCAAATCTACCTGCGCCGAATTCTGAGCGGCGCGCTGGCGTTGGTCGTGCTCCTCGTCGTCGTGGGGGTGCTTCAGCGCTGGACGCTGAATGAGTACGCCCTGACCCCGGGAGACGCGACGCCGGTCCAACAACTCGTGAGTATCAAGGGTCTGCCCGTGGACTCGAGTCATGACACGATCATGCTCACCGACGTCTACCTCCAGCGTCTCAGTGCCTGGCAGTACCTGGTCATGCACTTCGAGCGTCACGTCACCTTCTTGAGCGCTGACCAGATCCTCGAACCGGGGATTCCCTCCAGCCAACTCGTCGCACAAGGGTTCCTCGAGATGGCCGACTCGAAGCAGTACGCCGAGGTGTCGGCGTTCTCAAGTCTCGGATGGCACCTCGAACCGACGCGAACGGGCGCGATCATCAATGGTGTGGTCAGCAATTCTCCAGCTGCCAAGGCCGAGATCAAGGTGGCCGATGAGGTCGTCGGCGTCAACGGCAAGCCGGTCCTCAACGCGTGTCAGCTCGAGGCGAGCGTGCACGCTCTCGCCCCGGGCACCCGCATTGCCCTTGAGGTCGAACGCGCGCACATCAGCTCCTCAGGAGACATCACCCGTGCCGCACCGTCAAAGGTGTGGTTACGAACTGCGGCGCCGAGCCAATCGCTCTCAAGTGGGTGCTCGGGCGTGAAGGGTCCGGCCCGGTCGTGGCTCGGGCTGTCCTTGGAAGATGGCGTGCACTACAAGTTCCCGGCTGAGATCTCAATCAATACCAAATACATAGGTGGGCCGTCGGCGGGGCTGGCGATGACCTTGTCGCTGATCGACAGTCTGAGCAAGGGTTCGCTCACCGGCCATCACCGCATCGCCGCGACCGGCACGATTGATCAGTTCGGCAACGTGGGCGACGTGGGCGGCGTGGCGCAAAAGACGGTGGCCGTCGGCGACGCCGGGGCGAAGGTGTTCTTCGTGCCGCGCGTAGAAGTCGCCACCGCCAAGGCAAATGCGCCATCTGGACTTCGAATTGTGGGCGTGACCAAACTCTCCCAGGTGCTGAGCACCCTTGAACGGATCGGTGGCGCAAAGCCGATTCCCATCACTCCACCGCGCTAAGTCATTTTTCGGACCTCCCAGGTCGTAGTCTTGAAGGAATGGACGAACGCCGAATTCTCTCCACAACGCGCCAATCGTCGACCGAAATAGTCCGAACGAACTTCACGCCGATTAGAAAAGGTGGTGTCGACCCTCAAGAGGTCAGACTGCACCTTGAGGCCGTCGCGCGTGAAATGGGCCATTTGGAGAACCGGATTCGTGAACTTCAGGAGCAACTCTCCGAGGCGCAGCGAAAAGTGGCGAATCCGACCTTTGACGAGGCCACGCTCGCTAGTGCCCTCGGCGCACAAAGTGCCGCCATTCTGCGCTCGGCGCACGAGGAAGCGGGCCGGGTCACTGCTGAAGCCCAGGAACGAAGTGCGCAAGTGTTCTCTGAGACCCAGCAACGCAGTGCGGGACACCTCATTGAAGCCCAAGAGCGCGCCGCCGCTCTGATCTCAGACGCCGAAGCCGCTGCCGCGCACATCGACCACGAAGCCCGCTTGGCCGCTGAGCGTCTGATCGAGTCGGCCAAGGTGAACGGTGAGGCCCTCGTCGAGCGCGGCCGCGAACAGGGTCGCGCCATTGTCGAACAGGCGAACGAAGCGCGTAAGACAGTACTGAACGATCTCGCTGTGCGACGAAAGGCTCTGCATCTCCAAATCGAGCAGTTGCGTGCCGCGCGAGATTCACTGGGTACGTTCGTCGGCACGATCCGAGAACAGGTCGATCATGTCCTCGACGGCATCAACGGGTCCGATGAATCAGCGAGGACGGCGGCACTCGAGGCGTTGCGGCTCCGCCCGGTGCTGCCCGAGCCGACCGAGGAGGAACTCCTCGCCGGTACGCCGCTTCGCGCTGTGCCCGACGCTACGTTGACACCCGTCCCCGACGTCGAGACAGCCATCAAGCCCAAGCCGCGAAAGCCGGCGAAGGGCGCGAACGAGTCACCCGAGGCTCCTGCGGTACACGATCATTTGGCCGAGGACACGAGTGGCACCGACGTTGTCAATGAAATCTTCGCTCGACTGCGAAAGGCGACGCTTGAGGAGCGCGGGGCCACGGTTCCAGCCCCTCGAAAGGCGCCGGTGGCGACAGTCAAACCTGAGACGCCGTCGGGCGAACTCTTCGCTCGACGCGACCAAGCCCTCGATGAGTCCCTCGCGGTCTTGACGAGAAAGGTCAAGCGAGCGCTTCAAGACGACCAGAACATCATGTTGGAGCGACTACGCGACGTCAGGGGCATGATCACCACTGAACTCGAAGATGAACATGCCCAGCGCGCGCGATACGCCGATGCGGCCCTCGACGCCTTGGCTGACGCGGCAGCGGCGGGAGCACAGTTTGCGTTCGACGAAGCCGGCGCTAACGCTGGCGCTGCGAACCGCAAGGGCATTGTTGACTGCTCGGCTGATCTCGCGGTCACGATCGTGCTGGCCTTACGTAAGCGCATTCTCGCCGATGGCAACGGCGAGGGACCCGAGCGGGCGAATGCGGCCTACAAGGAGTGGCGCGGTGCACGCGTGGAGCGACTCTGCACCGACGCCGCACGACGGGCCTTTCATCTGGGCGTGATCAGTGCATCCCAGGGTCGATCGGTGCGTTTCTTAGCGGCACTCAATGATGCGCCCTGTGACGCGTGCGCCCTTGATGCGGCGTCGGGTGAGCGACTGGCCGGCCAGAGTTTTCCGAGTGGCTCACAGTACCCTCCGCTGCACGCGGGATGCGCGTGTGCGGTCGTGCCGATCTGAAAAACGGCCTAGGCTCTTCGTGTGCGTAGCCCCACCGATGTGCCAGCCAGCCCTCGACGCCTAGGACGACTTTCGCGACGTTTCTGGCTGGGCTTGCTCGTCGCGGTGCTCTTCGTGGGATTCTTGTCATTGCGAAGTCTCGCTGTGTTGTGGACCGATCAGATGTGGTTCGCCCAGAGCGGTTACGGCAGCGTGTTCACAACCCTGCTGGTCACGAAGGTCGGACTCGCTATTGCCTTTGGCGCAGTGTTCTTCGCCGTGATGTGGTCCAATTTGTATCTCACGGACCGATTCGGGGCGAGAAACCTCACGTTCGAGCCCGAGGACGAGGTCGTGCGTCGCTTCCAGAACGTCGTTCGACCCTACGCGGGGCGCATCTACGCGCTCATCGCTCTGATCACCGGACTCGTCGCTGGTTTGAACGCGACTGGACAGTGGCGGACTTACCTCTTGTTCGTGCACCGTCAGCCCTTTCACGTGCAGGACCCCATGTTCCATAAGGACCTGGGCTTCTACATCTTCACGTTGCCATTCCTCTCGTTCATCGTCACCTGGGCTCTCGTGTCCTTGTTCGTCGTACTCATCGTGACGACGGTGTTTCACTATTTGAACGGTGGAATCCGTGCTACACGATCGACGCCGCGCGTCGACCCGAGGGTGAAAGCCCACTTGTCCGCGATCGGTGCAGCGATTGCGCTGTTGAAGGCGGCGGGCTACGTGATCGCGAAGTGGGAGCTGGTCAACTCGACGAACGGCTACGTCCAAGGCGCGGGGTACACCGACGTGCACGCGCGCATGCCCGCAATGACCATCCTCTTCTTCCTCTCGCTCGCGGCGGCGGCGATCTTGTTGTTGAACGTTCGCTCGCGGGGCTGGTCATTGCCGGCGGTTGCGGTGGGACTATGGGTCTTCGTCGCCCTGATTATCGGTGTGCTCTATCCGACGCTGCTGCAGACCTTGAAGGTCAGTCCCGCCCAGGGGTCGCTCGAGGCCCCCTATATTCAACGGAACATCGTCGCCACTCGCGCGGCCTTCAATATCGACAACGTGAAGTACCACACGTTCGCGGGTGCCACGGCGGTGACCAACGCTCAGGTGAAGGCTGACGCCGCCACGCTCACGAACATCCGACTGTGGGATCCGTCAAAGCAGATCGCACTCGCGACCGTCACCCGACGTCAATCGATCCGCTCGTACTACTCGTTCACGACCCTCTCAGTCGACCGCTACGACATCAATGGCAAGGTGACGCCAGTGCTGATCGGCGCGCGTCAGTTGAACACTGCGAACCTGCCTTCGCCGAGTTGGGTCAACACACACCTGCAGTACACGCACGGCCAGGGTGCGGCGGTGATCCAGGCCAACACGGTCGACTCGACAACGGGCAATCCCAACTTCGTTGTGTCGAATGTTCCACCGGTCTCCACCAACGGGATGCCCAAGCTCACGCAACCCAACATCTATTTCGGTATCAACGACCCCGGTTGGGTGGTCGCCAACACCAAGCAACTCGAACTCGACTACCAGGTCAACAGTGGCCCCAACGCAGGCCAGCCCGTTGAATCGCACTATCACGGCAAGGGCGGTGTCGCGGTCGGTGGATTCCTCTCACGCGCCGCGCTCGCGCTGCGCCTCGGCGACTTCAACTTCTTGATCTCGAACCAGATCACCTCGAAGAGTCGTGTCCTGTTCGTGCGCGACGTCGCTCAGATGGCTCAGAAGGCGGCGCCGTTTCTGACTTTCGACACTCAGCCCTACGCGGTAATCGCCAATGGATCGGTGCAGTACGTCCTTGACGCGTATACGACGACGAGTCAGTATCCCTACTCTCAAAGCACGAACAACCTCGGGGTGAGCCAGGGCAACATCCCCTACAACACGAATTACATCCGTAATTCGGTCAAAGTCGTGATCAACGCCTACAGCGGCAAGATGAGTTTCTACGTCGCGGACCCCACCGATCCGATCATTAAGGCCTACGAAGCCGCATTCCCGAAGATGTTCCTGCCAATGTCTCAGATGCCAGAATCGATTCGCACCCACCTGCACTACCCGTCGGACCTGTTCTCGGTGCAGGCAGGAACCCTTGGTCGCTACCACATCACCTCGGCAACGGCCTTCTACACCGCATCTGACCGTTGGCAGATCTCGCCGACCACCGGAGCCGGCGCCCCGAGCAGCGCGCTCTCGACCAAGTCGGTCACGAACGCAGCCGGCACGGTGGTCTCATCGACCTTGGCGCCAATGAGCCCCCTGCTCCAGGTCGGATCCCTGCCTGAGGCGAATCATCAACAACTCCTCGAATCCATTGCGTTCGTTCCCTCGGGCAATTCATCGACCGTCCAAGGACTCACCGCCTTTATGATCGCGACGAGCGACCAGAACGACTACGGACGATTGAATCTCTACGTGACACCGCGAGGGACGTCGGTGCTCGGTCCCGTGCAAGCGGACTCGGCCATTCAACAGACCGCAGAAGTGAGCTCCAACATCACGTTGTTGGACCAGCACGGTTCCAACGTGCTCTTGGGCAACATCCTCATGGTGCCCCTCGATCAGAGTGTGCTCTATATTCGACCGCTCTATGTCTCAAGTTCGTCGAACCCGTTGCCGCAACTTCGTTACGTCATTGCGGTCTTCAACCAGGATGTCGCCATCGCCCCGACGATTTCGAGTGCGCTCTCTCAAGTACTCGGCGCGAGCATCACCGGCCCAACCACTCCTTCGACGCCGGGTTCGGGTGGAACGAGTACTGGCGGTCACGACGCCGCGTACTA
>DAIEHI010000181.1 GCA_027355725.1 Acidimicrobiaceae bacterium
TACTTCCAGTTCGCCGTGGGTACTCGGATCTAGCGAGACACCTCCTCAGCGCACGCCGCCTACGAGACGGTCATTCCCCCATCAACCGCCACGTCGGCCCCGGTGATCGCTGAGGACGCCGGCGAACACAACCAGGCAATCGTCGCAGCGACTTCACTGGGTTCGATCAAGCGTCCAATCGGCTGTTGCTTGGCAAAGTCCTCTGCACTCTCGAGGCCGTAGACCTGGGCTGAAGCCTGGAGAATCGCCGTGCGTGTCGAACCTGGACTGACCGCGTTGACGGTGATGCCGAAGTGCGCAAGGTCCATTGCGACCCCTCGCACCATGCCGACGACCGCGTGCTTGGCGGCGGAATACGCAGCGAGGTGGTACAAGCCCGAACTGCCCGCCGCCGAGGCCACGGCCACGATTCGACTCTGGGCGTCATGACCATTAGCGATCAGTGTCGGCACCGCAGCGTGGATGAGGCGTCGCGTACCGAGCACGTTCACCGACCAGACCGCGTCCCACGCGGCGTCGGAGATCTCCCACATTGCACCGGCACCGGCCACGACCCCCGCGCTCGCCACGACCGCGTCGAGACGGCCGAAGTGGCGCGTCGCGGTCTCGACCGCGAGCGCCATGTCGCTCGCACTTCGCACGTCACCAACGAGTCCGAGCACCGCGTCACCGTGGCGCGCAACGACCGCGTCGAGGTCCCCAGGCGTCGCCAGCGCGTATGGCACCTCGGGGATATCGCGGCACCGATCAACGGCGACAATCTGGTAGCCCTCGTTGACCAGGGCGTCCACGGTTGCGGCACCTATGCCCCGTGCTGCACCGGTGACAATGGCGACGCGTTTCATCCCCCGAGCTTTCGATAGAAATCTGGTGGCGCGACGACGTCGCTGCGATCAAGATCGTGCACGCTCGATTTGGCGAGTCCGAGCAGGGTCGCCTCAATGCCCCCGCGCAGGATGTCGAGCACGTTCTCGACACCCGCTTGTCCGTTCGCGGCGAGACCCCACAAGTACGCGCGACCAATCATCACCGCGCGGGCGCCAAGCGAGAGGGCCTTCACGACGTCACTTCCGCGGCGAACGCCACCGTCGAGTACGACCTCGATCTGGTCGCCCACCGCATCCACAATCGCCGCAAGCGATCGGATCGGCGCGGGCGTGCCGTCGAGGTTGTTGCCTCCGTGATTCGACACCGACAGCGCCGTCGCGCCAAGATCGACCACACGGCGCGCGTCGTCGATGCGACTCACACCCTTCACCATGAACGCGCCGTCCCACTGTGAACGCAACCACGCAACGTCGTCCCAACTTGGCAGGTCGCTCTGCATCCACTCGTAGTAGGCGCCAAAGAACGTCGGGGCGGGCGCACCCACTGGCGCCATGTTGGGAGTGGTGAGGTCGGGCAAGTGACCCGAGCGGACGAACGACCACAGCCACCCCGGTCGCGTCATCGCCTCGGGCGAGAGCTTCAGGGCATTTCGAAGGTTGATCTTCTCGGGGATCCACGGGCTGCCCCAGTCGCGACCGTTGGAGAACGTCCAGTCGAGAGTGAGGATGATCCCCTTCGCGCCCGCGGCCTTGGCGCGCTCGAGACGCTGGACCATCACGTCACGGGTGCCCGACCAATACATCTGGAACAGGACTTGATTGTGCTGGGCACACACCTCTTCAATCGAGCGGCTCGCGAATGAACTGAGTCCCATCAACACTCCACGATTCGCTGCGGCGCGCGCGACTGCCACCTCACCCTCGGGGTGCACTGCCTGCACGCCGGTGGGTGAGATGATCACGGGCATCGACATTGGTTGACCCATGACGGTGGTGGCGAGAGTGCGCTCCTTGGTGAGGCCTGCAATGTGCGGCGCGAAGCCCAACTCGTCAAAAGAACTGAGATTGTCACTCGACGAGAGGCCCTTTTCAGAGCCCGCGATCAAAGCCCCGTAGACCGACTTGGGCAGGCGCTGTTTCGCGCGTCGCTGCGCCACGGCCACCGTCTCAAACCACTTGCTCGCCATAGGCCCCCCAGAAGACTCATTGCGACACTACAGGAGGACCATTCGACCTTTCTCTAGCGAGCACTCAACCTCAGCGTCACTCGCTTTGAGTGATCGGGCGAGGGTGTCGGGCGAAGCGTGACACGACGGGCCTCGAGCGCGGTCTCACCGTGGCCGAAGACACACTCAGGGTCAGGGTCGCTCAGTTCGAGTCCCGTGAAGAACTTGGCCGCCATGCAGCCACCTCGACACGCGTCATAGGAGCCGCACGACGCGCACGCGCCGGGACTGCCCGGCTCACGAAGCGACGTGAACAATGGGCTCTGGGTCCACACGTGCGCGAACCCGGCCTCACGAACGTTGCCGGCCCTGAACTCGTCATGTATTACGAAGGGACAGGCGTAGACCTCACCGACTGGGTCGATCAGACACACCACGCGACCAGCGCCGCACAAATTAAGTCCGTCCAAAGGGTCACCGAGCGCCGAGAGATGAAAGAACGAGTCACCCGTCAGCACCTGAGGTCGCTCGAGCAGCCACTGATAGAGGCGCCGATTCTGTTCGCGCGTTGGGTGCAGCGACTCCCAGACGTCTACGCCGCGCCCCGACGGACGAAGCCGTGTCAAACGCAGCTGCGCACCGTAGTACGACGCGAGCGCCTCGAACTCATCGAGCTGCTCGATGCTGTCGCGGGTCATCACGACTGAGATCTTGAATTCGCCGAAGTTCGCGTCCCTCAGATGGTCCATTGCCCGGCGCGCTTGGTCGTAACTTCCGACGCCGCGGATTCGGTCACTCGTCTCGGCGTCGGCACCGTCGATCGAGATCTGAATGTCGAGGTAGTCAATCGCCGCGAGGCGCCGCGCCGCCTCGGCGTCGATACGGGTGCCGTTGGTCGAGAATTTCACGCCGACCTTCTGGTTCACTGCGTGTTCGATGAGCTCGAAGAAATCCCGCCGGATCATTGGCTCGCCACCACCGATGTTGATGTAGAAGATCTGCATCGCCGCGATCTCGTCGATCAGCGCCTTCGCTTCGCTCGTCGAGAGTTCGAGCGGGTCGCGCCGCCCAGAGGACGACAGACAGTGTGAGCACGCGAGATTGCAGGCGTACGTGAGTTCCCACGTCAGACAGATCGGCGCGGCCAGACCGTGCTCAAAACGGTCGCGAAGCGTCGGGTCAGCGCCCACTGAGCAACTCCGAGTTGAAAAGAGATGAGAGGGCCGAGACGTAGCGCTGATGCTGGGACGAATCGACGTGCGCGTCAATCGCCTCGTGCGCACTTGAGAAACTCGAGAGACCTCGAACGATCGCAACGAGCTCCGGCGACTTCAAGAAGACGAGTCGACGATTCACGTGGTGATACGCAAGCGCCCCGAAGGCTTCGTCGCGCAGCGAGACCTGCTCACTCAATTGCCACGGAGCCGATGCGTCGAAGGCGCTCGTTGCCGAGACCGACACGGTCTAGTAGACCCCGCAGAGTCCGTCGATGGAGACCTCCTCGACGAGCAATTCCTCGCTCTCGCCGATCTGGGCCACTTCTTCATCGATGATGAGTGTTTCTGTAGACACATACCCTCCTCATTGGCTTCTCCTATTCTGTCGCGTTCTTCGGGCGCGGTTCGACACGTCGTGAGAAACTGGCCCATGGGCGAACTCTCGAACGACGCGCCAGCCCCCGTGGAGGCACCGCTGGCGAGCGACACCGCAGTGATCATGCTGGGCAATTCGAAGGTCGTCGATCGAGACTTCATCGTCGGTGGATCACCGTGGCGGCTCTTGAAACTCGCTGGCGGATCGGTCGAGGTCGTGCGGCGCTGGCAGTCCGGGGGGCACGTGCGAGCCGGTGAGCAGCGTCTCGCTCGCACGCTGACCCAGCAGGGCGTCATTCGCCCGGTCTTTCACGGACCGCTCGAGGTCGAGGACATCGACGTCGTCATCCCGGTGCGCGACGACATTGCGACCCTTCGCACCCTCCTTGCACAATTGCGCGGATTCCACGTGACCGTGGTCGACGATGCATCGCTCGACCCGCTGTTGTTGAGTGAGATCACGAGTCATTTCGACGTCAACCTCGTTCGCCTCGACGTGAACCACGGACCAGGCGGTGCACGTAACGCCGGCGCGCGCGTAACGTCTCGACCACTCCTGTGCTTCATCGACGCCGATGTCGAACTCCACGACGCGAGAGCCACCCTCCAACGTCTTAGTGCGCAGTTCCAAGACCCGCTGATCGGCGCGTGCGTGCCGCGGATCATGGGTGCGCGCGCCGCCACGCTTCGAGACCGCTTCGAAGAGCGCTTCAGCCCACTTGACCTTGGAGAGCGCGAGGGGCTCGTGAAACCCGGCGCCGACATCAATTTCGTTCCCAGTGCGTGTTTGATGGTGCGCCGCGCGGCCTTCGGCGACGGTTTTGAAGAGTCACTTCGACGAGGCGAGGACGTTGACCTCGTGTGGCGCCTGCACGACTGCGGGTGGCTCGTGCACTACAACCCGGCACTCATCGTCGAGCATCGGGCGCGCACGAATTGGCGGTCATGGTTCGCTCAGCGCATTGGCTACGGAGAATCCGCCGCCGCGTTGGCCGCGCGCCACCCCACACGTCTCGCCCCTGTGCGCTTTGACGTGTGGTCGCTCGCCGCCTGGTGTTCGCTCGTCGCAGGGCGACCAATGATCGCGCTACGCATCGCGAGTGTCGTGCGGCGCCAGATCAAGTCGCGCGTGAGCGAGAGCGACGAACCCGACGTGATCGCCAATGAGGTCCTCAGGCGCGCGATGCTGAGCGGTGGGGGCGCCTTCGCACGTTCTCTCGTTCGAAATTACGGCCCGCTGTTACTCATGCTCGCACTGATCAAACGACTGCGGCGCCCCGCGCTGATCATCTTCGCCCTCGGTACCGCCTGGCGATTTCGCCACCAGCGCCCACGCCCCCTGGACGTACCGCTCGCCGTGCTCGACGACGCGGCCTACTGCGTGGGCGTGACCAAAGGGGCCATCCACCATCGCTCATTGCGGGCGCTCACCCCGAGCGTCAGTCCTTCGTCGCTACGACTTCGCGATTTTCTCGTGCGGCCCGATCGCCTCGCACCTTAGAAACGAACGACCCCTCGGATGTTCTCACCCGATGCGAGGTCGTCGTAGCCGGCCTGAACCTGATCGATCGTGTACTCCTTGGTGATCAGTTCGTCAATGACTAACTTCCCCTCATGGTGCAGGCGCAACAAGCGTGGAACCTGCACCCTCGGGCTCTCAGAGCCAAAGACGGTGCCACGAAGTTCCTGGTTGAACATCGACAACAAGAACATGTTGAGTTCCACGGACTGCTGGTTGTAGGGAGCGATTGACGTTGCCACGATCACACCGCCCTTGGCCGTGATAGCGCGAGCCTGTTCTACGAGTTCACTCGTCAAGACACCAGTCGTGATGATCGTGACGTCGCAGTTCTTTCCCATCGTCAACTCGGGCAGGATCGTGAACGCCGCGTCGAGGGTCGTGGCGCACCCGTGGGTCGCACCGATCTTGAGCGCTCGATCAACCTTCGACTGAACGGTATCGATGGCGATCACCGCTCGAGCACCCGCGTGTATCGCACCCTGGATCGCACCCGAGCCCACACCACCACAGCCAATGACCGCGACAGTGTCTCCAGGCTTCACACCGCCCCGGTTGACCGCGGATCCAAATCCGGTCGAGATACCGCACGAGATGAGGGCTGCGGCTCGAAGGTCATACCAGGGCTCGATGCGAACGAGGGACGCCTCGTGCACGACAATGAATTCAGAGAACGTACCCAGCTGCGCCATGCGATTCAAGTTCTCTTCGCCCCAGTGGTGACGCCAGGTCTGGTCCGAGATCATCGGACCCGCCAACGTCGATGCACCGAGGTCGCAGATGTACTGGCGACCCGAGGCGCAGTACTCGCACTTGCCACACGACGGCACGAAGGACACCGCGACGTGATCGCCGGGCTTGAGTGATGTCACATTGGGTCCGACCGATTCGACAACACCCGATCCCTCGTGACCACCAATGAGGGGGAACATGGTATTGCGGCCCGAGAGGAATTCGAGCACGGCGGGGTCTTGTGACATGTCGCCAGTGCGAAGGTGCTCGTCAGAATGGCACATTCCGGCGAACGCCATCTTCACCTTCACCTCGTTGGCGTGCGGCTCATCGATCTCAATGAGTTCGGTGTGCCAGGGTCCGTGCAACTCGGTAACGATCGCGGCCTTGACTTCCATGCTTCCCCCCAGTACTTATCGGACGCGTCGCGCCTCGATTCGTACTCTACAGAACGTCACGCCTACGACAACGTGCTACATCCGATCGGGTGCCTCGATGCCGAGAAGTGAGAGGCCCAGGCTCAGCGTTCGAGCCGTAATCTCACACAGTGCCAAACGCTCGTCGCGCAGCGGGGGCGCCACGCTCAGCACCGGACACGCCTCATAGAACGTGGTGAAGCGCTGTGCGAGATCAAAGAGGTACACGCACAACCGATGAGGTTGCAGACTCGCGAGCGAACTCGCGAACGCTTCGGGAAAGGCCAAGACCCCGAGCGCCAGGTCTCGTTCGGCCCCTGAGGCGAGGACGAAATGCACGTCGCTCGGGTCCCACGCCGCTTCGAGGCGACGAAAGATCGAGCGCAGTCGGGCGTGCGCGTACTGAAGGTATGGGCCCGTGTCACCCTCGAAGGCGATCATTCGATCGAGGTCAAAGACGTAGTCTCGCTGACGCTCGGTCGAAAGGTCGGCGTACTTGACCGCGGCACGAGCGATCTGGGTCGCCAAGTGATGGCGCTCGGCCTCTGACAAGTTGCTCTGACGCGTCGCGAGTGCCGCGTCGGCACGCTCGATCGCCTCGTCGAGGAGCCCGACCAACTTCACCGTCTCGCCGCTTCGCGACTTGAACATCTTGCGGTCGGGCCCGAGCACATTACCGAAGGCCACGTGCTCGACTCGTACCGAGTCCGGTAACCACCCCGCCATGCGCGCCACGGCGTAGATCATCTCGAGGTGCTGGCCTTGGGGGGCACCGACCACGTACAAGAGCTCGTCGGCGCCGAGATTGCGCACCCGGTCACGTACCGCAGCGAGGTCCGTCGTCGAGTAGCCATATCCTTCGTCACTCTTTTGGACCATGACGGGCATTGGCTCGCCGTCTCGATTCGTGAAACCCGCAGGGAATACGCATAGCGCTCCCCCACTCTCAACGAGCAGACCGGCCTCGTCGAGGTCGGTGACGACGTCGGCCAGCATGTCGTTGTAGTACGACTCGCCCACGATGTCCTCAGGCGCGAGGGTGACGTCGAGTTTTGCGTACACCTCGGCGAAGTACGCCACTGATTCGTCAACGAGGATGGCCCACAGTCGCCGTGTCTCGGGGTCACCCGCCTGCAAGGAAACGACACGGGTGCGACTGCGCTCCTTGAACGTGTCATCCGCGTCGAACTTCGCTCTCGCATCACGATAGAACGAGTCCAGGTCACCAATGGAGAGTGACGCCATCGCCGCCTGCTCGCCCAAGTCGACCAGGTGCTCGATCAACATCCCGAAATTGGTGCCCCAGTCACCCACGTGATTACGTGCGATCACCTGATGTCCACCAAAGCGGTACATTCGAGCGAGCGCGTCACCAATCACCGTCGAACGAAGGTGGCCAACGTGCATCTCCTTGGCGACATTGGGCGCCGAGTAGTCAATGACGATCTTCTTGGGGTGCGCAGCGTTGGCCACTCCCATGCGGGGGTCTTTAAGGACGTTGCGCAGTTGATCCTCGAGAAATGCGGTATTCAGGGTCAGGTTGAGGAAACCGGGGCCCGCGATCTCAACCTCGGCAATGTCAGCGATTTCGAGCCCGTGCACGAGTTCTTGAGCCACCTCACGCGGGGGTCGCCCCAGCTGTTTGGCGACACTCATCACGCCATTGGCCTGATAGTCACCGCGATCGGAGTGACGAAGGACCGGGTCACTGCCGGGAGCGATTCGCTCAAAGGCGGCCTGAAGTCGATCAAGGAGTACGTCGTAGGTCGAGTCCATGGTTCCAGTCTCGCACCTGGGCAGGTTCGGTCTGGAAATGACCTGCGACGAGGTCCGCGCCGACGAGGCAGAATGGAGACATGACCTCTCCCTCACTGAACTCATTCGGATCCAAGGACACATTGAGCGTCGGAGGTAAATCGCTCGCTTACTTCTCCTTGAAGGCACCCGCGCTGCGCGAGCTCGGCGTAGACACTCTTCCCTACTCGATCAAGGTCCTGCTCGAGAACCTGCTGCGTCACGAGGACGGCGACAAAGTGCGCGCCGCCGACATCGAGGCCCTGGCGCGCTGGGGCGAGACGCCCACCCGTCACGGCGAAGCGGCCGGCGACGACGCCAAGGAGATCGCCTTCACCCCGGCGCGGGTACTCATGCAGGACCTCACCGGCGTGCCGGCGGTGGTCGACCTCGCTTCGATGCGCGACGCCATCATCGCGCTCGGCGGCGACCCCGAGAAGATCAATCCGCTGGTGCCGGTTGAACTGGTCATTGACCACTCGGTCATCCTGGAGCGAACCGGCACGCCCGAGAGCTACGAACAGAACGTCGCCATTGAGTACCAGCGAAACGTCGAGCGCTACACGTTTCTAAAGTGGGCCCAGAGTTCCTTCAAGCAGTTCCGCGTGGTTCCCCCGGGCATGGGCATCTGCCACCAGGTCAACCTCGAGCACCTCGCGCGCGTGGTCTTTGACCTCGACGGCGTTGCCTACATGGACACCGTTGTCGGCACCGACTCGCACACCACCATGGTGAACGGGCTGGGCGTGCTTGGGTGGGGCGTCGGCGGCATCGAGGCCGAGGCCGGCATGCTCGGACAGCCGACGTCGATGTTGATCCCGCCGGTCGTGGGACTGCGATTGTCGGGCGCCACTCGCGAGGGTGTCACCGCGACCGACGTGGTGCTCACCATCACTGAGTTGCTGCGACGCCAAGGCGTTGTCGGAAAGTTCGTCGAGGCCTACGGCCCGGGTATTGCCTCGTTGTCGCTCGAGACGCGTGCGACGATCGGCAACATGTCGCCCGAGTACGGCGCGACCTGTGCGATCTTCCCCATTGACCAGGTGACCCTCGACTACCTGGCCTTCACCGGTCGTCCTAAAGAACAACTCGAGCTCGTCGAGACCTACGCAAAGGCCCAAGGCATCTGGCACGACGCGAGCGCCGTCGAGCCGATTTACTCCGAGTACGTTGAACTGGACCTCGCGACCGTCGAGCCCAGTCTCGCCGGGCCCAAGCGTCCCCAGGACCGCGTGTCACTGTCGGGCGCGCGTGGTGCGTTCTTGAACGCTCTCGGTCGTGAACCGATTGAAGTGCGCGGGCTCGACGCGGCTGATCACCTTCGCGACGGAGCGGTGACCGTGGCCGCCATCACGTCGTGCACCAACACTTCGAACCCAGCGGTACTCGTCGCCGCGGGTCTGGTCGCCAAGCGCGCCGTGGAACTCGGACTCGAGAAGAAGCCCTGGGTGAAGACCTCGCTCGCTCCAGGCAGTCGGGTCGTCATGGACTACCTCGAGCGGGCCAATCTCGTTGAAGACCTCGACAAGCTGGGCTTCTATCTCGCCGGCTACGGCTGCACGACCTGCATTGGCAACACCGGCCCATTGCTCAACGGCGTCTCTGACGCGGTGAACGAGCACGATCTCTCGGTCGTCTCGGTGTTGTCGGGTAACCGCAACTTCGAAGGTCGTATCCACCCCGACGTCAAGCAGAACTTCCTCGCGAGCCCCCCACTGGTGGTCGCCTACGCTCTCGCGGGCACCATCGACATCGACTTGTCGAGTGAACCACTCGGGACGGGTCGAAACGGTGAGCCCGTGTTCCTCTCGGACCTGTGGCCCAGTGACGCCGAGGTCGCTGCCGCCGTGCGCGCGTCGATCACGCCTGAGATGTTCGAAGAGCGATACGCGAGCGCCTTCAGCGGCGACGAGCGTTGGCAAGGAGTCCCGACGACCAATGCGGTGACCTACGCGTGGGACCCAAAGTCGACCTACGTGAAACTGCCGCCCTACTTCGATGGCCTCACCATGGAGCCGGGCGTCGTACACGATGTCGAAGGAGCCAGAGTGCTCGCGAAACTGGGCGACTCGGTCACGACTGACCACATCTCTCCCGCGGGCAACATCCGCTCGAACGTGCCCGCCGGGCGCTATCTCACCGACGGAGGCGTGCAACCCAACGACTTCAACAGCTACGGCACCAGGCGAGGCAACCACGAAGTCATGATGCGTGGCACCTTCGCCAACATCCGACTTCGAAATCAATTGGCCCCAGGCACCGAGGGCGGCGTCACCCTCAAACTCCCCGAGGGCACCCAGATGTCGATCTTCGACGCCGCCATGGCCTACGCCGAGGAGGGTACGCCCCTCGTGATCCTCGGTGGCAAAGAGTACGGCAGTGGCTCCAGTCGTGACTGGGCCGCCAAGGGCACCAAGCTGCTCGGCGTGAAGGCTGTGCTCGTCGAGAGCTTCGAGAGGATCCACCGTTCGAACCTCGTGGGCATGGGCATCCTCCCGCTGCAGTACCTCGCCGGTGAGTCGGCTGCGACCCACGAACTCGACGGCACCGAAGTCTTCTCGGTGCACGGACTCGAGCCGCTCAATCGCGGAGAGACCGTGCCCCAGGTCGAGGTCAGCGTCACGCGACAGAACGGCGAGACCTTCACGTTCACGGTTCGCCTGCGCATCGACACCCCCACCGAGGCCGAGTACTACCGCCACGGTGGCGTGTTGAACTTCGTGCTTCGCCAGTTGGCTCAGCCCTAGGCGAAACCTTCGTGCGTTGGACTGCGCTTGACGGTTTCTATCTCAGCGATGAGCGTGAACTCGTCGACGTCGTTCGCGTGCATCACTGGTTGAGCGAAGAGAGTTACTGGGCGAAGGGACGAAGTCTGGACGCCGTGGCGAGGTCGTTGGACGCGTCGGTGGTCATCAGTCTGTTCACTCGCGAAGGCGTCCAGGTCGGTATCACTCGATGGGTGACTGATGGGGAGACGTTCGCGTGGTTGAGCGATGTCTTTATCGATACCAACTACCGAGGACGAGGGCTCGGTCGAGTCCTCATCGCCACCGCCCTCGAACATCCTCGAGTGCACGCAGTGTCGCGAAGAGTGTTGGTGACGAGCAGCGCACACGGGTTCTATTCAGACCTCGGGTTTCAAGAGTTGAACGAACCCACCCGGTGGATGGAGTTTCGCTCACCTACTTGACCGATTCGGCCGCCGCGTCAACGCTGTCGAACAACTCCATGTGGCGAAGTGTCTTCTCACCGGCGCGCCTGAGCTTCTCCTTCAACGCCGTATTGGCGCGCGCGAGTGACACCGAGATGTGGTCCTCGGCCAGGTCGTCAATGACCTCGTCGAGAATGGCGAGCGCGGTGTAGTCAATGTCCGATATCGCAACCGCGTCGAGGATCACATGCTTGGTCTGGGGATACTTCTTCAACAGTGCGTGTAGTTCTCGGCGAAACACATTCGCGTTGGCGAAAAAGAGGTCCTGGTCGAACAGCACCGCGAGTATGTGATCGACGCGCTCGACCGACTTCGCGTCATAGGGCTCCCAACTCGTCGAACCCCGACGCCGACCCATCTCGACCATCCGCGGCCGAGCCGAGCGCCAGGTCTGTTCCAAGATCGCGAGCCCGACCGCCATAGCGAGTCCGATCTCGACGCCGAGAAAGACAACACCGAGCCCGGCGAGTAACGACAGGATGAATTCGGCTCGGCTGCAATGCAGGATCGCTTTCATCTGACCGAGCTTGATGAGGCGCCCCGCGACGAAGAGCAGGACGCCGGCGAGGGCGCTGAGGGGGATGTCACGCGCGAAGGTCGCAAGCGGCGAGAGCGCGAGGGCCCCGATGGCCGCGGTGAAGCCGACCATCTTGGTGCGCCCACCCGCGAGTCGAGAGATCGTCGTGCGCGCCGGACTCGCGTCGACCGCGAACGATCCGAGGAGACCGGTCGCGACGTTGGCCAGTCCGATGCCGACAAAGTCACGGCTGAGATCGTCGGCCGCGCCAATCTCATCAGCCGACGTGCGCGACGACGCGGCGCTTTGGCTCATGATGACCACCACCAAGGTGAGTGAGGTCGTGATCATCACGCTCCACTGGTGCACGCTGAACCAACGCAGGCGCCACGCGGGAAGTCCCACGACGACGGTACCGAGCTCTTGGACGCCGTGCGCACTGAGCGAGAAGAGTCCGACGAGCAGCGAGCTGAGCAGCACCGCTGCCAAGGCCCAGGGCAAGCGCGGGTTCACCCTCTCGCCGAGCAACATCACCCCAAGGGTGCCCAGGCCAATCACGAGGGACCAGCCGCTCGTGGCGTTGAGGTGCTGTGCGAGCGAGGTCAGTCGCTGGATGATCGAATCCCCACCAGAGGCGACGCCAAAGACCCGCGGGAGTTGGTGGACAATGATGATCACACCGATGCCACCGAGGAACCCGACGACAATCGGCGCCGAGAGGAAGTCCGCCAACCACCCCAGGCGAAGCAGCCCGATGATCGTCAAGATCACCCCGGTGATCAGAGCGGTCGCGGCGACCAGGGCGTAATACTGCGATGACGCGGGCAATGAGATGCTCACCAGTGCGACCGCGAAGAGTGGCGCGATCGTCGAATCCGCGCCGATCGACAGGATTGGATTCGAACCAACGAACGAGAACACCAGGGTCGCCGCGATAAAGGCGATCATCCCGGTGAACGCGGGGACGCCAGCGAGTTGCGCGGTGGCTAGTTGCTCAGGGATGGCGATGGCGAGCAGCGTGACGCCCGCGAGGAGTTGACCCGGGAGGTTCTCGCGCGTCAGTCCGGTGAACGTCTGGCCCAGGCCATGAGTGACGACACGTCGGCCAATGGGTGTTCGTTCGACGTCGTGCTTCTTGTTGTCGTGGCCCATAGCGACACCCTACGACGCTCAAAAGCCGCGACTTAGCTGGTCGAGACGACCCGGAAACCCTCGGCGAGACGACCCTTCGCAAGACCCGCGTTCTTCGCCGTCGTTCGCGCCCAGGTCCTCAACATGGGCTCAAGGTCTTCGCGCTCACCCACCTGACTCTCGTGCTTCGAGAGGGCCGCGAACTTGCGATCGAACTTCTTCGTGATGTCAACGACCATGGTTGGTTGCTGGCTCGACAACCAGACGACCCACACGGTGTGGGGCAAGTGACCTTCGTCGAGCAACTCGGGAAAGGCGTGGGGGTTACGCGCGTCGGGGTACACCGCACGCATCGTCGCCTCACCAGCGGCGAGGTGGTCGGGGTGACTTGCGTAGATGCGCTCCCAGTTGCGCTCGGGGTTCTGGGTGATCACCAGATCGGGCTTGTGTATCCGGATCACCCGTGAGATCTCGCGACGAAGATCGAGGGTTGGCTCGACCTGTCCGTCGGGCCAACGAAGGAACGTCAGGTTGGTGACGCCCACCTCGGCCGCCGCGGCCGTCTGTTCGGCTTCGCGCATGGCGGCGCGCTCGGCCTTTGAGAGCGTGGAGCCGTCACCGCCCGCGTCACCCGAGGTCACGAGGCAGTAGGCCACGTCAACGCCGTGCGACGTCAGGGTCGCAATGGTGCCGGCCGAGCCGAAGTCGATGTCGTCGGGGTGCGCCACCACCACGAGCGCACGCTTGATCGCCGGGTCGTACTTAAAGACCGGTAGGGAATCTTTCGAGCGGCTCACAGTGCCGAGGTCTCCTTGGTCGGGTCCCAGTTCGCGAGATCCTTCAGGCGAGGATCGTTGGAGAACACCTCGACGATCGGTCGCTTGAGCGCGAGGCGTCGCATGATGACCTCGGCTTCGATGATCTGGTTCCACAAGAGCAGTGAGACGACCACGCCCGTCGAACCGGCACGAGCGGTGCGGCCCGAGCGGTGCAGGTATGCCTTGTGGTCCTCGGGCGGGTCGAAGTGCATCACGCAGTCAACACCGTCGATGTGCAGTCCTCGCGCCGCGACGTCGGTCGCCACCAACACCGCCAACTTGTCGGCCCCGAAGTCAGCCAGCGCCTTCTCGCGCTGGCTCTGACGGAGATCTCCGTGGATCGCTGCGGCGTCGACGCCCTCTTTTTGCAGCTGTTCCACCAGTCGGTCCGCGCCGCGCTTGGTGCGACAAAAGATGATGGTCTTGTCGAATGACTTACAGATGGTGGCCGCGACCTTGATCCGGTCCATCTGGTGGACGTTCAAGAAGTGGTGCACCATCAACGACACCGTCTGGGTGTCACTCGCCACCTCGTGAAAGACGGGATCGGTGAGGTAGCGCTTGACGAGACGGTCGACCGCACCATCGAGTGTTGCCGAGAACAGCAATGTCTGATGCGGGTGCTCGGCGATGCGGCGAAGGACCCATTCGACCTGGGGCATGAAGCCCATGTCGGCCATGCGGTCAGCCTCGTCGAGCACGAGCACGTCGAGGTTCTCGACGTTGAGCTCACCGCGGTCGCCGAGGTCGATCAAGCGACCTGGGGTCGCGATGATGATGTCACAGCCCTTGCGAAGTGACTTCACCTGGCGCTCGATGTCGGCGCCGCCGTAGACGGCGTTCACGTGTAGTCCGAGGGCCTTGCCGAGCGGCTCGAGGACCTCGTGGACTTGGACCGCGAGCTCGCGCGTGGGCAGCAGCACGAGACCTCGAGGGCGAGCGGGTCCGGGCTCGGTGGTGTTGAGCGAGGTGCCGGCGGCGATGCGCTGGAGCATCGGGAGTCCGAAACCGAGCGTCTTACCTGATCCGGTCTTGGCCTTGCCGCAGATGTCGCGGCCGGCGAGGGCGTCGGCGATGGTCATTGCTTGGATTGGAAAGGCAGTGGTGATCCCCTGCTTTTCGAGGACGGCGCACAATTCTGCTTGTACGCCCAGCGCGACGAATGTTTTATTGGTGGCGTATGAGTCCTGTGACGACGTCACAGACTCGGGGCTTTCACTACTCACGGGACAACGGTCTTTTCTCGGTTGGACCCGGAACCGGCGTTCGAAAGTGTGGGCCCAAGCTACTCATGGAGCTTCTCTCGTAGTCTACGTGAGAGAGTTCGCCTCGAATCACTAGTGAAGGAGCACCATGGCACGACTTGAAGTTGGTACGAAAGCCCCCGCATTCACACTCTTGAACCACGATGGTGCCAAGGTCGCTTTGAAGGACTTCGCGGGTGAGCGCGTTGTCCTGTACTTCTATCCCGCCGACGACACACCTGGGTGCACCAAAGAAGCCTGCCAGTTCAATGATGAACTGAGCGCCTTTAAGGATCTCGGCGTGAGGGTGCTCGGCGTCTCACCCGACGGGGCCACTAAGCACGTGGCGTTTCGCCAGAAGTACGGCCTCGAGTTCGACTTGTTGAGCGACCCCGACAAGAAGGTCATGGAGAAGTACGGCGCGTTCGGGGAAAAGATGATGTATGGCAAGAAGGTGCTCGGCGTCATTCGCTCGACCTTCCTCATTGGACCAACGGGCAAGATCGAGCGAGCCTGGTACGCGGTGCGCGCCGACGGTCACGCCGCCAAAGTCCTCGCCGCACTCGAAAGCTGATCGACAAACGAGACGTGAAACTCGCGTCGAGCGCTCCGCGTCTCAGATGCGTATCGAGCCGTCCTCGAGGATCTCCCAGCCGGGATTGTGGGCTACTTCCCAGACGTAACCCTCAGGGTCGCTGAACGCACCCGAATAGCCTCCCCACTCGGTCTGGGCAGCCGTGCGCACGATGGTCGCGCCCTCGCGCTTCGCGTGCGCGAGCACCTCATCGACCTCCTCGGGCGTTCGAACATTATGGGCGAGTTCCACCCCCGCAGCCCCATGACCACCCAAGGCGCTCCAGAGGCCGAACACCATTGCGCCCGCCTGGAAGAAGCACACCTCATCGTCGGGCTGTTGTGCCCCACCCCAACCGAGCGCCTCATAGAAGGCGCGTGCCCTCGCCACATCGCGGACCCCAAGAGTGATGAGACTGATGCGCTGTTCCATGAGCGAAGACTACGCCTCGACTCGTTCAACTGCAGTGGGTTGTGAGACCCGACCGAGCCTCACGTGCATCGAACGCACCTGGCAACTTGATCGGCAATTCCACGCGAAGTGGTGATATAGTTATTATGTCATTATAAAGACCTAGGGGAAACATGACCAGCGAGTTCATCCATCCAGAGCGCTACGCGAAATCCGCCGAACTCTACGCAAAGGCTCTCAAAGTCATTCCTGGTGGCGTCAACAGCACCGCCCGGGCTGCGTTCTCGGGCTGGGAACCACACCCGATCTTCGTCGACCACGGCGAGGGCTCGCACTTGATCGACGTCGATGGCAATACCTACATTGACTACCTTCTCGGACTCGGACCCATGCTCCTCGGCCACCGTCCGGCGTCGGTGACGCGTGCAGTGGTCGAACGCATCGAGAGCGCGGGCACGGTGTTCGCCCTGCCGAGCGAAGCAGAGATCGAATTGGCCCAAGGAATCGCCGAGGTGATCCCAAGCGTCGACACACTGCGCATCGTCAACAGCGGCACCGAAGGCGTCCTTTACAGCCTGCGCCTCGCGCGGGCCTTCACCGGACGCAAGAAGATTGTTCGCTTCGAAGGTCAATACCACGGTTTCTCTGACGCGATCTACTGGTCCAAGCACCCCGACCTCGCGCACGCGGGCACCGACGAGCGTCCGCGCGCCCTGCCCCAAGGGCCAGGGGTCCCAGCTGAGATGGGAGAGTCGCTGATCATCGCCCAATGGAACGACCTCGCGATGATCGAACGCATCTTCGAAGAGCACCCTGACGAGATCGCGGCGATCATCACTGAGCCCATCATGTGCAACACCGGATGCATCTTGCCACTCGAGGGTTACCTCGAGGGCCTTCGAGAGATCACGACGCGCTACGGGGCGTTGCTGATCTTCGATGAGGTCATCACGGGCTTTCGCATCGCCCTCGGTGGAGCTCAGGAGGCGCTCGGGGTCACCCCGGACCTCACCATCATGGCCAAGGGACTTGGCGGAGGATTCCCCGTCGCCGCGCTCGGCGGTCGTCGCGACATCATGGACCTCGCGAGCGACGGCCGGGTTTCGATCGCTGGCACCTACTCCGGCAACACCATCGCCGTTTCATCGGCGCTGGCGTCGCTTCGCTACTTGAAGAACGAGGCGTCCTACGAGGACCTCTATCGGCGTTCGGACCGTCTGCGCGACGGGCTCGGTCAGCTGCTACGCGACAAGTCCATCGAGGGATCGGTGATTGGCATGGGTCCGGTGTACCAGGTCTGGTTCGCCGACTCCGAGATCAACACCTACCGCGACGCCGCACGCCACGCTCGAGCCGACCTGTTTCGCATTTGGTGGGAAGAGATGCTCGATCGAGGTGTGCTCTTTCACCCCGGGCACCTCGAGAATCTCTTCTTGTCGTTCGCGCACTCTGACGCCGATATCGACGCCACGCTCGAACGCGCGGACGCGAGTCTCGACGCGCTGGTGGCCCGAAGCCGTGCCACGCTCTAGCGCTCAACATACATTGAGACAGTGAGCACACCAACGCGCATCCTCGCCATTGACCTCGGTACGTCACGGGTGAAAGTCGGCCTGGTTGACGAACGCCTGGTGACGATTGCCGCCTCCTCGCACACCTACCCGACGATGACCAGCGTCCTCGGCATGGCTGAGCAGCGCACCAACGACTGGTTGGATGCCATTCGTGCAGCCACTAGTTCGGTCCTAGCGAGTGAACCGTCGACGCGGATTGACGCCGTTGTCCTCACCGCACAGATGCCCACGTTGGTGGCGCTGGACGCTGACGCGAATCCAATAGGAAACGCCGTCACCTGGCAGGACTCACGCGCCGACGCTCTCGTGCTCGACCTCCTCGACGAGGTCGCGCGCAGACGCGTTCACGAAGTCGCTGGTACGCCCATCGACGGACGCTACATCGTTCCCATGCATCTCCTGCGCAGTGCCGAGTCCGCGTATCAGCCCGCGAAGATACTCTCGGCGAAGGACTACCTCTACTTCGTCCTCACTTCAGAACTGGTCACCGATCCGTCAACGGCCTCGGGATTCGCCACGCTCGACCTCGCCTCAGGCGAGTGGAGCGAGGAGCTGACCCGACTGTGGGGAATGGACGAGGGACTCTTGCCCCGAGTGGTCGACGCTCAGCACGTCGCTGAACTCACCGGCCAGGGTGCAGCCCTGTTGGCGGGGGTGGCGCCGGGCACCCCGGTCGTGGTGGGTGCTGCGGACTCGGTGTGCGCACACCACTTCATCACGACGATCTTCAAAGACTCGGTGTCAGTCATCGACGGTTCCTCCACCGTCATCATGGCAACGATGCCCGAAGCCACGTCCTTTGACGGTGACGTCCTCATCACCCCACTCGTGGAGACCTCAACCTTCGCCGCAGAGACGGACCTGCTCGCCACGGGATCGTCGGTTGGATGGCTCGCGCACCTGCTCGCAGTGACGCCCGACGAACTCGAAGAATTGGCCCTCACCAATCCGCGCCCCAGCGACAACGAAGTCATCTTCCTGCCTTATCTCGCTGGAGGTGAGCAGGGTGTCATCTGGAGGTCGGATCTGACCGGTTCCATCGGCGGGCTCTCGCTCAGTTCTTCGCGAGCAGACCTCGCGCTGGCCCTGTTCGAAGGCATCGCCATCGAGACGGTGCGTTGCATTCAGATGCTCGGGCGTTCGCGTGCGATTCGCCACGTCGTGAGCGTGAACGGTCCGCGCAGCCGCCACCTCGGAGCATCACTTCTCGCGTCACTGCTCGACGTTGACGTCCTCGCACTCGCCCAGCAGAGTCCCTCGCTACTCGGCGCGGCCCTCATCGCCCTTGAACAGATCAGTGACGTCGAGCCCGGTCAGAGGGTCGACGCAGCGGCGTTGCTGAGCGAGATACCCGCTCTCGAACCCGCCTACCACGACGCGCTCGCGCGAAAAGCCGCTCGCTATCTCAGTGTCGCCGCCGTCTCGAATGAAACCCATCCGCCACGAAAGGATCTCGCGTGAAATTGATCACCACCGAGAGTCACGAAGAGTTCGCCACCATGGCGGCGTCGATCGTCATGCGCAAGGTAGCTGAGAAGCCCGACCTCGCGCTGACCCTACCCACCGGCAGTACGCCCCTCGGTCTCTATGAGGTGCTGCGGCGCGCCGAGAGGGGTGGCGATTTCTCACTCGAGCGAGCCAGCGTCTTCATGCTCGACGAGTACCTCGACCTGCCCTCGTACCCCGAAGGAAGCTTCGTTGCGTTCCTGCGTGAGAACCTGGGTGAGGTCATCTTCAACGGCTCGACGAAGCTCGCCACGATCAATCCGAGTGACCGCCCAGATGACTACGACCGTGCCCTTGACGCCGCCAACGGTCTCGACCTCGCGGTGGTGGGCGTTGGAGGTAACGGTCACGTCGGATTCAACGAACCTGGCGATGACCTCGGTGCGCGCACCCACGTCGTTGACCTGCACGACGACACCCTCGAGGCGAACTTCGCCGACGTGGCACGAGAGGAGCGACCGACCCGGGCAATCACGATTGGGATGGCCGACCTTCGAAGCGCACGCTCGATGTTGATGTTGGTATCGGGGTCGAACAAGCATGCGGTCGCTGAACTGCTCGCGGCCGGCATCATCGATGACCGGGTGCCCGCGACACACCTCTTGGACCACGACGACCTCACCATTGTGATGTCGGGCGAACTGCTGCGAGGGGTCTAGTCGCTCGAAGCCGAGATGTCGATCGGGTCTGCGGTCGGCGTCGAGCGCAGACGAAACGCGAACATGTGTGGCACAAAGACCATCTCGAAGCTGTCAAAGGCGGTCCCACTCTGGGTGATCGAGACACCAGTGACCTCGATGACGAAGTTGTCGTCGTCGAGCTCGAGGTCGGCCGCTTCGGCTGCACTGGCCCTTCGCGCCACCAGGGTCTGCTCCTCGAGCGATTCAGTCAGTCCGTAGAACTTTGAGAGGACCTCATAGAGCGACTCCGTCGAGGGCGAGAACAGCGTGTCCAGATCGGGGGCGAGGATTCGAGGGACGTAGGCGACCTCTCTGACCGCCGGCACCTCATTGAACCGGCGCAGCCGCGTGATCTTCCAGATGCCGGTCCCGACCGGGATCGAGAGTTTCTTAGAGCGCTCTTCATCGGCCCTCTCCTCTTCGAGCGAGATGAGCGTGGTCGCGAGGTTGATCCCCTGCAGCGCGAGGGTCTGCTTGAGGCCACCGATGATGGTCGATTCGGTCTGAATACGGTTGGAGCGGATGAAGGTGCCACGTCCCTGGATGCGTTGCAGCGCGCCCGCCGCGACGAGTTCGGACATGGCTCGACGCACGGTCATGAGACTGACCCCAGCCATTGCGGCGATCTCTATCTCGGAAGGTAGTCGGTCGCCCGGGACCAGATTGTTATCCGCAATGTATTTGCGGATGAATTCGATAGTGTTCTCGTAGAGAGTGATCCGAAGCTCCTTTGGAGTCGCCGCGCCACCGGCCCTACCACGATATGCCATTAAACAATGAATGCGCGTGAATAGTGACAGCCGTCACGGTCCACACTGATGACCTCGCCACCTCGTACGTGATTGATGTGAATTCTCTCGGGCAACCATTCCTCGGCCCCGACGCGGTACTCGCCCGGCGCGACCTCGACCAACTCAGTCTCCTCGCCCGGGGCCTCGACGCCACCGGGAGCGACGAGTAACAACGTGCCACCGCGTTCGAGCACGCGAAACTCTGGGAACCACGGTGAGAAGCTTCGGTACCGACCGACCAGCGGGTGTGTCGGCGTGCTCGCCAGGCTCTCGCCGCGGTGGTGGGCGCTAAAGGTCCTCGCGCCGTGGGTGAAGCCGTGGTCCTCCCCGCTCTGGTACCAGTCGAGGTGAAAGGTGCGAAGGCCCGGGTGGTCAGTGACGTAGCGACCGCCAATGAGTCGGTAGAGGGCACCCTCTTCGTTCTCGAAGTGAATCCGCAGTTCCCCTCCCGCGACGCGCACCTCTAACGTCGTCGCGTCATCGGCGACATAACTTCCGACCATCGGGTTCTCGTTCGCCTCGGCGTTCGCGCGCACGGTTGAGTCGAGACTGAGACCAGAGAGGGGCGTTCGTCCCTCGAGACGCGCCCGCACGTTCTCGTGCACGACCCGAGCGAGCAGATGCGACGCCAGGGTGTCACCATTGGCGTTGGTCAAGACCACCACGCCGATTCGAGCAGTGCAGTCAACCAGCATGAAGGTTGAGTAGCCCACCATGCCCCCGCCGTGACTCACACAGAGATGCCCGTCGATGCGCTCGACGTTGATGCCCATTGCGTACCGACTCTGCTCGACCGGGCTCATGCCTTCGAGGAGATAGGTGGGCTCACCGGTCGGTGCGAGATCGCTCGTCATACGCTCGAACAAGTCCTTCGAGAGCACCGCTGCTCCGTCGTCACCCACCACGGGGTCGCCGCCACTGGCCCCGAGCAGGGCTTGGACCAGCGCCGCCATGTCGGCGCTGGTGGCTGCGATATTGCCACTGGCCGAGTCGATCTCGAAGAATGCCGACGGACTGAGTTCGTCGCCGGGTGCCCACGGGTGATCGGGTCGAGCGGGCCAGTAACCAGTCGCGAGTGAGGCCTTGTCCGCTTGGGTAACCTGCGCAAGCGCGTCGTGCATGCCGAGTGGACCAAGCCACTGCTCTTGCACGAAGTCAGCGAGTCGTTGCCCACTGCGCGCTCGGACCATCTCGCCAAGTACCAGATACCCCAGGTTCGAGTAGTGAAAGTGGGGCGAGGCGCTCGATGATGACGCGCACTCCCTCGAGTTCCAGATCTCTCCGGTGTCGTCGGGGAGGGTGTCCGCACCCACGCTCATGCCCGAGGTGTGGTTCAACAATCGTGCGACACTGGCACCACGATTCGACGCACTGAGGTCGAGCCACGGCAGGACCTGGGCGATCGTTTCATCAAGACCAAGCCGGCCGTCGTCAATGAGCCGGTTGACCGCGAGGGCGGTGAAGAACTTGCTGATGGAGCCGATCTCGAATCGCAATGCTGAGGACATCGGTGTCGCCCGTTCGATGTTGGCGAATCCGAAACTCGTCTCGCTCAACACCCCATCACGATCGATCACGCTGACAACACCGCCCGGTACGGGAAAGAACTTCGTCGACTCTTCAAAAAGGTACGAGAGTGACTCGAGCGATGACGCGGCCGCGTGCTGTCGTTGTTCGCGCGCCTCGCTCACGAGAGCACCTCAACAATGGTGTCCACCAGAATCTCGACGCTCGCCACCGCGTCGGGGACCGAGATCCATTCATTGGGGCTGTGGAAGTTGCCACCGAGCGGGCCGAGCATGACCGTTGGCGTACCTGACGCTTGCATGAGCGCCGCGTCAGTCCAGGCGTTGAGGCCGACCGCCTCGATGTCGAGTCCCATGGTCTTTCGCGTGGCGACACGAAGGCTCTCGAGGAGTACCTCATGACCTTGCGCGAGGAAGGGCTCGCGCTCGAGTCGAATCTTCACTTCACCGCTGAGTCCGGGCATCTCACTCACCACTGAGGCAATGATCGCTTCGATCTCGCGCACGCGGTCGGCCATGGTCTCGCCGGGCTGGGTACCGATTTCAATGCCGAGCACCGCTTGGCTCGGGTACGTTGCGTAGTCCGTGCCGCCACGCACCGTGCCGGTGTGGAACACCGTTCGTCCATTGCGCGGTTCGGGGACACCGGCGAAGTGTTCGAGGTCCCAGGCGTGCAGGCGACTCAATACCTCGGCCAGTCCAACGATGGCGTCGACCCCCTGGTCCGGCGTGGAACCGTGCGCGGCGCGGCCGCCGATCACGATATCGAGCCAACCGAACCCTTGGTGTTCAACAATCACCTTGGGCAAGGCGTCGGCCTCGAGCACGATGGCCAGATCCGGCTTCATGGTGCGAACGAGGTGTTCGGTGCCAATGGAGATCCCTTCCTCGTCCGCGACACACGCGACGACGAGGTCGCCGCGCAGTCGAACACCAGACGTCGCCACTCGTCGAAGCGCGAGCAGCGCAATCGCGCAACACCCCTTGTCGTCAGCGGCCCCAAGGCCGTACAACCGGTCCCCATCGAGACGAGGCACCAACGCCTCATCGGGCCATCCGGCGTAGCCAACGGTGTCGGCGTGAGCGTTCAGACACAGACTCGGCCCGCCGCCACTGCCGCGCAGGGTAGCGATGAAGTTCTGACGACCTGGCGCGATCTCTTGTATCTCAACTTCAACGGGCAGGTCGGCGACCCACTGTTCGAAGTAACGCACGACTTCAGCCTCGCCCGCGCCGCCCTCAACGAGCCATGGGGTGACCGAATCGATGCGTACCAGGTCACTGATCAGATCAATGACCTGTCTGGTGGTCTCAGTGACTTCATTACCGTAGGTACTCATTGTGACTCCTCTGATGCGAAATGGCAGGCCGCTTCGTGCGAACTGAGAACAGCCGAGTCTGGCCGAGGTGCGCTCGCACGTCGAATGACGTGTAAGTGGGGATCCACGCTTCGACACTGCTCGGGCATGCCAAGTTCGACGTAGCGCGGACATCGGGGATGGAAGCGACAACCCTCGGGGACATTGGCCGCCGACGGGGTCTCACCCGGCAGCGCTTCGATCAACTCTCCATCGGGCCCGACGTCATCGCCACCCGAGACGCTCAGCAAGGCCTTGGTGTAGGGATGGGCAGGCTGTTCGACCAGGCTGGTCGCCGGCCCGATCTCCACGATGCGTCCGAGGTACACCACGGCGATCCGGTCCGCGACCACCCACGCCACAGCGAGGTCGTGGGTGATGAACAGGTACGAGGTGCCCAGGCGATCACGAAGGTCCATCATCAAGCGCAGAATTCCCGCGCGCGCTGAGACGTCGAGCATCGACACCGGCTCGTCGGCGATCACGAGTTCAGGTCGCATGACCATCGCCGAGGCAATCGCCACTCGCTGTCGCTGGCCGCCAGAGAGTTCGTGAGGGTAGCTCTGGGCCAAGCGCTGGGGAGGTCGAAGGTGCGCGAGGTCCAGTGCGTCCATGACCATCGTGCGTCGTTCGTCGGACGTTGCACCCATCTTGTGGATGATGAGCGGCTCGGCCACGGTGTCAAAGACGGTCTGGCGCGAGTTGAGTGAACCGAATGGGTCCTGGAAGATCATCTGGATCCTGCGTCGAGCACGACGAAGCGCACGGCCCCGAAGTGTTGCGAGGTTCTCCCCGCCCGAGATGATGCGACCTGAGGTCGGTTCGAGCAGTCGCATCACCGCGAGCGCGATGGTCGACTTGCCACAGCCTGATTCACCGACCAGTGCGAGGATCTCGCCCTGTTCGATGTCAAAGGACACGCCGTCGACCGCCTTCACCGCCCCCCGGTGACGCCAACTGCCACGAGCGGCGAAGCGTACGACCAGATCTCGGACCTCAAGGACCTTCGCTCGCGCTGGCGCGCGCTGCTCGGACTCGATGCTCACGACGCCCCCTTTGACAAGAGATGACAGGCGGCGATATGACCCGCTGAGATGGCGAGCGTCGGCGGGACGACCTCACGACACACCGGCATCGCGTACGGACAACGGTCAGCGAAGCGACAGCCCGCGATGGGCTTGGAGAGGTCCGGTGGGTGCCCGGGCAAACCTTGAGCGAGCACTCGCTCACCGTGCAGGTCGGGGTGGGCGCCTATGAGCGCCTGGGTGTAGGGGTGCGCCGCCTGTGCTGGTTCACCGCGTCGCCCGAGGACCTCCTCGGTTCGACCGGACTCCACAATGACACCCGCGTACATCACGATGATCCGATCGCACACGCGCTTGATCGCGGACAGGTCGTGCGAGATCATCAAGACACTCAGGTCTTCCGATCGACGCAGCGAACTCAACAGGGCCAGTATCTGCGCCTGGCTGATCACGTCGAGTGCGGTCGTGGGTTCGTCGGCGATCAGCAGCGACGGTCGACACGCGAGCGCCATGGCGATCATCGCGCGCTGTCGCATGCCGCCAGAGAATTCGTGGGGGAAGCTCTTTGCTCGCGCGGGCGAGATGCCAACCAGGTCGAGCAGTTGAAGGACTCGTTCGGTGGCTTCGTGCTTGTCGGCTTTCGCCTCGTGGGCGGTGATGGCTTCGAGGATCTGTCGATCGACGCGCTGGACGGGGTTGAGCGCGTTCATCGCGCCCTGAAAGACGAACGCCACTGCGCTCCAACGCAGTTGGTTGAGCTGGTCTTCGCTCATGCCGACCAGTTCGTGATCGGCCAATGTGATCGAGCCGCTCGAGATCTCCGCGTTACCAGGAAGGAGCATGGGTATCGAAAGACCGAGCGACGTCTTGCCACAGCCCGACTCGCCCACGATCCCCACCGCTTCACCCGGTTCGACGCGCAGACTCACGTGATCGACCGCGCGAAGCGAACCCGATCCAACCCGATAGTCAACGCTGAGATTGTCAATCTCCAACAGACTCATTGTTCACCTCGAAGCAACGGATTGAGGACCCGATCCAAGCTGTGCCCGACGAGGGAGAAGGCCAGCACCATCACCACAATGCCCACCCCTGGGGTCATGACGTACCACCACGCACCTTGACTCATCGCGCCAGAGTTGAACGCATTATGCAGCGTCGTGCCCCACGACACCTGGACCGGGTCGCCGAGACCCAAGAAGGCGAGCGCGGCTTGGGCGAGCACGGCACCAGAAAGGACGAGGGCCAGATTCGCGAAGATCAGCGGAGCGACATTGGGCAAGATGTGCTTGCGCATGATGCGAAGGTCGCCCGCACCAAGAGAGCGCACGCGCTGCACGAGGGGCCGCTCTCGAAGTGACAGCACCTGGGAGCGGATGATGCGCGCCGTCTGGGGCCAACTCGTGAGTCCGATGACCAGGCTCGTCACGAGAATGCTCTGGCCAAAGAGGGCCGCGAGGACAATGATGAGCGGCAGGGTCGGCAGGACGAGAAAGAAGTCCGTGATCCGCATCAACACGGTGTCACGCCAGCCCGCGTAGTAACCAGAGATGAGACCGAGTCCCGCGCCGAGCACGATCGCGATGAGCGTGGCGGACAACCCCACGTAGAGCGAGATTCGCCCACCGACGAGGAACTGACGAAAGACGTCCTGACCGAGTTCGGTCGTCCCCATCCAGTGCGCGCGAGAAGGCGCCTGCAGGATCGAAGCTGCCGAGGTCCCAAAGGACTGGGCGTCAAAGGGGAAGATCAGCGGACCGATCATGATCACGACCAACACGAAGCCGAGCATGATCAGGCCCGAACGGCCCATTGGGTCGTGCCAGAGACTCTTCCAGATTCCTCGATGCGGCCGTGAGGCGACATCATCGAATTCAGGATCGCGAAGTTCGCCCGCCGTGTCGTCGAGATTGCTCATGTTCTGCGAACCCTAGGGTCGAGGACCTGGTACAAGAGGTCACTGATGAAATTGGTCGCGATCACCGCAATGGCGAAGAGCAAGAAGCAACCTTCGAGCACCGGGTAGTCGCGCTGCACCACCGAGTTGTAGATCAATAGACCCATCCCCGGCCAGGAGAAGACCGTCTCGACTTGAATGGCTCCGCCCAGGATCATGCCCACGTAGAGCGCGGTTGCGGTCACGATGGGCAACATGGCATTTCGAAGCGCGTGGCGCCAGACAATCGTTCGACGACGAAGGCCCTTGGCTCGAGCGGTCAACATGTAATCCTCGACCATGACGTCGACGAGCGTGTTTCGAGAGATGAGTGAGAACTCAGCCGCATTGACGAACGTCAGAGTCAGCGCGGGAAGGACGAGGTGTCGTGCGACGTCAACAAAGTGGCCCCAGGGTCCCGTCACCAGTCCGGGCGTCACCAGCCCCGATATAGGCAAGATGTGAGTCCACACGCCACAGATGAAGATCAGGATCATCCCGGTGAAGAAGTCCGGCATACTCCACAGCCCAAGGCTCGTCACGGTGATCGACGCATCGGTGAGAGAGTGAGCTCGTGACGCGGCCATGACGCCCAGCCATACACCCACGAGGATCGTCACCAGCGTTGCGGTGCCGACGAGCAACAACGTATTGCCGATCGCTCCACCGAGCACCGTGGTGACCGGCTTTCTAAAGACGTACGAGAAGCCGAGGTCGCCGTGCAGCATGTTCTTTAGATAGATGAAGTACTGGGTGAACAGCGAGTGATTGAGGCCGAAGAGCTTGACCAGTTGCGCTCGCGCCGCGGGGTCGTAGTGGCCCGAGCGTGCGAGTAACTGGATGGGGCTTCCTGGAAGGACGTGGAACAAGAGGAAGTTGAATGACACCGTGACGTACAAGGTCACGACCAATGTGGTCAGCTTCTTTGCCAGGTACCGCACGCTCATGCTGAATATCGTTGCCTACGGGGCCTTGGCACGTCGAGGACTATCTCGGTGTGATCTTCAGGTAATTGTCGCGGGTGAAGTTGTAGACCATGCCTCCGCGGGTTGGAACCCAACCCTTCCAAGTGTCAGTACGATACGCCTGCAGTTTGCTCTGGTACCACATGACTAGGTAGGCAGCGTCTTCGTAGAAGAGCTTTTGGATGTCGTGCACCAACGGCACGCGCTGGGCGGGGTTGGGGGTCGTTGCCTGCTTGTTGTAGAGCGCGTCGTAGGTCGGATTGGCATAGAACACATCGTTGTTGTTGCCGATCTGGTCGGTGAGTGGCACACTCAACAGGTAGTCCGGGTCGGGTGTGCCCGAGTCCCAGCCCCAGATGAAGATGTCCCAGTTGGGGTTGTTGTTGTAGACAATGTTGCCCAGCGTCGTCCCGTCAAGTGTCTCGAGCGTGAGTTTGATACCGACCGCCTCAGCGGACTTGACGAACATCTGACCGGCCAAGACGTCCTCGTCGGTCGTGGCGATCGCGATGAGTCGAAAGCTCAACTGCTTACCGTGCTTGTCTTGTCGAATGCCGTTCGAGCCAACGTGATAACCAGCGGCGTCGAGGATCTTCTTGGCTTTGCCGGGATTGTTGTTGATCTGCTCGGAGCTTGGAATCTTCTCCTGCCACTTGCCAAAGGAGGGGGGCAACTGGACGCTGCCCGGTATGCCGTGGCCGGCGAGGGCCAACTCGACGAGTTGTGCGCGGTCGAGTGAATAGCCGAGTGCTTGACGCACCGTTCGATCGAGCAGGAGTGGATTACCACCAGACTTCGGGTTCTTTGAGACGTTGATACCAATGTGGTGAAACGAGAACGATTCCATCTCGACCGGCTTCACGTTGGCCTTGCCCTTCAGTCCGTTCCACAGCACCGGAGGAACCTCGGTCAAGATGTCGAGCTGACCTGACGCCAGACTCTGGACCATCACGTCGCTGTTCTCGAACTGGGTCCAGATGATGCTCTTCGCCGCTGGTTGCTTGCCCCACCAATTGGCGTTTCGATCAACCTGGACGTACTGACCGCTCACCCATTTCTTGAACTTGTAGGGTCCAGTGCCCACGGGATTTGGGTTGTTATAACTGAGGATCTTCGATGGTGTCATCGCGCCCCAGATGTGAAAGGGCACGATGGGGATTGCGAGCGCGGGATCGAAGGCTTGGGGCTTCTTGTAGTTCACCGTCACCTTGTTGGCGTTGACAATCACCACGGAATCGAAATCCGCGAGACTCCAGGCGGCCTGACCGAGATTGTGCTTGGCCATGATCTCAAAGGTGTACTTGACGTCGTTCGCACTGAAGGGTTTGCCGTCGTGCCACTTGACACCAGAGCGCAGTTGGTAGGTGAAGGACTTGCCGTCGGCACTCATTGATGATTTGGCGGCGAGCGATGGTTCGGGGTTCAGTTGGAGGTTGTATTCGAGCAAGGTGTCATAGATCAACCAGAGGATCTCGTTGGACGCCGTAGTCGTGAACGTGAAGGGGTTCATGACGTCAGGCGGCGTTGTCCAACCAACGCGCAACGTCGAGACGGCTGCACTGGCACTGGCTGAGGTAACGTCCGTCAGACCCGCCATACCAATGGCCCCCGCAGACGCCGCACCTAACGCGAAGAACTTCCTTCTCGTCAGGAACTGTGCGCCCTCTTCAACCTTGTGTTCCTCCATTGTGGCTCCCCCTCGGAAACTAGATGATCACTTAAAAACCCAGTACCAATCACAATTCAGCAAGACATTATAAAGATAGTATCTTTACGAATGTTACGCGTCAAGTACTCCTCACTTTTCGAAGAAGAGCGGCACGGAGCTTTTGCACAACAATTGACACGGCAGCCAGGTGGCGTGCCGTACGGGGGGTGAATCGGCGTGCAGGTCTTTGATATCGACACCCCGGCTCTGGTCATTGATCTAGACCGGGTGCACGCCAATATCTCATCCATGGCCGCGCGCGCGACCACGGGTGGGGTCCGTCTGCGCCCCCACACCAAGACTCACAAGATGCCCGACATCGCGCGGCTCCAGATCGACGCGGGTGCCTCAGGCATCACGTGTGCGAAATTGAGCGAGGCCGAAGTGATGGTGCGCGCAGGTTTTGACGACATCCTCATAGCCTTTCCCATCTACGGCGCTTCAAAACTGGCTCGCTTGCAGGCACTGAGAGAGACCGCGCGCATCCAAGTGTCTCTCGACTCACTCGAAGTCGCGCGCGGCCTCGGAGCGCTCGGCGTCGCGAGTGGTGAGGATGTCGAGGTCATGGTTGAGGTCGACACCGGACTGCACCGCATGGGCCTCGAACCCGGTGAGCCAACGATTGAGCTCGTGACCCAACTGGTCGAGATCAAGGGCATCACCATCGTTGGATTCCTCACCCACGCGGGTCACGCCTACGGCGTGCACGACCGCAGCGCACGCGCCGATCTCGTGAGGCGCGAGTTGGACGATCTCGTGTCGACCCAACACCGACTGGGTGAACTCGGCATTGAGGTGCGCGAGATCAGTGTCGGCTCGTCGCCAACAGTGGACGAAGAGATGCGACAACGTGGCGTGACCGAGGTTCGACCCGGCACGTACGTCTTCAACGACACCACGATGATTCGCCACGGTGTTGCCACCCAGGACACGTGTGCCGCCCACGTGGTCGCGACCGTCGTCAGTCGTCCGAGCCACGACCGTTTCGTCGTCGACGCGGGGACGAAATGTCTGACCTCAGATGGAATGGGTCAACCCGGTTGGGTCCAATTCGCCGGCCGTGAAGAACTGTCGATGGAGTTCATGAATGAAGAGCACGGGGTTGGCCGTCTTGATGTCTCGCGAGGTGATTCTCTGGCAATCGGCGACAAGGTCCTGTTGATACCCAGTCACGTCTGTCCAGTGATCAACCTCTTCGATCACGCCATCGCCACTCGCGGCGAGCGCGTCGTTGGCCAACTCGAAGTGACCGGTCGCGGCAAGGTGCGCTGAGACGCCACGTGATCTAGCAGCGAACGCAATGACTTCAAAGACCCCAGTGCGCGCACTGACAAAGGAGAGACAATGACACCCCAACCAGACAACCAGGCCACCGCCGAGCTCCTTGAGCTCTTCGCGACCGGCGCGAGCGTTGACGGTGAAGAGCTCGTCGTCGGCGGATGTCACGCGAGCGAACTCGCGGCCAGTTTTGGTACCCCCTCCCTCATCATCGACGAGGGGGCCCTTCGTGCGAGAGCTCGTAGGTACCGCGATGGGCTGGCGAGTCGTTGGCCCAATTCACAGGTCGTGTGGGCGTCTAAGTCACTTCCCTGCACTGCGCTCTATCGGGTCATGCACGAAGAGGGCCTTGGCATCGACGTGGCTGGCGGAGGCGAATTGGTCATGGCACTCAGCGCGGGGGCGGACCCGGCCACCTTCGTGCTGCACGGCAACGCGAAGACCGATCGCGAACTCGAAATGGCCGTGGCCGCCGGCGTGGGCACCGTGGTCATCGACAACTTCGACGACATCGACCGCTTGGAGCGAATGGTCCCAGACGTGCAGGCGGTACTCGTTCGCGTGATGCCGAGCGTCAACGCCGCAACCCATGACGCCATCTCGACCGGGCACTCGAACTCGAAGTTCGGTCTGTCGCTCAGTGACGCAAAGCGTGCCATCGAGCGACTTCGCTCGAGCGACCGGTTGCGCCTCGACGGTCTACACGTTCACGTCGGCTCACAGATTCTCGACACCGAGCCCTTCACGCGCGCCGTCGAGGCGATCGCCTCGCTCGGTGAGTTTCGCGTCTACGACCTCGGCGGAGGTCTCGGTGCGCGCTACACCCACGACATGCGTGTGCCACCGGTCGAGGAGTACCTCGACGCGCTGGTTGGCGCGGCGCACGAGCACCTGCCGGCGAGCGCACGAATCCTGATCGAACCGGGACGTTCCATGGTTGCAGAAGCCGCCATGACGCTCTATTCGGTCGTGACCGTCAAGCGTGGTGCGACTCGGTCATTCGTCGCGGTCGACGGTGGCATGGGCGACAACCTCGAGGTCTCGCTCTACGGTCAAGCCTTCGACGCCACTGTCGCCAACCGGGTTGGCCGTGGTGAGACGTTCTCCTTGGTGGGTCGTCACTGTGAGTCGGGTGACCAACTGATCGAATCGGTCGCTCTTCGTGAGCCTCGCATCGGCGACGTCATCGCCGTGCCCGTCACTGGCGCCTACTGCATGACAATGGCGAACAACTACAACGGCGCGCTTCGTCCCCCGATTGTCATGGTCCACAACGGCGTTGCCAACCTGGTGCAGCGTCGAGAGACCTACGACGACCTACTCAGTCGCGACGTGGCGTGGCCGCAATCGCGTCGACGATCGAACGACTAGCTCGCGTTGTGTCGACGCACAGTGCGAATGCGGTGCCAGAGGCCCCAGGCGAGGAGCAGGACTATGGCGATGATCGTTGGCGTCTGGGCGTAGTGGAAGTCCTTTGAGACGCGGTCCCAGTTCGAACCAGCCGCGTAGCCGAGTCCGGTGAGCAGCGACACCCACGCGAGCGAGCCAACCACCGTCAACACCATGAAGCGTCCGCGCTTCATCTCAGCAATGCCCGCCGGCACCGAGATCGCACTTCGCACAACGGGAAGGACTCGACCGACCAGTACTGAGATCGCTCCGTACTTCTCGAACCAGCGCTCCGCGGCGTCGAGGTCCTTATGGGTGAGCAGTATCCACTTGCCCCAACGATCGACAATGGTGCGACCGAGCGTGCGACCCACCTCATAGGCAATCACCGAACCAATGAGCGAGCCCACCGTACCGATCACGATGACCCCCCACACCGAGAACTGCGCGTGACCAGTCACCGCGGTCGTGCACAGCGCACCCGCGAAGCCAAAGGTCACCTCTGATGGCAGGGGTGCGCAGGCCGACTCGACGATGGCGAGCATGATGAGAGCGAAATAGCCGTAGTTCTGTATGAATGACTGCATCCCCCCATTCTGACCGATGCGGGGGAATCATCGTGTCACGCTGGTAAAGCCCATACCCAAGCGGTCTTTGTTGCGGTTACAGAAACTTCCGACCGTCGCACCAACACTCGGTCCCTCGACGATGGCTACTCGTCTGGAGACCTCAGATATGAACTGCCGTCTTCGCCCATGCGCCACGAGCTAACGAGGACGAAAGCGTTCGAGGTCAGCCGCGACGGCATCGAGCGCTCGTTGATCCACCTCGGCAGTGGTGGCGAACTCGGGCCACGCGTCAACGGCGTCGATCACTTCTCGCACAATCGCCTTGTAACCGGGAACCTCTTGGCGATCGCCAACGATGTAGAGATCCTCCAGTGTGATCATCTCGGTCTTGGCGTTGACGCGAAGGTTGTGGCGGCTCGTCCACTCACTGTTGGGACGGTAGGCGTGGGTGAGGTCGAAGGCTGGAGCGAGCTCCCACCCGCCATCACGGGTGCGCAGAAACGCGAAGTTCTTCGTATGGTCATCGCGATTCACCGCAACGACGTTGAAGACCATGCGTCGATACGCCTGGTCCAAACTCGAAAGATCGAGTCCGAGCTGCTTGACGGTTGCGAGGTACTGGTCGTAGCTGTGCAGGCCCGACTGGCGCTGGTCAAGGTGTGCGAGCGCCGCGAGCGAGAGCACGTGAACGCGTCCACCGTTTGCATCTCGGTCAAAACGCCGTGTCATGAAGTGTCGCCGCGGACCCTCTGCGAGCAAGAGGCAGTTCGTCATGTCAATACCCGCTGCTCGTGCCATCTCACTGTAGGCGTACTCAATACGCCCGTAGGATGCGCTCTCGCCCAGTCCGTCGCCGTGGCCGTCCATGCCCGTGGCGCTCACGCCGTCGAGCTTGATGATCCAATGCTCGAAGCCCGCCTCAAGTGGCGTGAACGCCGAGGCGAGTTGGTACGTGAGCGGATTGAACGAGATCACGGCCTTCGCTCGAGCACCTCCGGCACTCGAGCCCACCTGGATCAGTTGCTGGACCGCGGCGTGAGCGCTCTCATCCCCGACTAGTTCACCGCGCACAGTGAGTCGAGCGGCGAGAACGAGATCGGCCAGGGCAATCGCCGACGGGGCGTCGCCCGGCTCATCGATGGCGGGCGGACGAAATTCAAGCGCACCCATGGCTCTCGACGCCGCGTAGGCCAAGCGGTCGAGTGGTGTGATATTCGTCGGCGCCACACCGTGCTCGGCCATCCACGCGTTCACGAGGGCGTTACCGAAGGCGTCGGGCAGACTGTCACCGAGCAGAGGAACGAGGCCGTGAAAGGCGTCCGGGGCGAGTTGTGACCACTGGGCGAGTTCATAAGGGCGCTCTCGAAGCGGCATGTGCAGCGGTGAGAGTTCGACCCCGCCTGCAATCCACTGCGCGGTATAAGCAAAGACGTATCGACCAGTACGCGGATCGGGCGCCACGACACCGACGCGACTGCCCCACGCCCACACTTCAATGTAGGGAACCTGGCGGTAGGTCACGCACGCTCGCTTCGTCGCACTCGTCGCGCGACGTGTCCGCTGCTCGAGCGTGGCGCCTCGAGCAGCGTGAGTGGATTGAAACTCGATTCGCTCGGCGCCAGCGCCGACAGCCAGTGATCTTGTCCAAGGACGTGCACCACCCTCACGAGGGTGGTCGTTGTGGACCCGCGGCCGTTCTCGAGATTCTTCACAGCGCCCACTGAAATATTTGCGCGCTTGGCGAGTTCGAGTTGGGTCAGGCGGTGCTCGATCCGTTGAGCGCGCACGCTCTCGCCAAGGGTCACTTCAAGGTCGTCGAACTGATACATCATCTGCACCTCCGTAGAACCATAATAATGGCTTTTAAAGGAGTCAGTGCTGGTTTCTGTGGCAGTAAGAGTCAGTATTATTATTTTTATAGGTCAGTTTTGTAATAAAAGTCATTTTTATAGATATAAAACCAAGATCACCTGACATAAGACATCTCTGAGCGCCATGCTGGGTCTCGGCGAGGTCAGGATACGTGGGTGTCCGATTGCGCGGAGGGAACCCAGGAATTCCGCCATTTCATCCCGTATGAGGTGATCTTGGAGGATGGGCACAACGGCGTCGCAGATTGCAGTTATGTCCTTCGGATCTGAAGGACATGTTCACTCATCGCGAGACAGCAAGCCTTCGAGTATTTGTAGTGACCGGGCCTTGATCACTTCGGTTGGGTAGTAATGGTCGAACACGTCAACGGCGGCCTGGGTCGTGGTAATGCCACAAGCTGTAATCAGTAGGTCGATATCTTCAGCGTCGCGAGGTCGACCCGCGTACAGCTTCATAGCGAGCAGAAGTGAGCACCCGGCAATACTGACCGTCACCCCCGCGCGAGTGATGTGAATCTCCCAATCCTCGGGCTCGTCGTGGTGGCTCGCGAACATCTTGACGGCGTCGTTGAGCCACGTCTCCGGCCAATTTCGCGCCCCTGCTACCGAGCGGATGGCCTCGTCGACGTCTGTCGATGGCGAGTAGAGGGCATCAATGTCCCGTGACAGTGCCTCTCGGTTCGCCTGAATCATTACTGCCGCTCCGCCGACGACTTGAATGTGCGATGTAGAACCACGTCTGATGAGCTCATCGACAAGGGATTCGAGACCCTCGCGAACATCGTCTGGTGAGAAGAGGGGATCAGACACTCGCGAGATCCGCCTCGGCCAGCCACACCCCGTGGTCTGCGAGCGCTTCGGGGACCTCCGACAGGTCGGTGTACACAGATGCCTTCCACGGCTCGGCCAGCGTCCGCCAGGGCTGGTCAACCCACTCGGGGATTGGTAAGCCGTCCTTGGCGAGGTGGTGCTCGACGAGTCCAGCGAGTGCCGCGTCGTAACGCTCATCGCCGCACGGAGCGGGCTCGGTAACGCACAACGCAACGCGCAAGGGCTTCGTCGCTGCACTCAATTCGTCGCTGAGTCCAATCAGTGCCCGAAAGGCCACCTTTTGGCTGGCCCGCTTCGAGCGGAGCTCTCGGTAGATGAAGTCGGCCCACGCGGCCACCGGAGAACTCGAGGTGGGAAGCGCGCAGAGCCGGTAACCGGCAGCTCCAAGTAAGCGTTCGAGTGCAGCCGACCCAGGGTCATGCGCACACCGCTCGACGTCAGCCACGGCTGAACCAAAGACCTTCGCCCGCTCTGCCAAGTCACGCTGACTGAGACCACTGCTCCTTCGAGCGGTCCTCACAAGCTGCGCTGCTATCTGAGCCATCGTAAGTCCTCCTTGCTATGACATTTACTAGCATAGTGTCCGAGTCGTTAGGCCGCGCAATCAACACCGTGGGGATTGTCAAAGTCCTCTGCATCAAGCCTTTGGTTAGGTGGAATGTTGAGTAGGTGACCGTAAATCAAATCGGGGACGGAGAAACGTAGGCAATTCAACCAAATTCTCGCTCAACCGAGCGAATAGTCCGACGCATCGCGATTCTGGGTGTTCACCGCCCGCCCTCGTCTCTCGACCTTGCCCATACACGACCTACTTCTGGTGCAGCGAACACCAATAGGTCGTACGACCACCAATGGTTGCGCTTCGCATATCGCCACCATCGAGAGGACAGTGTCCACCCGGGAAGCGTCCCTCCATGTGATCTCCCAAGTGCGAGCCACCGCGACGTTGCAGGGAGCGCATGGTCTGAGTGAAGGCCTGGAAGAGACGATTGCGATCATCAATCGTCAGCTGCGCGGTGGGGGTTCGCGGGTCGATTCCCGCGCGATAGAGCATCTCGTCACCGAGTAGGTTCCCCACCCCGGCGATCACTGACTGGTCGAGCAAACGGGCCTTGATCGCCGGTCCTTCACCTCTCGTGATTCGAAGGGCTTTGGCGAACTCACTTCGAGTGATGCTCAGCGCGTCATACCCCAGTTCGCCAAGGTCCGGGTCGATCTCACAGCGCGCCAGGCGGCGCGGGTCGTGCAGGACCAGCTTGCGCCCATCAGCGAGTTCGAGTCCCGCTCGAATCCACTCAGACTTGTAGGTGTGGGGACCGTAGAACAATCCGTCGATCGCGGCGTCGTCGTCGATCAACAACACGCCCGTCATGCCAAAGCGCATGGCGAGGGTGACCCCACTCGTCTCGAGCAAGAGGAGTTTGCCCCGCCGAGAGGTACCGGTGAGGGTGAGCCCTTTCACGGCCCTCGCCCACGCAGCCGGTGACGAGAGCTTCTTCGCCGCGTACGCATCGGCCCACCCGCGAACGATGGTTGCGCCGACCACGCGATCTGCGAGTTGTCGATACGACTCCACTTCGAGTACTTCAGGCACGCGCTCAGCGTATCGCCGTGTCCTGAGAAAGGCATAGTTACTAAGGTTGCTCTATGGCTTTAGAGAAACCGCAATGGAAAGAGCTGTTCAGCGAGGTCGTCACGTCTGGTCTGTGCACAGGGTGTGCCGCGTGCGTGGTTGCGTGTCCCCACGACGTGCTCGACTACGAGAGCGAGAACGGCGTCTATAAGCCTTGGCACCTCGATATCGATGGCGGCCGTGAGGACTGCACACACGGTGTGAAGGGATGCACGATGTGCACCCGCGCCTGTCCACGGTTTCGCAATTGGGAGAGCGAGATCGACACGCATCGTTTTGCGCGCGAGCGAAGCGACGAAGAAGTCTTCGGTATTGGCGACGTGCTGCTCGCCCGCTCAACTGACGCCGAGATCGTCGACAACGGTCAAGACGGCGGTTTCGTGTCCAGCCTGCTCATCTACGCACTCGAGAACGACGTGATCGACGCCGCACTCGTGAGCGGGCTCGAAGGTGACGGCTCCACGTGGCGCGCGCAACCGCGCGTCGCGCGCAACCGCGCCGAAGTCCTCGAGACCGCGAAGTCGCGATACACCTACAGTGCGAACCTGCTCGCCTACCCCGAGGCCGTCGAGGGCGGAGCCGAGCGCATTGCCCTGGTCGGCATGGGTTGCATGGCGTCAGCGCCGGGCGCGATGCAAACACGAAAGGCCGGCAAGATCGCTCGACGCCTCAGTCTCACCATCGGCCTTCTGTGTTCTAAGACCTTCGACGACTCGATCTTCGAAGAACTCTTCGAGAAGAACTACGCGATCAAGCGCAGTGACATCAAGAAGATGAACATCAAGGGCGTGTTCCAGATCTGGACCCACGACGGCGGATTCCACGAGATCCCGCTCAAGGAAGCACACGCTTACACCCGCGAGGGCTGCACGCACTGCCCCGACTTCGCTGCGGAACACGCGGACATCTCAACGGGCGGCATCGGCGCTTTTGGCGACTGGACGCTCGTCATTGTTCGCACCGATCTGGGACGAGAACTCCTGAGTGCGATGAAGGAGCGCGGCCTCATCGAGACGCGACCCGGCGACGATGACCCCGGCGCGGTCGCGCTGTTGCACAAGCTCGCGCAACTCTCGCGCAAGCGCTGGCCCGAGGACCAGAA
>DAIEHI010000185.1 GCA_027355725.1 Acidimicrobiaceae bacterium
GGCCAGCAGCGGTCCGACTACGTCCGTCTCGACACCCGCCCCCATCGGTCACGTCTCATTGTCGCTGAGTTCGAAGATCGCCACGCCCGGCGAGATTGTGGCAATTACGGGTCGCCTCCTCAGTCATCCTCTACCCGGGCAACTACGACAGACGGCAGTGACTATTTGTTGGGACGGCTGTCAAACCGGGTTGCAAGAGCAGGGCGCTCCCATCCATTGGTCGTCGGCGACAACGTTTCACTCGAGTCTGCTCGTGCCAAAAACCGCGTGGCTCGTTACTCGTGACGGTGCTGTTACCGCCCATCCGCTGCAATCGGGTAGCTATCAAGTCGGCGTTCAATGCATCGAATTGACGTCAGGGTGTGCCCTCGGTCCGGCCGACGCGCACACGACGATTCAACTGAACGCCCCACGGCCCAAGAAGTGCCTCACCGGACAACCATGTGAGACGATGACTCTCAGCCCTTCGAGGGCCGCTGTCGGCGACGAGGTGATCGTTAAAGGCTGGGCACCACTGCAGACCATCATTGGCCAGCCATTTGGCTACTCCCTCTCGGTCACGACCGGTCCCGCGAGACGTCAGTACCCCGCCCTCTCATTCACGCAAAGTTCCAAGGGTGGCGGATTCGATGTTGTGCTTACCCCTCGGGTGCTGCGAGTGTCACCGAGCCAGACCTGGGCCCAATTGGGTCACGTTCCATATCTTTCGTCGTCGTTCGCTGGTCCATCGGCAATCGATCCGGCGAGTGGTTCGAACCTGATCGCGTGGTGTCAACCGTCGGGACTGAAGATCACGGGCGGCCCCACGCCGATCCACGTTCCAACGGTAGCGGTGGCACAAGCCCTGCGCGGTACCGGTCTTAGCCCGTTCCCGTCCACTTCATCCAACCAGCCGTGCTCCTCGGTATCGCTCGATCCGCTGTATCCCAGGAGCGTCTTCGCCAGTTTTGAAACCGCCGTCAACAACAGCGCTCCACCCCTCTATTTCGCGGCTCTCTACACGACCGACGCCGGCGTCTCCTGGCGTACGATTCCCACCCCGGCGGGTATGTCGATGCAAGATTTTGCCGGGTTCGCCACGAGCGGGGATCGAGTGGAGGCACTCTTCGCGAACGCCAACAACGACCAACGGTACTTCCCACCGGGAACCAACCACGGGTTGGTTGCCACTGAAGTCACGTTCAACGGCGGGGCCAGTTGGTCGGCCACAACACTGGGCTGTCCGAGCACCGGACCATGCACGACCTTTGGTCCAGATCAGTGGGGGAACTGTGCCATGAACGGCTCGTTCCAGCCTCTGCTCCAAGGTCCCCCGGGAGTGAGCGCAACGTCGGGCGTCAAGTGGACTACCTCCTGGCCCTCCAGCGTGAACAGTTGCTATTCCCCACAATTGGTGGTGACCTCGCCCCACGATCTGTTGCTCCTGGATGCGTCCTCGCAGTACTCGCTCATGCGATCGACCAATTCGGGTCAGTCGTGGACCTATATCTCGATACCTTCAATTGCTGCGGCGAACTACGGACCAGATTCGATTCCCCTGGGAAACTCCTTGCTGTTCACCCCTGACGGTTCGCTCTTCTCGATGATCACGTCCTCGTCGGGTCTACGTCAGGAACTGTTTCGCCTGGCGCCCGGGGCCACGACGTGGTGCCAGGTACCACGGGTATTTGGCGTTAGCGCCTCTTCGGGCACCGTCGGGTCCCTTCGAGCCAGGGGAATCGATCTGATTTGGAACCAGACCATCTATCCCAGTACTGGCACGCCGCCGTCGAGCATGCACGTCGTACCGCTCTCCAGTTTGCACTGCTAGCCGCTCAAGTATTTGAATTCCTGATGATCCTTTTACTGGGTGGAATCGCTGTGCTGCACACACCAAGTGGCACGAACGGTCCATCGGTCGAGTCGTGACTTTCTAGAGTCTGAACCGTGCCGGGATTGTTGGAGAGTGTGGAAGTTAGCCGGCCTTAATCACTCCCGCTTGGGGACAACTTCGTCGTTGGCAATGGTGAAGTTAGGCACAGCCTTTTCCCAACGTTGTTGTTCTTGCGCTGCACAGGTGTTGTCGATGACCGTAGTGACATGGATGTAATTACTCGAGGGTTGTTACGAGAACAGCACCTCGCCAGGGGCGCTCTGAGTCTCAGTGTCCACGGTTCCGCTGGTCGCTGGGAGCACTCCACGAAGGCTCCCCTGAGCCAACGAAAGGGGGTGATCTAAATGCCAAACACAGGATTGAAGTGTGCCACCTCCGGTATCTATCGGAGCAGCTGCAACGCGAGGACCGAAATTGCTCTGAGCAAGAACGAGACGTTCCCGCCGTGCAGCCACTGCCGCCAAGTCGTGACCTGGACGCTTGTCCGGCCCACGACTCACAAGTAGCGACAGTTCACGTCCGCCTTGCCATAGCGCTGTGGCGAGGCGGACGCGTTACTTTGACAACCTTGCACGCTTGGCATCCGTGCGAGAACTTCATTGGCCTGGTCGTCGTCCGCGAACTGGTACAGGGGTGCTATCGCATGCAAGTCGCTCAAAGTCGCACCGACCTCGGTAACGGTCACACGTCAAAGACATCCGCGCGCGGTTGTTCGGGCGCGTCCGAATGCGGCGATTGTCGGAACTGAGAACATGGTAAACCGGCAGTATTGCCGCGGTTGGTGCATCGCACCGATCGCCGTACTAGGAGGCACACCGTGCAAGTACTCGTTGCCTACGAAAGTCGGGGAGGAAAGACACGCCGCGCGGCCGAGGCGGTGGCCGTGGCCGTTCGGGCCCGAGGGTCAGAGGCCACGGTCAAAGCCCTGCAAGACATCACCGCAGAAGATGTCGAGCGCAGTGAGGCGATCGCCATTGGCACCTGGGTGGAAGGATTCGTTTTCTTCAACGTCGGACCGGCTAAGTCGGCGCTGGCGGGGGTGGGGCGACTGCCCGCGCTGGCGGGCAAGCGGGCCGTTGTGTTCTGCACCTACGGGTTCAACCCTCGCGCCACGCTCGCCACGTTGCGACAGTTGCTCGAAGCCAAGGGGGCTACGGTGGTGGCCGAGAACGCCAGTCCCCGCTCGCACCCCGATCGGGGTGCCGCCGAACTGGCCGAGCGTATCTGTGCGTCCTCGGAAGTGTCCTGAGGCGCTGCCGACCGGGTACGCACTCTGATGCTCCCTGATCTGTCACCTCGAGGGCCGACTGCAAATCCGACTGGCGAAGTCACGACTCGATCAATGGAGACCCCGACACCATGACGGCGCCAAGGAGTTGTGCATTGAATGACAATTCGAGGTTTGAGTCCAGCGTTCACGGAAATGAAGTCGCGCCGAGGATCGGGTCACCACGCCTACCCCGTGAGGAAACGCCCTAGCAGCTGGGCGGAATCTCGACAATCATGATCACACCGCTCGGGGCGTCGAGCGCGGCCAGGGTCCGACTAGCGGCTTGCGCCACGTGGACGCGCGGGACTGGCGGCGGCTCACCCTCGAAGTAGGTGCCGGGGCCAAAGAACCGGCCGTAACGGACGACAACACCCCCCGCGTCGAGAACCGTGCGTTCGTGGAACTGAACCGCGACTCCGCCATCACCGGGAAGCAGCCAGGCGACGCTCTGGGCGATGACCCGTACACCGCAGGTTTGCGCGGCGTCCACCAGGTTGGTCGTCCCCTCACGTCGCATTCGGTTGTTGGCCGCTGCGTGCGCGAGGATGTGAGCGGGATCATCCGGCAGATCGGTCAGTTGGTGGATCACCACGTCAGGGTCGAACCGGTCCACGACCTCGAACAGCGCGTCGCGATCGAAAACATCACAGACGACCGGTTCGGCACCGACCTGTCGCAACCAATCGGCCTTGCCCGGAGTGCGGGTCATTCCCGCCACGTCGTGGCCCTCGCCGACGAGTAACGGAACGAGGTGCTGACCGATGACCCCGCTCGCCCCGGCCAGAAAGATCC
>DAIEHI010000016.1 GCA_027355725.1 Acidimicrobiaceae bacterium
GGACTTCGACATCGAACCCGAGTACGAATTCGACTTCGTGGTGGGCGACATCGCCATCGCGCTCGACGAGGAGAACGAGACCATTGAAGTCTCGCTCGAATCCATTGAAGAAGACGACAACCTCGATCTCACGCTCACCAAGGAGCTGGCTGGCGGTCTCGCCATCGCCATCACCCGCCTCGTCGAGGCGGGTCGCCCACCGTGTCCGCTCTGTGGCGGACCGCTCGACCCCAAGGGCCACGACTGTCCGCGCACCAACGGACACCGCCCACCAATCCGATGATCCGATGACGCGCGAGGAGCAAAGAGCACTGCTAGCCCAGGGTTCGCTCGAAGTCCTCGGTCGTGTTGCGGGTTCCTCCAACCAAGCGCTTCTCGTCGCAGTGACCCTCGACGGCGTGAGCGCGCACGCGTGTTACAAAGCCGAGGCCGGCGAGCGTCCATTGTGGGATTTCCCCGACGGGCTCTGGCGCCGAGAAGTCGCCGCCTACGAACTCGATCTCGCGCTCGGTACTGACCTCGTGCCAACCACCGTGGCGCGCGACGACGCACCCTTCGGCATTGGCTCACTGCAGTGGTGGGTCGAGGACGACCAGGAGAACCACTACTTCACTCTTCGAGAACGTGGGGAGTTGAACGCGTGGTTCGCCACGCTCGCGGCCTTTGATGTTGTGGCGAACAATGCGGATCGAAAAGCCGGCCACGTCCTCTTTGACGGCGAGCGTTGTTGGGCCATCGACAACGGGCTGTGCTTTCACGAAGAAGAGAAGCTGCGAACGGTCATCTGGGAGTACGCCGGGCTCGCAGTTGAAGAGTCGTTGCTCGAACGCATCGATCGTTTCGCCAAGGGTCAGGTTGGTGAACTCGGTCGATACCTCAACGTGCACGAGTTGGCCTCAGCCCAGATGCGCGCCCACAACCTCGTACAGAGCGCCAATTACCCGGTTCCTGACGAGGACCGGGAGTGGCCGCCCTACCCCTGGCCGCTCATCTAGCCCGAGCGGGCCACCTCAACCAAGATGTCGCAGTCTGGTTTCGACCATTTTCAAAGAGGTGCTGATGTTGGTATCGACAGATGCACAGAGTTGGGTGAGCTATTGATTGGAAGGACGTGGTCATCGATTCAGATAAGTGGCACCACGTCACCCTCGAACTCGGGCACTCCCGACTCGAGCATGAAGAACGTGACGATCGCTCCGACGCCGAAGAACCCGGCCGCCCACCAGAACGCCACGTGATAGCCGTGCAGGGTCGCGTGGGTCTCACTCAGCACGCTCACCTGCGACGATGAGAGCGAACTGAGGGCACGCACCGCGACCGAGACCGCGATGGTGTTGAGTAGCGCCGTTCCGACCGAGCCACCGATCTGTTGGGTGGTGTTCACGAGCGCCGACGCCGCTCCGGCGTCGCGGTGCTTGATCGCCGAGGTCGCGCTCGCTATCGCGGGCGCGAAGATGAGCCCAAGTCCGAGACCCGTGACGACCAGACCAGGGAGCACGCTTCCGAAATAGTCCGAGTTCGCCGGCAGCCTGGTGAACAGAATCATGCCCATCATCGAGAGCACCATCCCCACCGGTACCAGTGGGCGTGGACCGACCTTGGCGAGCAGTCGCGCGCTCGCCACCCCCGCGGACAGCGCGATGGCTCCGACCAAGGGCAAAAACGCCACCCCCGTGCGCATTGGCGAGAAGCCCATGGTGACCTGCAGGTAGTAGGCGAGAAAGAGCGAGATGCCAAAGATGCCGATGCTCGTGATGAACAGGGACACGAGCGAGCCCGCGCGCGTGCGATTGAGCACGATGCGAAGTGGCAACAAGGGGTACTTGGATTGCTGCTCCCATCGCACGAAGACAACCAACAAGAACCCGCCAACGACGAGACTGCCCCAGGTGCGATCATTCGACCAACTCGTGGTCACTGCGTGGCTGAAGCCGTAGACGACGAGAAAGAGGCCCCCGCTCGCAACAACGGCGCCCAGTACGTCAAGTTTCGTGTGGTGTCGACTGCGACCGCCGGCGACGAACAGCATGACCCCAACGAGCGCTAGGGCTGCGAAGAAGAGGTTGATGAAGAGGCACCATCGCCACGACGACCATTGGGTGAGGGCGCCGCCGAGCAGGAGACCGATCGCGGCTCCCGAGGCACCGACGGCCCCGAAGATGGCGAACGCCTTGGCGCGTTCCCTCGGTTCTCGAAATGTCACCGTAAGTGCAGCGAGCGCGGCCGGGGCGAGCAGCGCGCCGAACATACCCTGGACCGCACGGGCGCTGACCAACGTCGTGAAGTTGCCCGCCGCCCCACCGACTGCTGACGCCGCGGCAAAGCCCGTCAGACCAATGACGAGCGCATTGCGTCGTCCCCACAAGTCACTGAGACGTCCCCCAAGGAGCAGGAGCGAGCCAAAGGCGAGGGCGTAGGCGCTGATGAGCCACTGCCGATTCGCACTCGAGAAACTGAGGTCCAACTGCGCTCGCGGCAATGCGATGTTGATGACCGTCGCGTCAAGGGCCACCATCAATTGAGCGACGCTGAGCACTGCGAGCGTCCACCAACGGCGCGCGCGTGGGGAGATCAAGGTGGTCGGCATAACGTTTCTTCCAGCCTAAGGAATCGGGCCTCGTCGGGGGCGCATTATGCACGAATCCCCAGCCAAAGACTGGGGATTCGCTCGAGAAACTGGTGTCTAGGCGCGAGTCTTTAGGACCTCGATCAGCGCGGGCAGCACTTTGTGGACATCGCCCACGATGCCGAAGTCCGCGATCTGGAAGATCGGCGCATCTGCGTCTTTGTTGATGGCGACAATGTTCTTCGACCCCTTCATGCCAACCATGTGTTGGGTCGCGCCCGAGATGCCACACGCGATGTAGACAGTGGGCTTGACGGTCTTGCCGGTCTGGCCCACCTGGTATGAGTACGGCACCCATCCCGCGTCGACAATGGCACGACTGGCGCCAGGCGCGCCGTTCAACAGCTTGGCGGCCTCTTCGATCATCGAGTACTTCTCCGCTTCGCCGAGACCCCGTCCGCCCGAGACGACGACGGCGGCGTCTTCGAGCTTGGGACCCGTGCGCTCTTCGACGTGTGAGTTCGCGATGCGCGCACTCGCGGTGTTCGCGGTCTCGCCAACCGGAGCTGCCACGACCGCCGCGGTCGAAGCACCAGCTGATTCACTGACAAAGGACTTCGCTCGAACAACAATGATCCCGGGGCCTTCACCGGTGAAGCGCGCCTTGACGGTCTGGGTGCCACCGAACACGGGATGCTCGGTGACGAGACCTCCCTCGTCGCTGAGGCCGGTCACGTTGGTGAGGACTGGTCGGTCCAAGCGAGCTGAGAGGCGACCCGCGATGTCGCGACCGTCGTAACTGGTCGGGACGAGAATCGCGTCGGGAGCACCCGCGCTCTGTACGAGTGCGGCGATCGCCGAGGCGACCGGGACCCCCGGCAAAGATCCGTCGAGGGCGCCGACGTCGTACAAGGTCATTGCGCCGTACTCGCCCGCCTGAGCGGCGAAGGTTGCGCCGCTGCCCCAGGTGATCGCTGACACGTTGGTCGCGAGTGAACGCGCGTGACTGAGCAACTCGAGCGACGTCGTGGTGAACGAATCCTGTGAAGGCTCGACAACGACCCAGAGTGAAGTGATTGACATGAGTATCTCCTACAGAACTTTGATGGACTCGAGGAACGCGACGATCTTCTCGGCGCCGTCTCCTTCATCGACGTACTTCTCGCCCGCCTGGCGCGACTCAGCGGCCACGACTTCGGTGATCTCCTGGCGTGCACCGGCCTGGCCGACCGCGCCTGCAAGACCGAGGTCGGCCACGCTCAGCACTTCGACTGGCTTGTTCTTCGCGGCCATGATGCCCTTGAAGGACGCGTAGCGCGGTTCAACGACACCGGCGGTGACGGTGACGAGCGCCGGCAACGGCGAGGTCACCTCGTCGTATCCCGCTTCGGTCTGGCGATCGACCTTGAGTGATCCACCCTCGACAACAACGGACTTGGCGAAGGTGACCGACGGCAACCCGAGCAGTTCAGCGAGTTGCACGGGCGTGGTGCCGGTGTACCCGTCAGAAGACTCGGTCGCACACAAGATGAGGTCGGGCATGTCTCGACCAATGACCGCCGCAAGTACTTTCGCGGTACCGAGCGAGTCGCTGCCTCGAAGGCTGTCGTCGCTCACGATCACGGCCTTGGCTGCGCCCATGGCGAGCGCGTTGCGCAGTCCCGCCACGTCGCTCGCCGAGCCCATGGAGACAACGGTGACCTCACCGCTGCCCGCCTTGTCGACTAACTGGAGTGCCATCTCGACACCGTAGGTGTCGGCCTCGTCCAGGATTAATTTGCCCGATCGATCCAGGTTGTGCGAGGCGTCCAACGACTGCGGCGCGGCGGGATCCGGGATTTGCTTTACACACACGACAACGTTCATACCCTTTAATCTAGGGCATTACTGACCAGTAGATAAATCCGCGCCCTCAACCCGACAAGCTCATCGCCAAAGCCGGGTCGTCGGTGATGATGCTCGACACACCGAGATCGAACATTGCCTTGATATCTGCGGCATTATTCACGGTCCACACGTTCACCTCGACCCCGAGCGAGCGAGCGTGATCCATGACCTCAGGGGTCACGAGCGAGAAGTACGGGTGCACCGCGTTGAGCCCGAGTACGTACGCCTGGGTGATGGCACTGTTAATCTCCACGTCCCACAGGAGCCAACCGACCTCTATGTCGGGGTTCAGGACGCGAACGAGTGCACTTGTCGCTTCGTCGAAACACGACATGATCACGTCTTCTGACCAGTTCGTGTCGTGGAGAAACGAAAGGACTTGGCGCGCGAAATCGCCCGTGTCGTCGTAGGTGGGCTCGCCGGGTTCCTGGATGTTCTTGATCTCGACGTTGACGCGCATCCCGCGACACACCTCCATCACCGAGGCAAGGTCCTCGACGTGAGCTGGCAGGTCTGCTCGAAGCGAGTTGGCGATGACCATCCCCTCAACAATGGGGTCGTGATTCACCACCAGGTGCTTGTCGAGGGTACGTCGCACGTCAAGCTCGACTCCGGTCACGCCAAGGTCCTTCGCTGCGAGAAAGGCCGGGATCGTGTTCTCGCGGTGCACTTGATGCAGGCCCCGATGTGCATACACGCCAGTCACGCGAGCAAGTCTTTCAGATAATGGCGAAGAGCATGAGACGTTGGCACTGTTAAGAGTTGACGGTCTTGAGTGGAATTCACCAGCAGGACGTGACCGCGTCGTTTCGTGACGGGTCACTTCAGCATCAGACGAAACAGACCGACTGATGCTCGTCGCGGTCCTGACTGAGCGAGGAGCGCTCGCTGTCGACCAAGGACGGCAGCGTGGGCCGCGCAAGGGCGCGCCGGGTTAAAAAACCTTAAGAAATCCTTGTTTTTTAACACTCACGAAACTAAAATCTCTTACCCCGCCGCAAATGCTTTCCGGGTAAAGCTTGGCGGAATTACCTAAAGGATTCATTCATGTCGTTGATCTGGAACCGAACCCACGCCTGGGACGATGCTGACTGGCGCTCTGACGCAGCCTGCCGCGATACCGAGCCAGAACTGTTCTTCCCCGTGGGCACCACGGGCATGGCGACCGACCAGATTGAGTCCGCGAAGCGCGTTTGCGACCACTGTGAGGCCCAAAAGGCGTGTCTAGAGTTCGCGCTCGCTACCAACCAGGAGTCCGGCGTCTGGGGCGGTACGACTGAAGACGAGCGTCGCAAACTGCGTAAGCAGTGGTTGGCTGCTCGTCGACGCGCCGCGTCGAACTAGTCGCGCACACTGGTCGGCACGACGACGCGTACGAGCGTCCCCCCACCCTCGGCGTAGGACATCGACTTCATCGTGATCGTCCCGTTCAGTTGCGTGCGGACAAGGTCGCGCACGATCGAGAGCCCGAGACTCGTCGGAACCTCGAGCGAGAAATCTGGACGTAACCCACGGCCATTGTCTCGTATCTCGGCAATCGCGTATCCCTCTTCTTGGACGAGGTTCAGCGTGACGACGCCCACGTGCTCGTTTAGCGCACCGCCGAACCCGACGAACGCGTGCTCGACGGCGTTGGTGAGTAACTCAGCGAGCGCAACGGCGAGCGGGGTCGCCAGGTCAGTCGAAAGGACCCCGAGTTCTCCGTTCACGACGATCTCGACCGGGTGCAACGCCAACACTGTGTCTTCCACCAGTAACACGAGCGAACGAACGATTTCGTCAAAGACCACCTCTTCACCTGGTTCGCGTGACAACACCTCGTGTACCACCGCGATAGAGCGGACGCGTCGTTCTGCTTCTTGTAGCGCGGTGCGGGTCTCGATCTCATCGCTCCGTCGAGCCTGAAGACGCAGTAACGACGAGATCGTCTGGAGGTTGTTCTTTACTCGGTGGTGGACTTCTCGAACGGCGGCCTCTCGATTCAACACGACACGGTTGAGTTGGCGTAGGTCAGACACGTCACGCACGAGCACCACGACGCCGGTGACCACGCCGTGGTCAAAGAGCGGCACACAGTGAAAGAGGATCGCCACATCCTGACCTCGATCGACCTCTTCCATCGCGGGTATTCCGAATTCGAGCGAGCGTTCGACCACTCGAACGCGCAACCCCATCGCTCGAAGTGTTCGACCTTCAGCCGAGGCGTAGATGCCCAGTCGGTGCAAGGCATTGGTCGCATTCGGCGTTGCGAATTCGACCTCGCCCAGGCCGTCGAGCAGGATGATGCCGTCGCCCACGCGAGGCATCCCTGGACCAGCGACATCGTCTTCGCGAAAAGGGAACGTGGCATCACCCACCATCGAACACAGCCGCTCGAAGATGGAGAGGTAGGCCTGCTCATAGAGTGATGCCGGTCCTCGTAATGGTCCCTGCAGGCGGACCATTACGGCCACGACCTTCGAGTCAAAGCGCACGGGAACGCACCACACCGGCACCGACTCACCCACCTTCTCTACGGTCACCTCACCAACGACCCTGGTGCCACTGTCGAACACCAGGCGCACGAGCGGCCAAGCGTCCGAGGTCTGGGTCGTGCCAACGAGGTCGTCGTTCAAGAGTGTCGAGCGATTGTTCGGTCGCATCTGGCCGAGCACCACGAAGTTCATGGCTCCGCGATTCGTGGGCTCGTCGACGCGTGCCATCAACAAGAGGTCCGAGAACGAGAGGTCGGCGAGCAGCGACCACGATGCGGTGAGGCGCAGCAGGTGATCGACCGTCGCGTCCGAGAGATCCGTGCGCAGCGTGGCGAGCTCGGCGAGCGTCGCCACTAGTTGACCCGCAGTGGAACCATCTGGCGCTGTCGCTTGGTGTAGGAGGCGAGCTCGTGGACACCGCGGTCCTCGAGCAGACTCGCGAGGTCTCCGGCCCGCTCCCCCACTCGCTCGAGATTGTGGGCGTCACTCGCGGTCGTGAAGGTGACGCCCTTGGCCACCAACTTGTCGAGGAAACCTTGCGCTGGGTACTGCTCGCCAACCGGCTTCACCCAGCCTGCAGACGAGCACTCGACCGAGATGTTGGCGGTCGCGGCGGCACTGGCCATCCGCTCCCAGTGCTCGTCGGGGTTCGTCGCGAAGAATCCCGCCAC
>DAIEHI010000020.1 GCA_027355725.1 Acidimicrobiaceae bacterium
CCACTTGATTGCTCGCCGCAACCGCTCGACTCAACGCGTCAGTGAGCAGTTCGGCCCCGAACCCTTGACCCCGATAGCGAAGATCAAGGGCTAAGCGTGCGAGGAGGAGTGCAGGTATCTCATTGAGGTTTCCTCGAGCAAGCTTGGTCGGAAGTTCAGCGCGTTCGATGACGTGAGGAGCGAGCGTGAAGTACGCCGCCACGACATGATCGTCGTCGCGCCACACGTAGGTCCGACCTTGCCGCTTGCTGTCTGCGAGGCGAGCCGACTGACGCAACCAAAGATCAAGGCTCGGGGTTCCCGAGTTGAAAGAATCGAGTACGTGCGATGCATTAAGCGCTTCGGAGATGAACACACGTCACCGTTGCGTGTAGCGCATCTCACGCTTCGCGACTTTGGCTAACTCTGACATGGCCACTGGTGGCTCTTCGAGGGCGTCCATCAGCCGGTCAAAGTACTCACTCGCGACAAGCGTGCGCGTCGCGAGCACTTCGTCAGCACGAAGTGACGCGGCACTCAGCACAAAGTTCGTCAAGGTTTCGTGCGAGGCCTCAGCAGCTGCACGAAGTCGTTCCTCGGTATTTGACGGGATGCGAAAATTGAGTCGGCTTGCCGTAGTGGTCATTTTGTTCACGCTCCTCGGACGTACATACATTGTACAGACGTTACAGAACGATGTCAACTCACCGCGGCGACACCACGAGCCCTAACAGGCCTCATTTTAGGCCTCATATTTCTGCAACACCACGAGACGAGACCGACAGGAGACAACTCGTTTCCTTGAAAACTAACGACACGCGCGACCAGACCGACACCCACCAACCGTTAGCAAGCTCCTTTTAACCCCAAGATGCCGTGATCGAGACCCTGGCGGCTTACTAGAACTACATTGACTGAAATCGTTCTTCGAGTCTTCGAACGCTCACGCTCGTGAATCCCAACGGTCGCAAAATGTGCGACATCTATTGAGAAACTTTCACCTTCCAACCGACAGAGGGCCACAATCATGAAATGGCTGTTGAATTCTCAGGGCCAACCGGAGCTATCGAAAACGGCGATTGGGTCCAAGTAGTCGCGCCACTTCGTCACCTTGCCATTCTTGACTGTGACGATCGAAACGAAACGATTGTTGTACGGGCGACCGGTCTGGGTGGATTCTCCGTGCACCTCGTACTCCAGAACTACGACCGATGCAGCGAGGTCTCGATAGACGCACAGATGGTCCGCACTACGCACCGTCATGTAGCTGTCGTAGTCGCTGTAGAGGCCGATGACTTTCTGTCGTCCCTTGACCCGGCGAGGATAGCCAGGCACGGAGATGACGTACTCGAACACAACGTCTTCAGCCAAGAGATCGAAATAGTCCTCGCCGTCAGCAAATCCCTTTAGCCCCTCACGAATGATGCGAAAGAATGGCCCATCGGCCCCGAAGTTCGAATTGTCGGAAATGTACTTGGTCATGCTTCATCCTCTTTGTTCCAGTCCGCAACATTGCGGCGGGCGAAGTCCTCGAAATTTGTCGCCGGTCGACCTATGGTCGCCTCGACATCGTTGGTAGGTTTAGCAACGTTCCCCCAGAATATTGATCCGATGAGCCAACGGAGCATCTCGCCATACTGCGTGGGTAGGCCAGTTCTAGCGGTCGCCCCGCTGATCCAGGCCTCTTGGTCAATATCGAGGTGATGGGCCGACCACTGACGGCAGCAATCATCGTCGCACCCTCGTCAAAAGTCATCGCCCGAGGACCAGTCAAGGGATAAGAGATTCCCGAATGCCTCTTGGGGGCTGACGAGCGTCGCGACCGCGACCTCAGCAATAACGAGGGCATCAACGAACGACTCCGCTCCACCGCCGCTTGAAACAGTAAGGAGATCTTGGACGATGGGAAGGTTGAATCGCCCCGGGAAAGTTGGAGAAAATCCCGACACGAATAGCTTTCATGATGGCCTCGAAACTCGGCTCCGGCCCGGCCATTGCGCGGTTACCAGATTTCGTAGGTGCCGTCGAGTCGGGCGCGTGCGATGACATGTCCGGCCATGGCGCGGACTGCATCGGCAAGGGTGAACTTTTCGATCACGTCGACCTCGGAGTCCAGGGCGAAGAGTTGGAAGGCGTAGGAGTGTGGTCCGTGCGAGCGCGGGGGCTTGGGGCCCGCCCAGCCACGGTGACCGAAGGGCCCTTTACCGTGTTTGAGACCGGCGATCGGGCTCGGGTCGGTGAGGCCGTTCTCGGGGATGCTGCGTAGCGACGGGTCGATGCCCAGCGTGAGCGCATGGGTGGCGGGTTTCTTGAGGGGAACGTCTGGGTCTTGCACGATTAGAACAAGTTCCGCGGTCTCGGCTGGCGGCGTTGTCCAGGCGAGAGCGGGGGAAATGTTGTCCCCAAAGAACCTCCCACGGTATTTCTCGGGGATGGGAGTGCCGTGGTCGAAGGCGGGGCTGGTGAGCGTGAAGCTCTCAGGTGCTTGCAAGTCAAGGTGTGCCCAGACGAGCGTGTGGTGTCCGGCGTGTCGGTTGCGCAGCGCGAGGCCGAGAAGGTTTGCGGGCATGGTCTTGCTCCTACTTTCTATGTTTAACGGATGCGGTTGGCGGGGTCGGGGAGACTGCGGTCGAATACCGAAATGACGGAATTGTCACCTGACGTTCCCATTCAGTGACGAATTCGTGACTAGCGCTCCTCGCTTGGGATGGCGTGTCGGGCGGCGTGGCTGATCGGGTGGTCATCGGGCTCGTTCGGGGGCGAGGCTCATGCCAGAGGCCAAGCGCGCGCCGCTTCGCTCGGCAGTCGACTGCGCCCAGTGTCCGGTCGAGACCATGCCCAGCAGCACGACCACGGCTCCACCGCCGGCGACCACCGACCACGCCGCGTGACTGGCGTACACGAAACCGGCCGAACTAGAGGCGATGACCGCACCGGTGACGGCAACCCCGACGGCTGCGCCAGTCTGACGGAAGGTGGAGGCGATCGCTCCCGCCACACTCGCCTGGTCTCGGGGCATTCCCGACAGTGCGGTATTGGTTATTGGGGCACTGACCAGACCCGCTCCAGCACCGTAAAGGACATAGGCAACGATCAGATACCACACGGCGGTGTGGACGCTGACGTCGACCAACATGACGGCGCCGACACCGATGAGTGCTCCGGACATGATCAGAGCAAGCCTCGGCCCGCGACTGGCTACCAATCGGCCCGAAACAGTGGAGAACACGGCAAGCATCGCGGCCATCGGGATCGTGAGCAACCCGGCGTGCAGCGCGCTGTAGCCGCGGACGTCCTGCAGATAGAACGTATTGAGGAAGAGAAAACCACCGAGAGTCGCCAACGCAACAACCCCGATCAGCGCCGCGCCCGAGAACGGCACGCTACGGAAATATCGCATGTCGATCAACGGCTCACGGCGCCGGGACTCGAGCACGACCAGTGCAAGCGTGGCGAGGGTGGCAACGGCGAAGAGGGCAATGATTGACGCGGAGTCCCACCCGCTGCTTGGTCCTTCGATGATTCCAGCGGTTAGACAACCCAATAGAGCGATCACGGCCACCTGGCCAGGAGGGTCGAGACGTCGGGGATGCTCAGCTCGCGATTCGGGCACGAATCGTTGCGCGAGCGCAATCGCGATCAGTCCGACGGGAATATTGATCCAGAAAATCGAACGCCACCCCAGCCCGCTGACCAGTAGGCCCCCGAGCACGGGACCACTGGCGAGGCTGAGCCCCGCGACCGACCCCCACACACCGATCGCCTTCGCGCGACCAGCGCGGTCCGTGAACGTGTTGGCAATGATCGACATCGCCACCGGGTTGAGCATCGAGCCGCCGATGGCCTGCACCCCGCGAAAGGCGATCAGCCATCCAAGCGACGGAGTCAGGCTGCACGCAAGGAAAGCCAGCGTAAACATAACCAGCCCGATCTGAAAGATCCGTCGGCGACCGAAGCGGTCAGCGAGCGAGCCAGACAACATGAGTAGGCACGCGATGACGAGGGTGTACGCATCGATGGTCCACTGAAGGCCGCTCACCGACACGTGCAGTGCGTGCTGGATTGACGGCAGGGCGACATTGACAATCGTCACGTCGATGCCCGCCATGAACACACTCAGCGAGCAGGTGGCCAGAACCACCCACCGGTACCGGTCTACGTTTGCAGCAGTCTGCTCGTGCAAAGTTGCATCGGTCACAGACTTTGCGCCAACCGCTCAATCAGTGGCGCAGCGACCATCAGTTGCTGCAACTCAGATGGACTGAACCCCTCCGAGAGGGCATTGGCGACTTGTTGCGAACGACTGTTGTGCTTGTTCTCCAGTGCCCGCAAGCCAGTCTTGGTGATTGAGAGAACGGAACGTCGACCGTCGCTCGGATGAGGGTGCCGCTCAACTAAGCCACGTGACTCGAGGGCGCTCAGCGTCGTTCCCATCGATTGAACAGTGATCTGATCGGCCTTGGCCAGTTCCGTCACGGTGGTCGGCCCACCAAACTCGAGTCGCTTGAGGACCGATGCCTCGGGCAAGCTCAACTCACCCTCGGCGAGCGGCTGACGAATCCGTCGTATGCACAAACCGATGCTCAATTGAAGGGCGGCAGCAACATCTGCGATTTCTGGAATCTTGGTCATGTAGCCAGTCTAGCCTTGTTAGTTCAATCTGCCAAGTCTAACCTTTCTACATGAGCAAACTCGCGCAATGGGATCATTTCCTTTGAGGTAACTGAGAAGTAGTACGTGATCGCTGAAAGGTTCGGGATCGACGCAATCGTGTGTCGGCGGTCGTTGACGTCGTCCTGTTGTGCAGTAAACGATTTCTGAGTTCGGCAGCGCGATGAGATGACATGGGTATTAATCCGATGTAGCGAGAATCCGTTCGATAGCTGAGGCACGGAGTCTCAAGCGCCCTGACGTACACATCGTGGTCGTTGATCCTTGGCCTGTCGCCCCGGGCTTGAGGCGCTGGCCCCCCGAGCTCGATGGCGAAGTATTGAGTGGTCAGCCCCCTGTTCGGAAGGCACCTCGGAACGTCTGATTGCTGGCATTCTTCAACCCCATCGCGTTCCCGAGGAGCCGGTAGAAGGCGATGGAGGACATGGCCTCACGCACCGTTCCGAGACCCGTGACCGACTGGCAACCAGTTGGGTTCACGTCGATGGCTTCGCCGCCCATACCCTTTTCTCCTCGCACCGCAAAGACGACGTGATACGAGACGGCGAACTCGACGGGGCACGCTTGGGCACCCTTCGGCGCGTCGGGCAGCGCACAGGCGGATGCGGCAACTGCTCGAGCGCCCGCGGCATTCGTCACCGTCACCACGGCGGGGAATGTGAAGTGGAACTGGTTTCCCGGTGCGTGACGGGTGACTATCAAGCGGTCGACCCGTGGGATGACTTGGCAGAGGTAGGCAACGTGGTTGGACGGTGCGGTTGAGGTGGTCGTTGGAGTCCCCGACTGCGAACGGCCGCACGCTGCCAACCCCAGGCCGGTGACCAACGACACCGGAACGACAGCACATCGTCTGAACCACTTCATCGGATTCCCATTGTCATCACAAGTTTCTGCGTCTCTTGCTTACATGCTGTCCGGCCAGTGGCTGCATTTACGCGCACCTCGGGGGAACGCCTCCGATAACCCGAG
>DAIEHI010000215.1 GCA_027355725.1 Acidimicrobiaceae bacterium
GGCTGCGGTGCGTCGCAGCAGAGCCATCGACGTCTCGGACAGGTAGCGTCGCTCGGCCACTTGCCACTCGTCGTGGGTCTCGAGCACCACGGCCGTCACCAGACGACAGACCGACTCGTCGTTGGGAAAGACTCCCACCACCGCTTCGGCCATTGCGGACCGGCTCCTCGAGCAGGGTCTCGTGGTGGCAGTTCCCGCGCTACTACGCAACAGCGGGCGAGTCGTCCACGGAATGATCCTTGAAGCCAACCAAATCAACAAGAAGTGGAGCGAGATCCTCGACGACGTACTCGCAACGTACCTCCCTGCCCCTCGAACGACAACCAAGGCGAAGATTGTGCCGCGGCGCTTTTGGCATCTTTTTTGGAACGCGCAACCGGCGCAACTGCCCATAATCGAGCACGCGGACTTCATCGCGTCGCGGATGCTGTTGAGCAAGGACCCACTGGCGGCGTCATGGGCCATCACGTATCTACCGGCATCGTCAATCGAAAGGACAGCGTCCCTTCGACAAGTCAACGATCGTGATCGACGATGGCTGAGGGGTCTCGCCCAAGCAATGCGTGAAGGCGCCGACACGTGACTCCACCACGCAAGGCGAAAGGCCGTCCGTCCCCGCGTCGAATCGTCACCGAGAATTCCTCTGAGTCCAACGTCCCTCTCGTGAGTGGCACAGATCAGGAATCGATTCCATCAAGCGTGCGAGCGACGCTACCCGGCGACACGGCAGTGACGTGGCTCGTCATCGCCCCTCTCATGCCCACCAGCGCGTACCTCATCGGGGGCACGGCACTGACAGTGCAACTCCAGCATCGCGTCAGCTGCGACCTCCTCTTCTTTCTCGAGCAAGAAGAGGACCTCGACGCACTGTGGGCGGCGTTTCGATCGGCGGGCAATGTGGTGGCCAGTGAGCGATCCGAGGGCACTCTCAACTGTCTTTTCAACGAAACCAAAGTGCAAGTGCTCGACGCGTCGACGCAACGACTTGTACGCACGACGACACGGGTGGCTGGGATCAGAGTGGCCAGCGTCGAGGACATCATGGCCGCCAAGATCAAGGTGATCATCGATCGTGGTGAACTTCGCGATTACTTCGACCTCATGCGGATCGAACAGCAGGTCGGTTTGCAGGCCGAGAGTGGAATTGCCCTCGCCGTCCAGAAGTACGACCCTCAGGACAAAGCGACGTTCGTCTTCACTTTTCTAAAGGCGCTGGGTAGCTTCAGTGACGTCGCCGATGATCTCAGCCTTTCCGTGGGTCGCCAAGTGATCGAAGAGTACTGGACGAAGCGACAACTTCAATTGGCCAAACGCTTCGATTCTTTCGGCGGAGCGTAGGCCACTCAGCCCGAGGCACCGAATGAGGAGTGCCGCGAAAATTGTCGAAATGAAGGTCGGCTCACTCACCTTGCGTTTCTCTTAGTACCCAGCAGCGAGTCACCTTCACCCGATTTGTCGTGCTCGATGAGCTAGGTCGTTCGCCTACTTCGAGAGACCGAGTTCGCGCCGCAGGCGATCAACATTGAACGTGGCGGCACCAGCGGGTGCTGGTCCGCGTCGATTGAATTCGTTGAGCAGGGCCACCAAGTCCTCACGTCGAGTCGGATCACCGGCGGCTTCGCGCGGAGTAAGCCCGCTGAGTGCGGGAACGGGTTGGTCGAGCCACTCGATCTCCTTCGCCGCGACGAACTCGGCCAGTGCTGCCGCCAAGGCGGGATGGGGCGTTGGCGGCAGCACTGGCGTCGTCTCGGTATCGTGAATATAGGGAACCTCGCGGGTGTGCACCTCGAGTTCAGGCACGTCGTTCGCGAGTCGCTCGAGAGTTCGCGTGAAACGTTCGAGCGAGTTTGAAATCAAGACGATTGAGTCCTCTTCGAGCGAAAGAAACGAACGTACCTTCGACTCACCGTTCACTTCAACGGTCTCACTCCAGTGATGATCAGGCGATACGCCGAAGGTCTCATCGAGCTTCAAGAAGACGTCGGGCCAAGAGCCCGTGGAGAGTCGAAGGACCGCGCGGCAAAGAACGATTTCTTCATGCTCGGTATTCACAATGTGGGGACGCGCGAAGAGGCCCCCCAGCCAGTTCGCGAGGTCCCAGGGTGTTCCCCGATCGAGTGCCTCGAGCAATGAAGTTCGGTGTGCCAGTGGTACCGCGACGATCTCTCCAATGAACTGGTGGATCGCACCCACGCGAATAACACGCGCGTAGAGATAGTCACCAAGATGAATCGACGCCGTGCCCAATCGCTCACTGACGACGAACGTCTCGCCGCGACGAACGTCAATCACTTCTACCGAGACTTGCGGGGTGACGGCGTTCACCTGGTAGAGCGATGGAGAGCAAGGTATCCATGACGACAGCAGCGCTCGTTCGTCCTCGGGCAGCAATGGTCCGCGGGCCAGAGAAAAACCGACGAGCCCGTCTTCATCGAGTGACGCGACGTCGCCAATGAGGGGGAACAACTCCTCGAAGTACCGCTCGACAGGTTCTCCACCGGCGTCGATGGCGGTATCGAGGAGGTCTCGTAGGTAATCGCCTTGGCCGGGACGTAAGGCGAACGCGGCGATCTTGTGCAAAAGCCAGTCCGTGCGGTCCTCGATCGCGGCCGGTGCGCCCAGGCAACAGACTTTGTACTTACGTCCTGATCCGCAGGGACACGGATCGTTCCGGCCCACGCCGAGCATCGAAGGTCGTGAGTAGGCACGTAACTTCTCAACTTCACCTTCGACGTCGATATTGGTAACTCGAGCGAGCAGCGCCAACGCACGCGTTGCGTCGCCACGGTCGCAGTGGCACCACGCCAAATCCACCAGGGCGGGCTCGTAGGCGGGGTCCGCCGCAACGGCCATTCGTAGGGCCCGCTCCATGTCGAGCCCGCGGTCATCGGTCTCGAAGTTCCGGGCCAGAAGGAAGTGCCCGAGTGCCGAGAGTGGGCCAGACAATCCCGTGAGGCGACGTGCGAACTTTTCGAGCAGGGGCGACGACCCATTGCCCCCCTCCAACACGTAAGCCGCGAACGCCGGGCCGACCGCTGCGTGATGAAGGTTGCGCGCGAGCGCGCGTAACTGGTCTTTCCCCAGCGTCTCGGTGACTTCGTCGTACCAACCGGCGAGCACGGCCTCGAAGGCTTTGTGACAGCAAGGATCGAAGTCGAACCGCTCACTGATCGCCGCGACTCGGCGTTCGCGAGCAATGACACCTGGGGGTCGAGCATCTTCGCCAGCGACCGCGACCCAGTCTCCCTCGACGCTGAGACCCACGCTCGCTAGAAGTTCGCTGATCGGAACCACGCGACGTCGAAAGAGCGAAGGATCACGCACGAGCGCGTTCAACACGAGATCGGTGATTTCCTGGGCGACGCCAGGGGAGTAGTCATCATCGAACTCTCTGCGAAGTGCGGCGGCTTCACGCCCTCCCGGACCGAGTTCAGAATCCCAGTCGAGTGTCACGAGTGAACCTCGTCGGGTCAATACCGCGGTGGGTGGTCCATCGTGGTCCAGCCAGCCGGGTGGTCCTACGTAGAAGCCGTTTTCGCCAGCGGAGTCTTCGTCGGGAGCGAAGTGCACGGATAGCGCAGCACCGGACGACAAGTGAAGTGTCGAACTCACTCCGAAGTCGAGTACCGCCAGGTCCGGTGCGGCGTCGAGTTCGCCGCGAGAGAGTTCGAGGTCAGTGACCCGATGGGAGAAGCTGACACTGTCGAACATAGTGGCGAGTGACGAGATAACACCGTCAGTCGTCATCCATGTGTCGTCGGTGTCCAAGAGCATGTCGTCGACCTGAGCGACGAGCATTGAAGCGTCAAGATCACCCCACTGGTCGAGCACCCCGCGTTGGGCGAGTCGTCGTGTCAACTCATCTATCGACATGGGGCCGTCAATGAGCTCTTCGAGGGCGGCGCGCACGACGTCATTGATTTTCATTGAATGGAATCTAGTAAGTCCATGTCCGCTCCGGTCACGGCCGCGCAGTTGCACGGAGTCGCGACGTCGAGTCTCGGGCGTTCAACGCACGTCGCGTCGTCAATCGACGCGAAGGATGATCGCCAAGGATCTCGCTTCGGCGGAGAATGATTCGAGCTTCGTCGACACGCTGCGCTTACCACTTCAAACCAACGGTTCAGACGCCTCTCACTGCTTCGCAGGAGCGTTAGCGCCACAGTCGGCGAAGTTGTCCACCAATCGCGCTGATGGTGGCCTCGTCGCCTAACTGGGTGTGTAGGGTGTCGCGCATTGTCAAGAGGAGTTCGTCGACCACCACTTGAGTGCTCGAGTGACGAAGTCCCCAGTGCGTTGCTTCGGACTCGATGATCGCTCTCGAAACAAGCAGCACATCGCTCGTCTCATTGACGGTCTGTTCCATTCGAGTACTGTCGCCCACGAGTGAACCCTTCGGTCCGGGACGTTGGTCGAGCGCGATGGTGCTCAAGACGTCGTAGATCGGAGCGAGTTCGAGGGAATGATCGTTCGGGCCGTGCAAGGACGAGAAGTGGATGTGGTTCGACGCAACACGAGCGAAACCCACGAAGCGGGGCGGATGCGAGGCATCGACTCAGCACTCGCGCACTACGACGCCGGTCGCTCGTTGGCCTCGCCAACGCCGAGACGTGTCGTGAGGAACTCCAGCACGCCATCGAGAGCCGCACGCGTTGGTGAATTCTCGGCGTCGGAATAATCCGTCGTCAACACCGAGTGCGCGCGCTTCGCGTAGCCCCACGGATTCGACGATGACGAGTCGATTTCGACACCCAGGAAGCTGTCGCCAAGTTCTTCGCGCAGTCGCGTGAAGCGCTCAGGTGGTGAGGTCTTGTCGCCACTGAAGCGAAGTCCCATGACGCAGAGTCCTCCCTCGACGCGGGTCTTGACGGTGGCGAGGTCGTCGTCGCTGAGACCGAGCGCTCGACGTTGGGCTTCGCGAAAGGGCAGCGGCAGCGAGGGCTGACTCAGCACCGGCGCGAGCATGATCGGGTCGACACTCATCGCGAGTGCGAAGCCGCCGGTGAGACACATCCCGACCGCGCCCACGCCGGGTCCGCCGCAGCGTTCGTGCTCGTGGGTGGCGAGTGCGCGCAGGTAGGCCGTGACGGGGCTCGTCTTGTTGAGCGCGAGTTTGGTGAATTCGCTGTTCACACAGGCCCGTGCCACCTCGTTGAGCAGGTAGCGCGTCGACTCGACGGCCCCGGCGGTGCCGAAGAGTTCGGGCAGCACGGCGGTCATGGCACGCTCGGCGATCTTGCGCGCGAACGCCGCCACGAGCGGCGTGATGCCCGGAACCTCGTGGATGACGATGACGGCGGGACCGCTGCCCGTGCGGTACACGTCGTGCCGACGACCGAGCGAAGCGAAGGTGTCTTTGTCAAAGCCGTCGAGCGCGTGGGGGTCGATCTGTCGATGCGGACGCGAACCCTGGTTCCGAACCGTCATGGGGCTACGAGGTCAACTCGTCGAGGCGGGTCAACTGCACGTCGCTCAAGGCGACGGGCGCCGTCGCATTCGCGCGCACCTGCTCGGGGTTCGAGGCGCCCGCAATGACCGAGCTCACCTGGTGGTGGCTCAGCAGCCACGAGAAGGCGAGGCGAAGGATCGGGACCTCGATCTCGTCGGCGTAGGCGAGTAGCGCGCTCACCCGGTTCTGGAACTCCTCGCTCAACCAGTGCACGCTGCGCTCGGGGGCCATCGTGGAGAGTC
>DAIEHI010000023.1 GCA_027355725.1 Acidimicrobiaceae bacterium
CACATGATGGCCGTCGCACACAATCTGGACGGCGGACCCCCTCCGGGGCTACTCGGACCGGGCTTTCGTAAGTAGTTGGGGTCCACTTTCGTAAACACCCCGTGGCGGGGTGTTTACGAAACTCTCAGCGCCTGACGTCGACTGGACTTCAAGTGGGTTGAATTGTCCGGTATCCGGTTCCTCCACAGGGTTTTGGCCATTTTGACCACACGGCCCATCATCTATGATCGGTATGTCATGGCGGTTGCTTCATTAGGGCATGCTTTACACCAGGTCAGAAGCAACATTACTGGTAACTCTATACGACGTTCGCAAAAAACTATTGCTTACATTGGTACAACGAGAATGATATATTTGACGAGATGAATGCTGCTTCCCGTCGTGAACTTGCAGTCCAAGCGATCGATACTGTTGCGCGCGGCGTGCTGGCCGCCGATGTTGAGACTGACATCGTCGACTTCAAGGAAGAAAAGGGCACAATCGGTCGAGACGGCGTCCGTGTTTCGATCGACTCACATGACGAGAGTGCCGCCGCGGCCCTAGCCGCAGAAGCGGCGTGCATGTCGAACAGTCCGAATGGTGGAGTCCTCATAGTCGGAGTAAACGATAGGGAACGTGGTTCAGCAGCGTTCGTTGACACTCATCTCGACCTTGACTGGTTGAGGCGCCGAATTCACGAGTTGACTGTTCCACACCTTTCCGTCGATGAGATTGAGGAATACCCCATTCACGGGAAGCGGATCTATCTCGTGAACGTGCACGCGGGACTTGAAGAGGTCCGTGTCAACGGCGTTTTGCGAGGTCGCAGGAACAAGGAGTGCGTCGAGTTGACGGGCGATGATGCACGCCGGTTTCTTGAGGAACGTCGTAATTTTGACTGGAGCGCCGAAGAGTCGGGAATGCGCCTTTCGCATGCGGATCCTCAAGCTGTCGAAGAGGCGATGCGACTGTACGAGGACGTGAATGAACGTCGTGCGCCGAGTCCCCTAGAACTCGTGCGGCGTCTCGGAGTGGCGTGCGACGAATCTTCAGATCCAGTTCTCGCCCAGGCAGGGGCGCTACTTCTCTGCCGACCAAAGGAAGCGCACCCGCTGATCACCGTCATCGTTACTGACGCGGAGGGGTCGAGGTCAAAGGTTCATCAAGACTTCTCGGCCCCACTTGTCTTGGCGTTTAGAGGGGCTTGGGACACCGTCGACGCGGCGTTCCCTGCCAGTAGCGTCGTTATAGGTGCTTACCGCCGAACTGTACGAGTCATCCCGGAACCCGCGTTGCGCGAGGCGTTGGTCAACGCGCTGATGCACCGTGACTACCGACACGACAGAAGCGCAATCGTCGCTCTCGCGACTGGAGTTCCGACGAATACCCTAAAAGTGACTTCCCCTGGCGGTTTTCCCTCAGGCGTCGATGGGAGCCGCCTGCTCGCAATGAGGTCTCGCCCGAGAAACCACTGTCTTTCATCGGCTATGCGGCGGTTGGGGATGGGCGAGACCGAGGGGATTGGTGTTGACACGATGTACGTCGCACTGCTGCGTGATGGCCACGCTGCTCCGGAAATCGTCGATTCCGGGGGTGATGTGGTCTGTCGGCTCAGTGGTGGTTTGCTTGATCTGGCCGTTCGCAGGTTCTTCGACGACCTTTACATCAAAGACGCGGTACTAGAGGACGATGCGAGGACGCATATCGCTGTGACGGAACTCCTTCGACGGTCCACACTAAGGGCAGAGTGGCTGGCTGGTCCGGCGCAGTGCACGTCTGATGAAGCCGATTACGTACTTGATCGACTGCTAGCAGCTGGGGTACTGGAACGCCTACTCGACGGCTCCCGGTCGTTTCGACTGACTCGTGCGGCGCGCAACAAGTTGCGATCGCGAATCTCCTACAGGACTCAACTCCCCTTCGACGATCAGTGGGAGATGACTCACGCATTGTTTGATGTGCGACAGGAGATTTCCTCCTCCGACGTAAGTACGGCCCTCGGCTTCAAGTCGACTGCTGGTGCTACACCGGTGTTGAAAAAGGCGAAGGATCTTGGTCTCATCGTGGCCCTGCGTGGGCGCGAACACGGACGTGGGGTGCGGTACACGCTCACCGCCAGGGGAAGAGGCTACCGACTCTGAGGGCAGGGTTGCTGCAGGCAGGCGCCATATCAAGTTCGTTGACCGCCGGAGCTTTATAGGGACGTAGATCTATGTGTCCTGCCGGCGCACTAGCAAGAGACCCGCGCCGAGCAGCAGCACCGCACCCGCCAGGTAGAGGCCACCCTCACGCAACTGCAGCGCCCAGTACTCACTGTCGGCCACGTACAGCTCGACTTCGTGAAGGCCCAACCTCCGCAGACACGCCGCGTACCCACTCGGGCCGGTCACATTCGATGGGCACTTGTTGACGGCGTCGAGCCACGGCGTCTCTTGACCCCAGGTGACCAATGTGTTACCCGCGCCAACGGGAACGAAGCCGTCGAATACGACCCACGCGTTCGCGGACGCCCTTCCCGTCGGTATGCCGAAAGTCTCACCCTGCTTCGTAACGGTCGTCAACGTGAGCGTGGTCGAACGGAGCGGGACGAGGTTCGTGCGCACGTCGGTCTGCATGGTCCACGGGAGGACCACCATCACGGCCAAACCGACGGCGATCGTCCAACCGGGGCGCCGAAGGACGGTGCCCACGGTCACCGTCACGGCGAAGGCGAAGACGCCGGTCGTCAGCGGCATCCAACCGGCGTAGGTGAAGCCGTTCGTCGAGATTCGTGGGGTCCACCGCGAGGCAGTGAGCCACCACGAGACGGTGACGCAGAGCGGAATCGCGAGCAGCACCAGCGATCCGAGTCCCACCGCGATCTTGGTCGCGAACCAACGGCCCCTCGTGATCGACTGGGTCCACGCGGTGCGCGCCGTGTTGCGGTCGATCTCACCAGCCACGGTGTTGGCCCCGAGCAGTAGACCAAGGACGGCGGTGGGCAACGCCGCGAACCAGTGGACGTAGATACCGGAACCGATTGCGTTCAGGTACTGATTGTTCTCCGTCTGACAGCGGGTTTGATACTGCGCGGCGAAGCCGTTGCCGCCGTGGCAGGGCTGGCCCAACCACTGATGGCGCAGGGCCTCGATGTGCAGTCCGTTGACGACGGCGTAGGCGATGAGGAGCAAGCTCACGGCCACAAAGAAGAGGTAGACGCTGCGCTGCAAGCGCCACGCCATCCAGGTCACGAGACTCCTCCACTGGTAGCAGTAGTCGCGTCGTGGCGAGGTTGGGAGAGGGTGGAGCCCGTCCCCAGCCGCAGGTAGGCCATGATGATCTCGTCCAACGTCGGTTCGGTGACCTGCCAGGTCTCGTCAACGAGGGGCAGGGTCATCCGGACGAGGTGGGTCACCTCTCGACTGCTGGTTCGCGTGTCGATCACCGCGACGCCCTCGGGAAGCGCCGGTGCGTTCGATGACGCCGCGCCGAGGAATCGGTGGCTTTCGACAACGAACTCGAGGTCGTCGGCGAGAACGATTCTCGAGTGCGACATGATGACCAAGTAGTCACAGATCGATCCGACGTCACCGAGTGCGTGCGTGGAGAGCACGACGTTGGTGCCGCGCTCGGCGACCTCGCGCATCAAGAGTCGCAAGAGGTCCTCGCGGGCGACGGGGTCGAGCTCGGCGGCCGGTTCATCGAGGATCAGCAGTTCGGGTTGCTTCGCGAGGCACATGGTGAGTGCCACCTGGGCCCGCTGGCCACCGGACAGGTTGTCCACGCGATCACGCAGCGAGATGCCCAGTTGGTCGACGTAGTCGTGGGCGGTCGCCATGTTCCACGTCGGGTTGGTGCCCTCGCCGAACCGGAACATCTCGTCGACGCGGAAACCTTGATAGAGGGGCCGCACCTGGTCCAGGTAGCCGACCCGCTTGAGCAGCGATGGGTCACCGGCGCCCGGCACGGAACCGAGAACGCTGATCTGGCCCGACGTCGGTCGCGAGAGTCCCGCCGCCATTCGCAGCAGGGTCGACTTTCCCGCCCCATTGGGTCCGACGAGCGCGGCGACCTTGCCCGCGGGAATCGAGAACGTGCAGTCGCGTAGTCCCCACTTGCGCCCAAAGCGCTTGGCGAGAGCGTTGGTCTCGATGACCGGTGTCGTCACGAGAGCACCCGCTCGTCATGGTTGAGGATCCGACGAAGCAGCTCGAGCATGTCGTTATCGTTGAGGCCAGCCGCCCTCGCGCGCTGGGCCCAGAGCTGCAACTGGCGAGCGAGCTCGGCGTTGCTGGCCTCGGTGGTGTGGACGTCGGGGTTCTGCGTGATGAACGTGCCGAGGCCGAGGCGACCTTCGGCGAGTCCCAGGTGCTCGAGCTCTCGGTACGCGCGGTGCACGGTGTTGGGGTTGATCGTCACCTGCGTCACGACATCGCGAACCGATGGCAGCTGGTCACCACCGCGGAGCCGCCCCATCTCGACGGCTTGGCGGACCTGGTCGACCAACTGCCGATAGGGCGCAATACCGCTTCGCGGGTCCAGGCGAAAGAGGATGCTTGGTTGCTTCTCGGTCATGTCCTAGTACACTAGTACACCAGGTGTGGCTCGTCAACGCGTGCTCCCGAGCCGCGACTGGAATGGACTCACCCCTTCCGCACAACGGTGCGAGGTCCTCGACGTGCTTCGGGGCCATTGCGGTGAGCAGTGGAACGTTCGTCGGGTGATGGTCATCATCGCTGTTGAGTGCAAGGACCTGAGGCGCTCCATCCCCGCCACGAGAACCGGGGCGGTCACGGGTAATGGACTGCTACGTTGCACTCACGTGCCGGTCATTCATGACTGCACCACTCAACGAGAATGCAGAGGCGTCACGGATGGTTGACCGGCAGCGCGTACAGCTCGTCGTCGCGTTCTGCGCTGCCGTGCTCATCGTTGGTGGCGTTCTGGCGTATCGGTCGTCGAACAATCAGGCGGGTGCGGTGTGGGGACGGGCCACCACACTACGTGCGGTGCCGGGGGTAACGCTGGGTAGCGGCGCCTGTGTATTTGATTGAGCCTTGAATAACAGAAGTGTAGTTTTCATTGATTTTCAGGGTGTGTTAGGGAGAGCAGCGGTGTTCTCTCAACTTCGGAGGACAACTCCTGATCTTGATTGAGGGGGGATAAGCCCGCCCTTGAGGCGATCAGGAAGCGGTGCTAGTTGCGAGAGAATGCGTAAGAGGACACGTTTACCGGAGATAGTCAGTGTGTGGGTGTAGGTGTAGGGAGGTTTCGTTGTGTTTCGTGCTCAAAGACTGATGTGGCCCTTGGTCACCATGGTGATCGCTGCGGTTCCCCCCTTCGTTGGCGTCGCCGGAGCTACTTCGGCCGGCGGCGCACTTTCGTGTCGCCCGCAACAGATGACGGTCACCGTTCACACTGATTCGACGAAACCGCCCAAAACAGATACCGTTTGGTTCGGACGGGTGGTGTACAAGAACACTGGTGAGAGATGCCAGCTGGCCTCGAGCACAGTCACGGTGCTGGCAGAGACAGGCAGTTCTTCCTCGCCGCGCGCGCTCACGAAAAGGTACTTGCTCCTGGCTATCGGTAGTCCATTCACGGTCCGCAACGGCGGCAGTGCTCACACCTGGTTGCAGGTGAGGGACGTACCACCAAAGAGCTGGGTTCAAGGGCAAGAGTGCCCGCCTAAGGCCATGACCGGGCTGAAGGTGGGTGGACCCTCGAAGGCGTGGCCGCTCCGGTACTTTGCACTCAGGCCGGCCGTGGCCTACTGCTTCACCTACACCATCAAAGCCAACAGCGGCTCACTCGCGCCTGGACCTTGAGTTCCGTGGAGTCAACGACCACCTCTCATTTTGGACACAGGCTCGGGTGGCCCTTCCGCTTCTTGACAGTCAACTTAAGGCGTAGCGGCCCACCGCCGCGAGGTAGTCGCGGATGTCGCGCGAGTAGGCCGGTTCACATGTTTGACTGAGCCTTGAATAACAGGACCGTCATTTTCTTTGACTGTCAGGGTGAGTTAGTGCGAACGCCGGTGCCATTTCAACTTCGGGGGACGGCTTGTGAGAAGAGCCGAAACGGAGCAAGATTTCACGGGAGAGAGACGTTGAGACAGGGGACACGAGATGAAGTGGTGGCGCGGCAGCTCGGTTATTTCGATGGCGGTCGGGTCCGTCCTCTTTCTGTGTGTGAACGGAGGGCCAGCATCGGGGGCGTCGACCACTTCAACCAGTCCAATCCACATTGCCCACCTCTGCCAGGTGATTCCCCGAGTGGACCGGCTGGTAGTCACCAGGAGAGCACCAGGTGATCGTTTCGTTTTCACGTTTCCTGCGGTCGTAAAAGTCACGAACGTCGGCGCCGCGCAAGCGGTTGCGACTTCAGCCTGTGCGCTGTCCAACGCGTCGAAGAGTGTCCCGGACTGTCCTGCCGCGTTTTTCGTCTCGTACCATCTTGTTTTTGCGGTTAGGGGAGAGAAAGGCATGGGCGGAGCGGCCATCAACGTGTATCCCGCTGGATGCCAGGTGGTTAGGGGTCTCGGCGCAGTAAGAACTACAGCTGTCGGTGTGGGCTTCTACTGGGTCCTTGGGAGTGCAATGGGCCTGAGAGACGCAAGTCTCCATTCATTTGCAGGAACCCTAAACACTGGCGGATGACGAGTTCGCCGCCCGCCCGCAGGGAAATGCCTTTTCCTGCTACCGGCGCAGCGACGACACCGCCGTGGCCTGCACCAGCACTCCGTTCACCTGCATCGTGCGCGTCCCGCGGTCCACACAGCTGAGTTGGCGCTCGGTTGTGGCACCAGCCTCGAGACTGGTGCGCAGTGTGCGCGCGAAGGTCGTCACGTCGGCCTGGTGGTTGATGTTGGCGCGCACGAGCTCGAGCAGCTGGTTCGTCCGGAACTTGTTGCGCAGCACGGCGTGACGGTCGTCGATGGCGCTCTTCGTCGTCGCCAGTGCGGCCTCGACGGCCCCGTTGGAATGGTGCTCCGGGAGACGTGAACGCCATGAAGTCTGTGCTCGTACTTGTGCGTCGAGCTTCTGGCACCACGCATCCACGCCGATGGACCCAGACACGCGGCGACGAAAGGCCGCCCATCCTTGCGGGCTATGGAAAGCATTATCGAGTCGGGTCACCGCATCCGGTGACTGGTCGAGCCCATACCACGCCATTCGTTGGAGGACGTTGGCCCGAAGGTGGTGCTCGCAACGAAAAACGAACGGTTCAGCAGCTGTCGGAGACCAGTTGGATCGGGCGTGCACTTGGGGCCACCGCATCTTCACGCCCTTGGCGATCCTAAGTTCGACGATGGTGGTACCGCCGTAGCGACGAGGCTCTGATTCACCGGTCATGCTCTGCTGTGACACCGGAGAGCCCAGATCTTGGAGCTCGAAACCAAGCGAGTCTACGATTCCGGTCTGAGGTGTGGGTGGCGGCCCTAAACATCGTCGAGTGCGCCTCGAATCTCGGTTGGAACGAGTTGTCGGCATGTCACAAGACCGACTTTCGGAAAAGCTCAACCAGTATCAGCCGCGGGGACTCTCCAAGGACCAGTGGAACCTAGCCCGACTGGCCGCCGTCACTGCGGTCGTGGCCACGGGCGTGTCCACCGACGAGTCGGCCATGGTCTTGCTCGGGCACTTGGCACGGTTCCTCGTCTGGCATCCAGCCTGGGACCGCACTGCTTCGCCCGACCTTGAGGTCCTCCTGCGGGAGCCGTACGTCGAGGCGTTCGTCGCCGCTACGGCCAAGCACCGTGTCGCCCGCCCCTACCTGCGCCGCGTCGCACGAGCCATCGGGACGATCCCGGACACGACCGCAGTGAGGAGGGTGAAGCACCGGCCGGCGGCTCGACGCTTCTGGACGACGGTCGTCGACTGCGGATCATTTACGGCGTTGGCCGAGTCCTATCGCCGCTGTGGCTACGCAGTGATGGCCACGATCTTCGAAGGCCTCATCTCCGAGCTCGCCTTGGCCGACTGGGACATCGACCGACTCACCGAAGTGGCGTGTGCACGACCAGGCGAGCTGGGCACTGTCGGGCCAGCCGTCCGTGCGACCGTGGAGCTCAGGGTTGCCCGCGACGTCGAGCCCATGGGGGTCCGTGTCGTTCACTCAACGAAGGCCGAGCCGGTGAAGCCCAAGGTGGCCAAGCCGCTATCGCGCACCGCGGCGGTTCGAGCCGCGAAAGCGGAGATCGCGCAGCGCGAGGCGGTGCGAGTAAGCGCTGTACGCGAGCACGTCGAGGTGGGCGAGCTGCCCGAGTTGGGTGCCGAGATCGCTGATGCCGTCGCGGCCTTTCGTCCCCACCAGTTCTGCGACGCGAACTGGGCGCTCGTGGAAGGCGCCACGCGTCACCTGGCTACCGCCTACGAACCGCCGAGCGTCAGCTGGGTACGCACTCAGATGGGGATCCTCGCGCGCTTCTGTCTGTGGGTGGCGACCCGTCCGTCGCGACCGTCGCCGACCGAGGCGCTGCGACCGGCCGAACTCCTCGAGCGGGGTCTGGTGGAGGCGTACCTCGCCGGACCGGTCGGCGCGTCGCCCGACTCGACACGCGCCACGGTCCGTTCGGCGCTGCGTCGCGCGGTGAGACGGCTCGCTCCCGCGTCTGCTCCGCAGGTCATCTCCTATCAACCGGTGCAGCCTCCCTATACCCCCTTCGAGTGCGCGTCCCTGGTGCGACTCGCGCGAAACCAGCCGACCGCGACGCTACGGCGCGCGCTCTCCGCAATCGTCGCGCTCGGGCTCGGGGCGGGGCTCTCGTCGGCC
>DAIEHI010000003.1 GCA_027355725.1 Acidimicrobiaceae bacterium
ACGAAAATCGTTGGAGCGGGTGACGGGGATCGAACCCGCATATCCAGCTTGGAAGGCTGGAGCTCTACCATTGAGCTACACCCGCACGTCTCTCGCGAGACTCGAACCAGTCTAGAGCACACCCTCTAGCGTGTTGGCATGGAGATTTCGCTGTACGAGCAGGTGGGTGGTCAGCCATTCTTCGAACGATTGGTCGAAGCGTTCTACGAGGCGCTCGAATCCGACGAGACGGTGCGTCCCATGTACCCAGAGGACCTGAGCGAAGCCAAGTTGCACATGGTGCTTTTTCTCAGCCAGTACTGGGGTGGGCCGCCCAGTTATATGGAGCAGCGTGGTCACCCGCGACTCCGCATGCGCCACGCCCCGTTTCGCATCTCGAAGAAGGCGCGCGACGGGTGGCTCAGTGCGATGAACGCGGCACTGACGAGTGTTCGAGATGAGTTGAACGATGAGCAGTTCGATGAAATGACGTCGTACTTCGAGATGGCGGCGCGCCAATTGAGGAACGTCTAGCGACGAATCGGTAACTGCCGATTGGCAATCGCGCCTCCAAGGAGTATCAAGAGCACCCCGACCGGTTCGAACCAGGTGATTGATTCGTGCAGGAAGGCGATGCCAACGATGATGGCGACTACGGGGGTTAGGTAGGTCACGGTGCTCGCGATCGAACTTCCGGCGAGTTCGATGACACGAAAGTTCCACATGAACGCGAAACCACTCCCGAAGACGCCGAGCGCGGTGATGGAAAGGACGGCTCGAAGGCTCACGCCGTGGCCATTGGTGCCAAGGAACGCGAAGGTCGGCAGCAACGTGAACGCCGCCAAGGTGAGTTGGGCCCCGGCGAGCGACACCGGGTGAAGGCCTCTCGGCATGAGGTAGCGCCGCGAGTAGGGAAAGACGAGTCCGTACAGGGTCACCGAAGCCAAGAGCGCACCAACTGCCCACCACGGATTTCGCCCGAGCCCCTGCCACACGCCGAGCACGGTGAGCACCCCTATGAAGCCGAAGCCGAGACCGAGGAGTTGACGGGGCGTCACCGGATCGTCGCGAAACACCACGGCGATGAAGAACAGGGCACTCAGTGGCGTCATGGCGTTGATGAGGCCCGCGAGGATCGAGGTGGTTCTCGTCTCGGCGAGTGCGAAGAGCACTCCGGGTATGACGTTGATGCAGAGTGCCACGACCCAGAGATGAAGCCAGACAACGCGTTCACGAGGCAGGGGCTGGCGCATAACGATTGCGGCCAATAAAAGCGTCAGGGCGCCGAGTGCGCATCGCATGAAGGCCACACCAAAGGGCGAGAGAAAGCCGAGTGACAGTTTTATGAAGATGAAGGAACATCCCCACGTGACCGCGACCCCGAGGTAGGGAGCGGTCCAGGACGTGGGGCGCGAGGATTTCATCTTGAAAGACTAGGTGCGAGGTGTCACATGAGTCCCCGTGGTACTGCGTTTTGCGTCGCAGAGTCCTTAGCATGGTGTCATGAGCAGGAAGGTCGTCTGGCGCTACGGCGAGCAGCGCGTGATTACTATCACCCCGGTTGCTCGGGGACTGGCCGTCCCAGTGCTGGCGACCGTGTTGGCGGTCACGTTGGTCGAACTCGGGACGAGCCACGTGCACTTCTTGTATTCGATTCGAACCGCACTCTGGATCGTCGTCGTGGTGCCGTGTCTGTTCGTCGTCGCGACACGCACGTGGCGTTGGCGCTCGCACAAGGTGTACGTGACCAACCAGCGCGTCATCATAAAAGGTGGCGCACTCGAGCAACATCGCGGTGAGGTCGCCCTGCATGAGGTGGTGGCGACCAACGTCGACCAGCGTTTCTTGGAACGATTGAGTAGGCGTGGGGTGGTCACCCTCGATACGAGAGAGGGTGCGGTGTACCTCGGTCTCGTTCGTCACCCGAGCGCCCTATGCCGATTGATCGAGCGAGAGAGAATGGCGCTGCAACGAGATGACGTGGCCTACGACACCGTTTTTGACTTCGATCCGCCCAATGTTCACAACTTCGAGATCAATCCGCGTCGTCGTCACCAACGCCGAGTGGATTAGTCGCTCCATCCATCCACTACCGTACTTATCGTGATTACTCGCTACCGCTGCAATGCCTGTGGAAACTTGACGCGCTTCGACGTCGTGGAAACCACGTCCATTCGATCGTTTCACCACTACACGGTTGGTGGTGAGTTATCGATCGAAGAACCCGAGGTGATCGCCACGACCATCGAATCGGTGACGTGTCGATGGTGCGGACACGGTCGCGACGTTGAGGTCCTCAACGAGTCCGAGTAGCCGTGCGGTCCTTTGACGCACCGCGTCGCAGGCCGGCCCCTTCGTCCTTCTCCGCCGTGACCTTGGCCGGCGAGTCGAGGTCTCACACGTTCAGCGGCGTCACGCTGGTCGTTGCCATCAAGACCCGCTGTGATGGCTGTCGTGACTTCGTCGAGTCGACCCTTGATGAGTTCGAAACGATTGACGTGGTCATCGTGAGCGCAACGGGCGACGACGACGGCGAGTGGTCACAGTCGCGCCACCCGATCCTGATCGCCCCCGCGTTACTCGAGCAACTCGACGTGCGCTGGCCCCCGTTCTACGTCGTCATTGACGCATCGACCCGTGAAGTCGTGAGTGAAGGTGTGGTCTTTGGACCGTCACAGGTCGCAGACGAGATGCGCGCCTTCCTTTGAGATGTCACACACCCCCATAAGAGTTGGGACAGATGAAAGGTGTGAGATGACAAACGGCATCGAATTATCAATCAGCTGCAATGACTGCATCCGTCGGGGCACGCCCGACTGTGCGGACTGTCTGGTCAGTTTCGTACTCGGCGACACACCTGATGAATTGGTGATGACGAGCGCTGACGCGCAGGTCGTCCAACTCCTCAGCGCGCAAGGCATGATGCCTCGACTCAAGTTCCAGCATCGGCCAGCGTCGAGTCCTTCGTAGTTGTCCGTATTGGCTAGCGTGGTGCCATGGCGCGCCACCTCTTGGTGACCAACGACTTCCCTCCCAAAGTTGGAGGAATTCAGGTCTACCTTCATGAACTCTGGCGTCGCCTCGAACCAGGTCGGGGGGTTGTGTTGACGGCGTCGTCACACGACGACGCTCGCGCTTTCGATGAACACTCCGAGTTGACGATCGAGCGCGTGAAGGAGCGAACGCTGTTCGTGCCGACCCCGAGAGCACTCGCCTCGATTGAAGAGGCGATCGAGCGCCATCAACCAGACCTGGTGTTGTTGGATCCGGCGTGGCCACTCGGACTGCTCGGGCCGCGTCTGTCACGGCCGTACGGCGTGGTGCTGCACGGGGCTGAAGTGGCGATTCCCGGTCGACTGCCGTTCGTGGCGTCCTCATTTCGCTACGTCCTTAAACATGCGAGCGTGGCCATTTGCGCCGGTACGTACCCTGAGGCCGAGGCCCGACGAGTGGCTGCTGAGCACATGCCACCAGTCATTCGCGTGCCTCCCGGCGTCGACACGACGAAATTTCGCCCCCTCGACGTTTCACGGCGCGCAGAAGTGCGAACGTCGCTTGGCCTGCCAGCAGACGCCTTGCTCGTGAGTTCCTACTCGCGACTCGTGCCTCGAAAGGGCATGGACACACTCATTCGCGCGAGTGTTCGCTTGCGCGCCACCTTTCCCGACTTGCACGTCGCCATCGGTGGCGCTGGTCGTGATCGTGCCCGTCTCGAACGGCTGGCGAGCAGGCTCGATGCACCGGTCACCTTCCTCGGTCGAGTGCGCGACGAGGACTTGAGTGAGTGGCTGGGCGCGAGCGACCTCATGGTGATGGACTGTCGCAGTCGCTGGTTGGGACTTGAGCAAGAGGGCTTTGGCATCGTGTTCGTCGAGGCGGCCGCGAGCGGAGTGGCGCAGGTCGCGGGACGATCTGGAGGAAGCCACGAAGCGGTCATCGACGGCGTGACCGGTGAGGTCGTTGCCAATTCGCGCAGTGCGCGAGCGCTGGCCAATTCAATGAGGGACCTGCTCATTAATCCAGATCGACGTGCTGGCTACGCGCTCAACGCCCGCGAGCTCGCGATCACGCGTTTCGATTGGGACATCTTGGCGGCGACGCTCAGTAGCGAGTTGCGCGAGTTCGACCACTTCGTCGACGTTGAGTGACTGCCCTAAGGTGTACGTCGAGGAGGGACCATGGCGCAACGAGCGACAGTTTCAATCATGGTCAATGCGACACCCGACACGGTCTATCGAGTCATTACGGACTTCTCCAACTACGTCAATTGGTTCAGCGACCTGAAGAGGATCGACGTGCTCGAGCGCGACAATGAAGGTCGAGCTCTGGCGGTGCAGTTTCGTGCCGCCGCCTTTGGACGCTCGACGACCTACGTGCTGCGTTATGACTATGGTCGCGCCCCCGAGCAACTCAGTTGGATCCAGACGAGTGGCGACATCACGGCGTCGATGAAGGGGCAGTACCTGCTCCAGGCGACCGACACGGGTACCAAGGTGACCTATGACCTCGAGGTCGAGTTGCTCGTGCCCATTCCCCAGTTCATCAAGTCACGCGCTGCGCACCGCATCCAGACCCAGGCGCTCGATGAACTCAAGGCCAGAGCCGAGTCCGTCCAGTGAGCGAGGTCTCAATCGGCATCGACGTCGGCGGCACCAAGGCGCTCGCACTCATCGTGGCACGCGACGGGCGCGTGCTCGGTGAAGTGAAGTCAAAGACCCCCCACGAGGCGCGACACGGTGCGGGTGAGGCAACCGCGGCGGTCCTGACCGATCAGATCCAACAACTCGCCACCGTGCACGGCCTCAAAGTCGCCGACGTTCCCGTCGGCATCGGCCTTCCGGGACTGATGCGACGTGACGGACACCTCGCATTCGCGCCGAACCTGCAGTCGGCGTCGGGCGCGGACCTGGGTGCTCTGCTCGGGGTCGCGCTGGGCAGTTCGAAGGTCTTTTGTGAGAACGACGCGAACTGCGCGGCACTCGCCGAGCACGAGTGGGGTGCGGGCCGCGGCATCGAGGACTTCGTAATGGTCACCCTCGGCACCGGCATCGGCGGGGGTGTCATCGCCGACGGACAACTCGTACGTGGCAGGAGCGGTTTCGCAGGCGAGATCGGACACATGGTCGTCCAAGCCCACGGCGCACCCTGCTTGTGCGGGGGCCACGGCTGCTGGGAGCGCTACGCCTCGGGGGGAGGACTCGGTCGCATGACGCGTGAGGCCGCCCTCGCGGGTCGACTGGCGACGCTCGTGAGTCGACGCGGTAGTCCCGAGGACGTCACCGCTGAGGACGTCACCGCCGCGGCCGCAGAGGGGCTCGAGGAGGCGCTGACGCTCGTGCGCGAGGTCGGGTGGTGGTTGGCGCTCGGTCTTTCGAATCTCGCCGCCATCCTCGACTGTGGACATTTCGTCATCGGAGGGGGTCTCTCGAGCGCCTCGGACCTGGTGTTGCCCTTCGCGCGCGAGTACCTGGTCGACCTCGTCGAGGGCTACGACGCTCGACCCACCATTACGGTGACCACGTCGATGTTCGGTCCGCGTTCGGGTGCGATGGGCGCGGCACTCGTGGCCTTCGAGCGAAATTCGTGAAGCTCGGCGTTCTGCTGCCCACGTTTCGTGACGGGCCAGACGACGCACTCAACTTCGCCAGCGAAGCGGCCAGCGCGGGTCTCGACGGCGTCTTCGCCTATGACCACCTGTGGCCAATGGGCTCGCCCGAGCGACCGTCGTTGGCGCCCTTCCCCTTGCTCGCCACCGTGGCTCGACGCCACGAGCGGTTGTTCGTAGGGCCGCTGGTCGCCCGGGTGGGCCTCGTGTCGAGTCAGTACCTCGTTGACGAGTTCTTGACGCTGGCGTCGTTTGCCCCGGGTCGGGTCATCGCGGCCCTCGGGACCGGTGACCGGCTGTCGGCGCAGGAGAACATCGCCTACGGACTTGGTTTTCAAGACGCACGCGAGCGACGCTCGCTCCTTCGTGACACCGCGGCGGCTCTCAAGGGGCATATGCCCGTGTGGATCGGAGCCGGCGGCGAAGCGACGAATGCACTCGCGCGCGAACTCGGTGTCGAGATCAATCTCTGGGGTGCGACGCCCGAGCGCGTTGCGACGTTGAGTTCATCGGGCCCGACCAACTGGGCCGGTCCGGTGCCCGACGATCTGACCTCGACGCTCGACGCGGTGCGAGACGCGGGTGCAACGTGGGCGGTGCTCAGCCCCCAGATCGAGATCAATCGATTGAAGGCGTGGCGCGACGGACATTGAGTAGTAAGTTTCCGTGATGGAATTTCGTCGCATCAATGGTTTGCCACCGTACGTGTTCGCACAGATCAATGGCTTGAAGGCCGAGGCACGAAGTGCGGGTCGTGACGTCGTTGATTTTGGCTTCGGCAACCCCGACCTGCCGAGCCCCACGATCGCCGTGGAGAAGCTCGCCGAGGCCGCCCACAACCCGAAGAACCACCGCTACAGCGCGAGCCGCGGCATCCCGAACCTGCGTCTCGCGATGGCGAAGCGCTACAAGAAGCTCTTTGACGTCGACCTCGACCCCGACACCGAGGTCGTGACGACCATCGGGGCGAAGGAGGGGCTCACGCACCTCATGTGGGTGCTGCTCGGGCCAGGTGACTCCGCGATCGTGCCGAGTCCGAGTTACCCCATCCATCTTGCGGGTCCGGGCTTTGCGGGTGCGAAGGTCATCACCGTGCCAATGCACGACCCCGGCACCACCACGACCGACCCGGGTGATGACTTCTTCGAAGGACTGGTGAACGCCTGGGAGCACGCTGAGGTGAAGCCTCGCGTGATCATCTGCTCGTTCCCCCATAACCCGACGAGCGCGTGCGTGGACCTTTCTTTCATGGAGCGCTTGGTTGCGTTCGCACTCGAGCACGACATCATTGTCTGTCACGACTTCGCTTACGCCGACCTGGGCTTCGACGGCTACCAGCCACCGTCGATCCTGCAGGTTGCGCGCGCGAAGGAGTGCTGCGTCGAGCTCTACACCCTCACCAAGTCGTTCTCAATGGCGGGCTGGCGCGTTGGATTCCTCGTGGGCAACGCCGAGATCGTGGCGGCGCTCACCAAGTTGAAGAGCTACCTCGACTACGGCACCTTCCAACCGGTGCAGATCGCCGCGATCGTGGCCATGAATGAGGCGGTTGACTACCCCGACCAACTGAGAGAGATCTACCAGACTCGACGTGACCTGCTCATCGAGGGCCTCAATCGCATTGGCTGGCCGGTGGCTGCGCCCAAGGGGTCGATGTTCATCTGGGCGCCGATCCCCGAGGCGTATCGAGAGATGGGGTCCCTCGAGTTCTCCAAATTCCTCATCGAGCAGGCCGACGTCGCGACGAGTCCCGGTGTCGGATTCGGTGACGGCGGCGATGGCCATGTGCGTTTCGCGCTCATTGAAAATGAGATGCGAACCCATCAGGCGATTAGAAACCTGCGAAAGGCGCTCACCAGGCTCGCTTAGCTCAGCCGGTCGACCGCGGGCGGGTGCCATGACCCATAGAGCGCTGCGTCACGTGGCAGGTAGAGTCGCATCGTGAGAGCGAAGGGCGCTTCGGGTACCGGCAACCAATTGTGCGCCGAGTACTCGAGTGAGGGCTGATGACTGAGCAGTATCGTCAGCGAACCATCGGGTCCGTAGTCGAGTTCGTCGCGGTCCCCGAGGGCGAACCGGTCGAGTTCATTGGCGACCTGGTACCCGTGCTCGTCGTAGACGGTGACTGACCAGAATCCGTCGACTGGTGGCAGTTGATCTGGCTCGAAGTGAACGAGGTACCTCGAAGCGCCGTGCAGGGGATTCCCCGCGCGGTCTCGCTGCAGGTTCGGATAGATCGACTCCTCCTGGGGATTCGCCCCGAGTCCGGTCTTTGCGATCATGGCGCGCTTCAAATAACTGTTGCCCCACACGCCCATGTCAGGTACGCAGGACCAACCGTTCACGAGCGGCGCGATTGTCGAGAAGCGTCGTCGCATGATCTCGCGAGCGGCCGCTGGCGCACCCTGATACGCGCTGCGAGTCACCTCGTCACACTCATCGAGGTCGAAGGGCGCCCCTACCGTCAGTCCCGTTCGCGCCAGACGGGCGAGCATTGACCAGTCCGTGGTGTGGGGTGGATGGATTGTGGCGAGCGAGCTCGCGAGCAGGAAGAACTCGCGAGCGTCCAAGCGCTCGACCTGGAACATCGGCGGCGTCTTCATGTCGATGCTTTCGTCTCTCACGAAGTGCGAAGGCTCGAAGTGCGGCCAGCGCGAGAGGGGCGTGATGAGCATCTGGTCCTGGAGTTCGTGTACCGCTGCGTAGTCGTGCTCGCCGCGGGTCTCGAGTCGACCGATGATCCAGACGACCGGCGTGGGGGCGTCAATACGCGAAACGCCCTCGGGCAGTTCACCACGCCAGTCCCTCGCACAGATCGCGAAGCACAACGCGTCGTTGCCGCTCGTTCGCGTGCCGGGCGACGCGAAGATTTCGGTCCACATGTCATAGAGCGGGAACATGAAGAAGCGCTCGTCGACGCGAGGCAGTGAGACCACGTAGGGCTCGGCACTGACGTCGAGCCATGCGCTTGAGTACAGGGTGTCGAAGTTGGGACGAACGACGGTCTTGAACTGGGCGCTCGGATAGGCGCGCGAGTGCACGAGGGTACCCATGGGCCCGCGTGGGGACGTTGTCGAATAAGGCGAATTGGTGGCGACGCGTCGGGTCGTCTCCATCAGCACCAGGGGATAGAAGTACAGGTACGCCTCGGCCGCGATACGCGACAACTCGTTCTCGTCGAGCGTGCGCGCGGGTACGTGGGACACCACAGCTCCTACGGGAGTCCGGCGCCCGCGACGCTCACGTTCGCTGCCTCGATGCGACCCAGGGTCTGGTCGGCGATCTTGAAGCGGTCGCTCGTCGGTGCGGTCATGACGTAGAGCGTGGTGCGCTCCTCGCCACCGAGCATGCACGCGAACGCCGTCTGGGTCGTGGTGACTTCTGCGGTGATCTCGCCACCTTCTTTCACGCGAAGACAGCGGTTCGTGAGTGCGTTGGCGAGCCAGATCTGTCCTTCGGCGTCGAGGCACATTCCGTCGGTGGCGACGAAATCGAGTTGCGCCCACACCCGCCGGTTGCTCAAGGTACCGTCGCTGTGGATGTCAAAGGCGCTGAGGCGAAAGGCCATGGTCTCTCCGACGATCAACGTCGAACCATCGGGCGTGATGACGCTGCCGTTGGGGAACGCCATGTCGGGCACGACCTGGATGATGTTGCCGCCGGGGTCGAGCACGACCACGTTGGTCGTGGGTGGCGGCGAGCTGAGCAGACCTTCTGGACCGACCTCACGCAAAAGGGTGTCGAGGTCGAAGCCGAAATTCCCGACGTAACTAAAGTCATGTGAGGAGACGACCATGTCATTGGCCCAAAATCCACAGTGGGCGCTGATGTCGGCGAACGTGGTCTCCTCGCCGTTACTGAAGCGCAGCACCCGGTGGTCAGTCGCCGAGACGCAGAGCAAGTCCCCATTGGAGAGCCAGCCGAGCCCCGAGGGCTGGTTAGCCACCGTGTGCTCGAGTCGCTCGTCGTGGCCATGGGCGTCTATGGAGAAGACGCCGTGGCGGTAGAAGTCCGAGTACCAGAGCCGGCCCCCGTGCCAACGTGGGCCTTCGCCGAACGACAGGCCCTCTCTGATGACCTGCGACGCGATCTCGTGCATAGTCCCCCCCCTGGTCTCACTTGAAACTAGTGCTACGCGCGAGCGAGCGCCCGCAGCCACGCCTCGTAGCCCAGATCAACCGCCACGGGGTCACTTGGAGCGAAATGATGGTCCGATTCCCATAGTCCACTCAGTTGCTCGAGCGAATGCCACACACCGATCTCGAGTCCCGCCACGGTCGCAACGCCTCGAGCAGTCGCTTCGAGGGAGAGGCTCCTTCGAACATCGAGGCGTGAGTTCGTTGCCTGCAGTTGCATCAAAAGGTCCATTGACGCAGCGCCCCCATCGGCGCGGATCTCGGAGAGTTCAACGCCGCTCGCGCGAAAGGCGTCAGTCATCGCTCGAACCTGATAGCTGAGTGATTCAACGAGTGCACGAGCGATCTGGGCGCGACCAGCACCGCGCGAGAGGCCCGTGATGGACCCTCGCGCGTCGCCTCGCCAGAACGGTGAGCCGAGCCCGCTGAATGCGGGCACGAAGTGCACGCCACCGCTGTCGAGCACACTCGAGGCGAGTGCTTCGAGGTCCTCGGCGCGTTCGATGAAACCAAGTTCGTCGCGCAGCCACTGCACGGCGGCTCCGGCGACGAACGCGGAACCTTCGATGGCGTAGGTGGCGGGACCGAAGGCACCGAGGTCCCAGGCGACGGTGGTGATCAGACCATCAAAGACGCCTGGTGAACTCTCGCCGGCGTTGGCGAGCACGAAAGACCCCGTGCCGTAGGTGGCCTTCACCATGCCCGTGTCGAAGCAAGCCTGTCCAAAGAGCGCGGCTTGTTGGTCGCCGAGGATGCCCGTGATCGAGACGCCCGCGAGTTCTGGGATGACTTCGGCGCTGATGGTGGCGAAATTAGTTGTCGACGGTCGAATGTCGGCGAGCGTGTCGAGGGGGATTGAGAACAAGCTCGCCATCGCGGGGGACCAATCAAGGGTGTCGAGGTCCATGAGCATCGTGCGCGACGCATTCGAAGGTTCCGTGCAGTAGACACCACCGTCAACCCCTCCGCTCAACCACCACACGAGCCAGGTGTCGATGGTGGCGAGGCTCGGCGCGAGTGCTGCATCGAGCACACCGTGATCGAGGAGCCACTTCATCTTGGTGGCTGAGAAGTACGAGTCGAGCACGAGGCCCGTGTGCGCTCGCACGGCGTCTGCGTGACCCTGGTCGCTCAGTTGCTGACAGAGTTCGCTGGTGCGTCGGTCCTGCCAGACGAGTGCGCGATGGCCGAGATGACCCGTTTCTCGATCGAACGCGACCGTTGTCTCTCGCTGATTGGTGATACCGACGCTCACGACCCGATGCCCCTGTTCGAGGGCCCAGGTCGCGACGTCGCGCATGGTCGCTACCGCGAGGTCGGCGATCTCGGCGGCGTCGTGTTCGACCCAGCCGGGGCGGGGGAAGTGCTGGGTGAGCTCGCGGTAGGAGCTGTTTAGGACGCGCACCCCCTCGTCAAAGGCCAGCGTCCTCACCCCCGTCGTGCCGGCGTCGAGGGCGAGAATGAGGTCCATCGAGCCGAGGTTAGTGATTTTTCAGGGTTTTCCGGAGCCATTGGTTTCGGGTAAGAGAATTCTTTTGAAATGAGCCAAAAAGAGTTGACGCCATGTAATTACAGTGCTGTAATGACACAGCATCTTGCGACGCATTTCGGACTAACCACTACATATAGTGGTTGAGGAGCCCAGAGGCACTAGCCTTGACTCTCCGGCCTGACGGCGCTGGGGGCATTTTCGAAGTGTCGGAACTGGGTAGAAAAGAGAGATTGATATGGCGATCGCACCACAGCGACTAGGAATTGGACTCCGTAGGTTCTTCACAACAGAGGACCGTCATCCCTATGACGAGGTCGTCTGGGATCGTCGTGACGCACGAATTTCGAACTTTCGAGACGGCAGCGTCGCTTTTGAACAGTTGGACGTCGAGGTGCCCGCGTCCTGGTCCTTCAACGCGACCAACATCCTCGCCCAGAAGTACTTTCGTGGCACCTTGAACACCGCTGAGCGTGAGACGAGCCTGAAGCAGGTCGTTGACCGCATCGTCGACACCATCGCCACCTGGGGCATCGACAGTGACTACTTCGTGGACGAGGAGGAGGCCGAGACCTTCCGCGCAGAGTTGAAGCACCTCCTGATCACCCAAAAGGCCGCGTTCAACTCACCAGTGTGGTTCAACATCGGGGTGAAGGGCGTCCCCCAGCAAGGAAGCGCCTGTTTCATCCTCGCGGTCGAGGACTCCATGCGATCGATTCTCAACTGGTACACCGAAGAGGGCATCATCTTCAAGGGCGGATCGGGAGCCGGGGTCAACCTGTCAAAGATCCGCTCCAGTGCCGAGATGCTCGAAGGTGGCGGTACTGCGAGCGGCCCGGTGTCGTTCATGCGCGGTGCTGACGCGTCGGCGGGCACCATCAAGTCGGGCGGCAAGACTCGTCGTGCCGCGAAGATGGTCATCTTGGACGCGGACCACCCCGACGTCGAGGAGTTCGTCTGGTGCAAGGCGAATGAGGAGAAGAAGGCTCGCGTGCTGAGAGACGCCGGGTTCGACATGGACCTCGATGGCAAGGACATCCACTCCATCCAGTACCAGAACGCCAATAACTCGGTACGCATCTCAGATGACTTCATGGCCGCAGTGCTCTCAGACGGCGACTGGAATCTGACGGCTCGCCACGGCGGTCGTGCGGTGAAGACCGTGAAGGCTCGTGACCTGTGGCGCCAAATCGCACGCGCCGCCTGGGAGTGCGCGGACCCGGGCCTGCAGTTCGACACCACCATCAACAAGTGGCACACGTCGTCCAACACCGATCGCATCAACGGATCGAACCCGTGCTCGGAGTACATGCACATCGACAACTCGGCGTGCAACCTCGCGAGTCTCAACCTCATGAAGTTCCTGCGCACCGACGGCAGTTTCGACGTCGACGCCTTCAAGGCTTCGATCGAGGTGCTCTTCACCGCACAGGAGATCATCGTGGGTGCCGCGGACTACCCGACCGAGATGATTGGTGAGAACTCACGCAAGTTCCGCCAGCTCGGCTTGGGCTACGCGAACCTCGGGGCGTTGTTGATGGCCTCGGGACTAGCCTACGACTCAGATGAAGGACGTGCGTGGGCGGCGGCGATCACCGCTCTCATGACCGGTCACGCCTACGCCACGAGCGCGCGCACTGCGGGGCGCATGGGACCTCACGAGGGTTTTGCCGAGAATGCCGAGCCGATGATCAACGTGCTTCGCATGCACCGCGACGCCTCCTACGAGATTGACGCGTCCATGGCGCCCAGTGACATCCTCCAAGCCGCACAGCGAGCGTGGGAAGAGGCGGTTGACCTCGGCGTTCGCCATGGCGTTCGAAACGCGCAGGCCTCGGTGCTCGCCCCGACCGGCACGATCGGGCTGTTGATGGACTGTGACACCACGGGCATCGAGCCGGACCTTGGACTCGTGAAGTTCAAGAAGCTGGTGGGTGGCGGCAATATGTCGATCGTCAATCAGACCGTGCCACGCGCTCTGCGCAAGCTCGGCTACAACGAGGACCAGGTCTCAGCAATCGTCGCGTACATCGATGAGAACAAGTCGATCGTCGGAGCACCGGGCCTGCGACCCGAGCACATGGCGGTGTTCGCCTGCTCCATGGGCGACAACACCATTCACTACCTCGGTCACGTGAAGATGATGGGTGCCGTCCAGCCCTTCATCTCGGGCGCCATCTCAAAGACGGTGAACATGCCAGAAGAGGCGACCATCGAAGACGTCGAGAACCTGCACATGGATGCCTGGCGACTCGGTGTGAAGGCGGTTGCGATCTACCGTGACAACTGCAAGGTGGGCCAGCCACTCTCGACCGCGAAGAAGGATGGCGAGGAGTCGACATCGTCGGTGACCGCGACTGATTCGGTGGCGGCCGAGTTGTACTCGAAGATCACCAAGCTCGAAGCGGCGCTCGAACTCGCGAAGAGCGAGGGTTCACACGTGGTCGTCGGGGCGGTGCGTGAGCGGCTGCCGCGTCGGCGCGTGTCGACGACCTTCGCGTTCCGCGTTGCTGACTGCGAGGGTTACGTCACCGTTGGCGAGTACGAGGACGGGCGCCCCGGTGAGGTCTTCATCAAGGTGTCCAAGCAGGGTTCGACGCTCGCGGGCATCATGGACGCCTTCTCCATCTCGCTCAGTCTGGGACTGCAGCACGGCGTGCCGCTCGCGACCTACGTGCGCAAGTACGTGAACATGAAGTTCGAGCCATCGGGCATGACCGACGACGCCGACCTTCGCATTTCGACCTCGCTCGTGGACTACATCTTCCGCCGCTTGGCGCTCGACTACTTAAGTCCGAGCGAGCGTGAGGAGTTGGGCGTGTTGTCGACCAGCGAGCGCATCCAGCCGACGCTGCCTGAGGTGGTCGAACAGGCCACACCGAGCGTCGGAGTGAGCGTGCAGCCAACCCTCATTGAGGTCACGCCTAGTGCAACCACGCATGCGGCTCCAGTGAGTCGTTCGGAGCAGCGCGACGCGCCGATGTGTTACCAGTGCGGCAACGCCATGCAGCGAGCGGGCTCTTGCTACGTCTGCTCAAGTTGTGGCGCGACGAGTGGCTGCAGTTGAAATCCTGTAACTAGGGATTGAGTGCGGCTTAGTTGATCAACGACGAAGGCCGGAACTAGAGATACTGAACCGGGAGGACACCCTCGATTGAGATCGCGGGGGGTCCTCCCGGTCTTATTGCTGCAAGATTGAAGGATGGTGCCAAGCAAAGTCCGATGCATCGGGTGTGGGATTCTCGTTCCCGATCTCCGGGGGCCGACTCATCCGTATATGCACGCAGCTCCTGGCTGCTGGGCGTTGTACTGCTCACTTGAAGACTGGAAGATCTCACTGACAGGACCCGATGCGCCAACGGTCGCGCAATGGCTCGTAGATGGCTACGCAGCCCAACACCCGACAAACATGGATCGCAGAAACAGACAGTCAGTCGCCGTCCACCTCATGAGTTTGTGCGCTTCCTTCGAGCGCGACGTACCAGGGGACAAGTTACGACGAGAAATGGACACTTGGACTCACGTCGAGTACACGGCGCTACGCCCCCATCCAGACTCCTATCCACTGACGGTGGAGGATGTTGTGGTTGCCCAAGCTGACCTTCGAGTCTCGATTGTTCGCTCTTTTGCAAGTGGAACCTGGTCGGCCTGGTCTAGTCATCATCCCCAAGTACGATCCTGGCTCGACGAAATGAGACAGCATTGAGGACTGGACCTCTGACCCAGACGTATCCGACAACCGATGTGGCGATGTAGGTGTTGCCGCGGGCGTCGAGTGCGACGTTCGCGATCGCGAGGGCTCTGATCGGAGTGGGAACGTGGGGAACTCCCGCGAACTGAGACAGACGAACCACGGGGACAGGTCGATGGTTGACGAGACGGCGCACGGCTGCATCCGTAACCACGTACGTGTGCCCCTTAGGTTCGTGAACTGGCCCCGTCACGTGAGTGGTCCACCACTGAGACGAGTCCAGTCGTAGACACCTTCTGGAGTTGGTCTCGTTCACCTAGCTAGATCGCTCCGCAGTCAGAGGCGACGGCGCACTTGATCGCGGTGGCTGCACGAGCAGCGGGTACAGGGTGGTCGCCGTTCAAATTATAGAGCTCGCGACCGCTGGCGACATAGACGCAACCAGTGAGGGGCACGACTAGTTGACTAGGTTGAGCGAAAGCAGTCGATTTACTGGACCCTGTGGCGGGTGATCCAGTAATAGTGAGTTGGATCAATGCTTGGCACCTGCGGTACCGCGAGGCGAAGCCGATAGTGTTGACGTGAGAGTTCGCATCGCGTTTTGGGGTTGGTGG
>DAIEHI010000026.1 GCA_027355725.1 Acidimicrobiaceae bacterium
GGAGAGGTCGTGCTACCGTCACTTAATTATAAAAGTTAGTTTCGCATAGTGAAACTAACACTTGATGAAGGGGGGAGCGCTATGGCGCTCATGCAACGTTTCACCCGAATTCTCGCCGTCGCGGCGCTCGGTCTCACCGGGGTGACGCTCGGTGTCAGCGCTGGCTCGGCGTCCGCCGCGCACGCCAAGCGAGCGACCATGCACAATATTTCAGTCGGGGTTCTGCCCATTGCCGACGTCGCTCCGCTCTATGTGGGAATGAAGCAGGGGTTCTTTGCTGCCCAACATCTGAAGGTGATTCCGCACGTGCTTCAAGGTGGAGCCGCCGTGGCGAGTGCCGTCGTTGGCGGATCGCTCGAGTTTGGCTTTGGGGCTACCGCCAATATCGTCCTTGCTGCGTCAAATAATCTGCCTGTCCAGTTCGTCGCCAACGGTGACCAGGCCGCTAGCTCAGCGAGCAGCGCGTGGTCCGGCATCCTCGTCAGCGCCAGCAGCGGCATCACGTCCATCTCGCAGTTGGCGGGCAAGACGATTGCCACCAATGCACTCGAGGGAGAGAATGAATTGGCACTCGACGCGGTTCTCGCGCAGAACGGTGTCTCACCAAGTTCAGTCAAGATAGTGGTCCTCGGATTTCCCGACATGCCTGCCGCACTCGCGTCGGGAAGTGTGGACGCCGTCACCGAGGTGGAGCCGTTCGTTTCAGCGATTGAGGCCAAGGGCGGAAAGCTGTTGAGCCCGCTGTTCGAGGGTATGCAGCCATCGATGCTTGTCGCTGGTTACTTTGCGAACACAGGCCTGATTCATTCAAACCCGACGCTGGTGAAGAGCTTCATTACCGCGATGAACAAGTCTCTGGCGTACGCGCAGACGCACCCAGCGGCAGTGCGAGCGGCCGTCCTTACCTACACGCAGATCCCATCGACGGTGGTCGCCAATATGAAGTTGCCGGTCTGGGGAGCGGCTGTCCAGACGACGAGTATTAAGGCCCAGGAGAACCTGATGCATCGTTTCGGGTGGATCTCTGGAGTGCTGCCAGTGTCCAGGTTGGTTTGGTCGGGCGCTGTCCGTTGAGCCGCCTGCATGGTCGAGCGGGGCGGGGGTGTCATGCTGACGCCCTCGCCCTCGCTGTTTGTCGCCGGGCAACTGCGCTACGCAACGATATGAGCAAGGCGGAAATCTGAGATGGGGGGACCGGACAAAGCGGAGAAAGTCCGAGCGTCGTCGTCTCGCGAAGCCCCTGACCTTGTTGCCTTCGAGTCGGTAGAGACTCAAGTAGTCTCACCCGCGGTGATGGGAAACTTTCGTTCACGTCGCAATGTCCGGGTTCGGAGACGACTACGAATGGCGGGTGGCGTCGTGATCGCCATTGGTCTTTGGGAGCTCGTCAGCGTCACCCAACTCGTTTCTTCAACCGCACTCTCGAGCGTCAGCGCCACGGCCGCGGCGATCGGCTCAAACGCGGGCGTACTCTTCTCAGCGGTGGGTCAGACTCTCGAAGCATGGGCCGTGGGACTCGCGATCGCCACTGTGGCGGGCGTGATCATGGGTGCGCTCGTTGGTCGATCTCGGATCGCCGATGCACTCACAGAGACGTTGGTGAGGATGATGCGTCCGCTACCGTCACTCGCACTCATACCGATTGCAATCCTGGTTGCTGGTCTCGGCTTGAAGATGACCGCAGGGCTGGTCGCGTTCACGTCGTTCTGGCCGATCTTCATCAACACCCGTTACGGTGTCGCCCAAGTTGAGAGACTCCTTCTCGAGACGGCGACCACGCTCGGACTGCGCGGATTGTCACTGATTCGTAGTGTGGTGCTACCCGCCGCCGCTCCGCTCATCGCGAGCGGATTTCAGGTCGCCGTTGGCTTGGCTCTCGTGGTGACGGTATCGGTCGAGCTCGTCGGCGGCACCGGTGGCATCGGGTCCTACGTACTTGCGGCACAACAGGGCAACGCCGTGGCGAACATGTACGCCGGAATCGTCGTCGGAGGCTTCCTCGGGTGGGTGCTCAACACCGGTTTTGCCGAACTTTTCCGTCGGCTGCTGCCGTGGGCCAATCAGCGAGAGGGCTCGGAGTGATCCGCGCGCCGCGCCGCGCCGCACGCCTCCGACGGGCCGGGTTATGGGGACTCGGCTGGGTTGGCTTGGGCGTGGCCATGCTCGTTTGGCAAGTGGTCGCGGTTGTCAAGCACAGCGCACTGTTTCCTACCTTCACAGCCACAGTGAGCACGCTGTGGCAGATGCTTACCAGTTCCTTCGTTACGAGTGACCTGATCCCATCCGTGATTCGTCTTCTCATCGGTTTCGCCATCAGCGCCCTTATCGGAATCGTGGTTGGGCTGCTCACTGGGTACTACCGAGCGGTGCGGGAGTGGACGACGGCGTTCTTCGACTTTTCTCGTTCGTTACCGACGCCACTTCTCATTCCGGTCGCGCTCGTCCTCTTCGGGCTTGGTGGGACGATGGTTGTGGTCATCATCGCGACTGCGGCGGTGTGGCCCGTGCTCATCAACACGGCGAACGCCACCGCCGCACTCGAGCCCACCCTCGTTGACACGGCTCGATGCCTCGGACTGCGAGGTCCAGCCCTACTCACCAAGGTGATTCTTCCCGCGGTCAGCCCGCAGATCTTTGCCGGACTGCGCGTCGGGATCAGTGTCTCTTTGGCTGTTCTCGTCGTTGCTGAGATTCTCGGTGGCAGCTCTGGCATCGGGTTCTTCATTTCCAGTGCGCAGCAATCCTTCCAGATCACTGCCAGTTACGCGGGCGTCCTCGTGCTGTGCCTTATCGGATGGGTCGCTGACTCTCTGTTCTTACTCGTCGAGCGCCGGCTACTCAGGTGGCAGCGCGGAATTGTCGGAGGTGTCCATGACTGACCCAATCTTGGAGTTGCGCCACGTTGGCGTGACGCTCACGGGCCGCGACGGTTCCGTCAACGAGGTGTCCCAGGACGTCTCGTTGGAGTTGGCGCCGCGCGAGTTCGTGAGCATTGTCGGACCGTCCGGAGCGGGTAAGACGACGTTGCTGCGCGTGGCGGCGGGTCTGCGCCGCCCAACGGCGGGAGAAGTCCGCTTCGGGGGGAAACCCCTGACTGAGGTCCAGGCCGGCATCTCAGTGGTCTTCCAGGAGTACAACAAGAGTCTTTTCCCTTGGCTGTCGATCTTCAAGAATGTGGCCATGGGGGCGCGACGGTTGCCGGTGGCGGAACGATCGTCACGGGTACGTGGGGCGCTCGACATGGTGGGGCTTCAGGGATTCGAGTCGCGTTATCCGTGGGAGTTGTCGGGTGGCATGCAGCAGCGCGCCGCGCTCGCGCGAGCTCTTGTCTCTGATCCGAAGGTTCTGATGCTCGACGAGCCGTTCGCCTCGGTAGATGCTTTGACGCGCGGTCTTCTCGAGGATGTTGTGGGCGACCTCTGGGAACGTTCGTCGTTTGCGGCGCTCCTCGTCACGCACGACGTTGGTGAGGCCGTCTACTTGTCCGACCGTGTGCTCGTGCTGTCTACTCGTCCGTCGCGTGTCCTGGCCGAAGTGAAGATCGATCTGCCACGTCCGAGAAGTCAGGGTTCGACTCGCCAACTCCAGAGGTTCGTCGAGCTCGAGGCGCAAGTGCTCGGATTGGTGCATCAGGCGGGGCGATCCGCAGCCGGCGAGCGACCTGCGACGTGAGACGCCAGGTCAAGGTAGATGACGTCGTGTCTGCTAAACTAAAAGTGACTTTCACTAGACGAAACGGGGGGCAGGGCGATCGTGTCAGACTTAGTTGACCAACTCGGTTTGCGCGGTCGTCGCGTGCTGGTAGCCGGTGCGGGCGGACTCGGAGGGGCGTGCGCCACCGCATTCGCCGCGGCCGGCGCCGACGTCTTCGTAGTGGATCAGAGCTCCGAACGGGTGGCCGCGTTGGTCGACGAACTGCGTGCGTTTGACGGGGTCGCCGTCGGTGGCGCCGTTGTTGATCTGCGCCAGCGTGAAGACTGTCGAGAGGCCGTTGATCTTGCCGTTCAGGAATTCGGCGGTCTCGACATCTTTTTGCACGCCGTCGGGGTCAACGATCGGCGTCCCATTCTTGAGATTGGGGAAGATGATTGGGAGCGAGTCCTCTCGATCAACCTCTCGAGCGCATTCTTCTTAGGTCAGGCCGCCGGTGCATCGATGGTACGAAGTGGCGGCGGTCGCGTCATCTTCATCTCGTCGGTCGCCGGTCTTCTCGGTCATGCCAACCACGGTCCCTACGCGGCGTCCAAGGGCGGCTTGAATCAACTACTGCGGGTCATGGCGCGCGAGTGGGCACCGGCCGGGGTGACCGTCAACGGTGTCGCACCGGGATACGTCGAGTCCAACCTGACGCGTGATTATCTCGACACTGATGATCACCGCGCTCAACTCGAAGCCCTCGTACCTTTCGGTCGGCTCGGGACCCCCGAGGAAGTGGCCGGCCCGGTCCTCTTTCTTGCGTCGTCGCTCGCAGGATTCGTAACCGGGCAGGTCTTGTATGTCGATGGAGGAAGGACGTTGGTGTGATGGAGGAGACAACAGTGAGCAGTTCAACAGAGGCGCGTGGCGCTACGGGGGTTGTCTTCCCGCGGTTCGCGGGGAAGTGGGTGATGGTGACCGGTGCCGGAACCGGTTTCGGAGCGACACTCGCCAAGCGCGTCGCGGCCGAGGGCGGAAACGTCATCGTCCACTACAACCAATCTTCCGCTGGAGCCGAGGCGACGGCGGAAGCCGTGCGCGCGTACGGACGTGAAGCGGTGGTGATTCAGGGCGATCTACGCAGTACGGCCGACATCCGCAGGATGGCGGACGACGCGTGGTCGGCCGCTGGCGTGCTCGACGTCCTCGTCAATAACGTGGGCGACATCGCGACGGACCAGATGTCCTGGAAGGACATCGACGAGGATGTGGTCGACCGGGTGCTCGCCGTCGACATCAAGGGCACCATGTTCATGATTCATGAACATGGAACGCGAATGCTCGAGGTCGGTGGCGGGAATATCGTGAACATCGCTTCTACCGTCGTGGTGCGTGGGAGCCCCCGTGCGCCGCAGTACGCCGCGGGCAAGTACGGAATACTCGGTTTGACCAAGTCCTACGCCGCCGCGTTCGCTCCCGTGGTGCGAGTCAATGCCTTCGGGCCGGGTTTCATGTCCACTGAGTCGACGCTTACGCGCTCGGACTGGCTGAACGGACGGCGCGAGCGAGTAATTTCTCAGACGCCCATGGGGCGCGTCCCGGAACCGCAAGAACTCGCGGGCGCGGCATTGTGGCTAGCCACCGAGGACGCGTCACACATGACGGGGAATTTCATCATGTGTGATGGCGGCTACTCGATGATCGGCGCATGACCCGCTCACTGGCCAACGTCGCTGGACGAGCGGTCCTCAGTTTTGGTGCGGACGGCAGCGTCGACGTTGGCAGGGCTAGTGGGGGGCGCTTCGGTCCAACGCCCGCAGACGTCCTCGAAGACTGGGCAGCATTTCGTTCGTGGTCCGAGTCGATTGGTCCCGACGCGCCACCACTGATTGCGAGCCAGCTTGGCCCGCCGGTGCCCGCACCGCGCCAAGTCTTCGCGATCGGTCTGAACTACCGACTACACGCCGAAGAGGCTGGCCACGATACCAAAGGCCTTCCCCAGGTCTTCACGAAGTTCCCTAGTTGTCTCGCCGGTCCAATTGCGACGGTTCCAATCGTCAGCCCTCGCCTCGACTGGGAGGTCGAACTCGTCGTGGTTATCGGCGAGACGTGTCAGCGCGTGAACGAGGGGCGCGCTTGGGATCGGGTCGCCGGACTCATGGTCGGCCAGGACCTATCGGCGCGCGACGTCCAGCTCGCGGGTCAGGCAGCGCAGTGGAGCCTCGGCAAGTCCTTCACGAACTTCGGACCGACCGGGCCGTTCCTGGTGCCAACTGAAATGGTCGCGCATCCGGATGACCTGCGTATTACCTGTCGCCTGAATGACGAGGTGGTTCAAGATTCGCGGACCTCCCAGATGATCTGGGGTGTCGCGGAGCTCGTGGCTCGCCTCTCATCGGTTGTGACGTTGTTCCCGGGTGACCTTATCTTCACGGGTACGCCGGCGGGTGTCGGCAATCGTCGAGAACCGCCGCGTTACCTCGGCGTGGACGATGTCCTGGTAAGTGAAATTGAGGGGCTCGGGGAGCTCACCACGACGTTCGCCAAGGAGGCGTCGTAACGATGACCGAGCACACCCATGGCCGACTGGCGTGGCCCGCACCGGAAGAACTCGATGATGAGCGGCGAAGTGTCTATGACGCCATTGTCGGAGGTCCCCGCGCGGCGGACGTCGCGGCGTCACCAATCATGGCCGCAGACGGTCGTCTGGAGGGCCCGTTCAATTCAATGCTGGTGAGTCCCGCGGTGGGCAAAGCGCTCCAATCCCTTGGTTCGGCTATCCGTTACCAAACGCAGTTGACGGATCGAGCTCGTGAACTAGCCATCCTCGCGGTTGCCGCCCACCACCGAAGTGAATTCGAGTGGTCGGCGCACGAGCGTCTCGCGCGCGCCGCCGGTCTCGGCGACGAGACACTTGCCGATGTGCGCTCGGGGAGGCGACCGGCGCACCTTGTCGAGGCCGAGGACGTGATATGGAGTGCCGTGCGTTCGATGCTTGTGAGCGGTGATCTCGATGACGATGAGTACGGACGTGTAGAGGCGTCCATTGGTCAGGTGGCCGTCGTCGAGCTCATCGTCCTGGTGGGCTACTACCAGACTCTGGCGCTGTTGCTGAGGACGCTTCGTGTCCCAGTCCCCACCACTATGAAAATGATGTTCAGCGATTGGCCCGAAACGGGCGGAGAGGAATAAGTATGAAGTTAGTCACTTTTGACGCGGGGAAGTCGGGGCGCGTTGGTCGCCTCGACGGAGACGTCATCGTGGAGTTCGAATGCGATTCGATGCGTTCGTATTTCGAACGAGAAGGTAAGGTCGCCGAGACCGGCGAGGTGGTCAAGTTGGCGGATGCGCAATTGCGTGCGCCGATTATCCCGAAGAAGTTCTTTCACACCGCCGGAAACTTCGTAGAGCACCACAACGACCTTGTTCGGGTCAACTGGTCGCATCCGGTAAACAAGGGAATCGTCTTCTTCCAGAATGTCGACGCCATTGTCGGTCCGGACGATCCGGTTGTCTACCCCGGAAACCTCACCAACGAGTTGGATTACGAGTTGGAAATGGCGATGGTGATCGGCAAGCCCGGAAAGTTCTTCAGCGCCGAGGAGGCGGTCGAGCACATTGCCGGCTACCTCATCTTCAATGACATCACGGCGCGTGATATCCAGCGTCGAGAGATGGAGTCCGGAGTGTTCTCCTTCTCGAAGGCAATCGATACCTTCTGTCCGATTGGCCCCTACATCGTTACCGCGGATGAGGTCGGTGATCCACACGACCTCGACATGGAGTTGCGTGTCAATGGTCAAGTCCGTCAGAAGTCGAATACCAGTCACATGTCGGTGTCTATTCCCCAATTGATTGCCTATCACTCGCCTCAGGTGTACAGCGCAGGCGACCTCGTCACGACGGGGACGATTGCGGGCGTTGCGGCGAGCAGCGACGATCCCTTCGCCAACTATCTCCAGCCGGGCGA
>DAIEHI010000032.1 GCA_027355725.1 Acidimicrobiaceae bacterium
GGAGAGGGCGAAGTCGTGCCAAAAATCAGGGAACTCTCGCACCCGCACGTGCTCGAGGCCGAGGGCGGCGACCCGCCGGGCGTCGGGGGCCAAGAGGTCATCTCCCCCGCCGACCACCAGTGTCGGGGGCAGGTCGCGCCAGCTGCCAAAGAGTGGCGACACTTCGGGATTGGCGAGGTCGGTCCCCGCGTACGCCGCGGCACAAGCGGCGAGCCACTCAGGCGACAACAGCGGGTCGCGCGCGACGAGTTGTTCGTCGCGACCACGATCGAGCGACAAATCGAGCCAGGGCGACACGAGCACCAAGGATCGAACGTCGTGGGGATCACGCTGCAATGCCGCGACGAGCGCCCCCGCGCCCGCCGAGTCGCCAAGCGCCACGACCGTTCGGCCCTCGAGACTTCGAAGCACCATCTCGACGTCATCCACTGCAGCGGGAGCACGATGTTCCGGCGCCAACCGGTAATTGACGCAGATCACCTCGGCGTCGAACGACGCGGCCAAGTACGAACCAAGACCGTGACCCATGGCACCTGACCCCACGCAGTACCCACCACCGTGTACGTAGACGATCCTTCGACTCTTCTCCACGCGAAGTGGCGTCAGCCGCTCACACGAAACGCCGGCGACCTCGATGGTCTCGACGGTGACGTCAAACAGGGGATGCGTGCCCATGATTGCGGCGCGCAACCGCGTGCGCTGCTTGGCCCACGCCACCTCTGGATTGAACACGAGACGACGCACACTACGAAGGCCCATTCGCTGGACATGAGGCGGTATGCGAACGCTCAAGTTACTTAGGTGTCTATCTCTTCTCGGCTGATACCCAGAAAGTACAACACGGCGTCGAGGTACGGCACTGAGAGGGCGGCGTCTGCGTGTTCACGCACGACCGGCTTCGCGTTGAAGGCAATCCCGAGACCCGCCACCGAGATCATGTCGATGTCGTTCGCACCGTCGCCGACGGCCACAGTCTGCTCAAGGGGGACCCCGACCTCACTGGCGAAGCGCTCGAGCGCGCGAGCTTTCGCGGCTCGGTCCACAATGGGTGCCGCGAGTCGACCCGTCAGCCTGCCATCGACGATCTCGAGAACATTCGCCTCAAGGTAGTCAACGTGCAACTCGGCGAGCAGCGGCGCCAGCACCTCTACGAATCCTCCCGAGACCACTGCGGGCACGTAACCCAATCGATGCAACGTGCGAAGGAGCGTGCGTGCCCCCGGGGTGAGCGTCAATTTCGCACGAACCTCGTCGATCACCGATTCGGGTAGTCCCTTCAACAGCGCCACCCTGCGACGCAGCGACTCGGCGAAGTCAATCTCGCCAGCCATCGCGGCTTCGGTGATCTTGGAGACCTCATCAGCGCATCCGCACGCGTCGGCAAGCAGATCGATGACCTCGTTCTTCAAGAGCGTCGAATCCGCATCCATGACCACGAGGTGCTTCGCTCGTCGGTGAAGTCCGGCTCGCTGCACGGCGAGGTCGAGCCCCGCGTCCTTGGCCACCGGCGTCAAAGCCTCTCGAAGACCACTGTTCTCGTTGCAGCGCACCACCAGCTCATAGCAATCAACTGGGTACGTCGCAAGGTGCACGATGCGCTCACAGGTTGAGCCATCGTGCGCAATCGCCTCAAAGACGCTGTTCAGTTGTTCGGCACTGATGGACGTTGCGAGCAGCGTGACGAGGAGGCGCCCACCATGCACGACCTCACTCGGTGTCGCACGCTCGACGGTCGCACTGATACCGCGCCCCTCGATGTCGCGCAGTTGAAGCGCCGCGCGGATCGCGTCAGGGCCGAGGGTGTCATCGACCACGACCTCAGCACACAGCACGAGCGCTCCGCGAATCGTTATCTGGCCCACATCGATCAACTGTGCGTTCTGTGCACTCAACGAAGAAAGGGCGGCGAACAACTCGGCGCCGACACCAACGCGGTCCGGCCCACTCACCGTCACGAGATACGCCGATTTTGCCATGTCAAGAGCGTAGAGCCTCGAGCGAGCGCTGCGGGGAGCACTTCGAATCAGTCGAGCCCCTCGCTCGAGCGAAGTTCTCGAACGCGCGCGACGTTGACGTCGGTGCTCGCATCAAAGCGCCACAGGGACGGTAGGGCCAGTGCGACCACACCCACCGACCCCGTACAGGCGAGTCCACCGAAGGTGAGTGAGAAACGAAGTGTGGTCCACGCTGCCATCACGCCGGCGCGAAACTGCCCCGCGGTCGGGCCGAGGGAGTAGGAGATCATCTCGATGCCAGCCATGCGTCCGCGCATGTCTGGCGCGATTGACTCATTCCACATCGTCGTACGAAAAATGCCGCTGACGGCGTCAGCGCCGCCGCCGACGGCGAGTCCGAACAGGACCAGCCAGAGCGAGGACGAGTAGCCGAAGATGGCGATACCCAGGCCCCAAATTGCCGCTGAGATCACCACCGCGCGTCCGTAGCGGCGTACCCGCTTGGTCCAATTTGAGCTCAAGGTCGCCACCAATGCCCCAACGGGCAGACCGCAGTACAGCAGCGCGAGTGCGTAACTCTCGTGAAAGCGCTCCGCCACGAAGGGCAGCATCACGACCGGGAATGCCAGCAGCATCGCGAGCAGGTCTATGACATAGGTGCCAATGATGTCGGGCCGAGAAAAGGTGTAGCGAAGACCCGACCACAACGCGGCGAAATCGCCATCGTCGAATTTCGTGCTCGGGCCGGTCACGTGAAGACTGAAGAGCAGTCCGAGCGAGAACGTGAACGTCACCAGGTTGAGTGCGTACACCGACGATGCCCCGACTGACACCGCGAGCAGACCGCCCGCCGACGGACCGATGATCGACGCAATGTAGTAGCGGATGTTCACCAGCACCGACGACGCGCGTTGCAGTTCATGGGGCACGAGCACCTGATTGAGCGCTTCAATACTGGGCCGCTGCAAGCTCGAGGCGAACGTCGCCACGAGGGCGTTCGCGAAGAGGACCCACACCGTGGGGTGGGCGAGGGACGCATTGAGAAAGAGCAGCCCGGTCGTCAACATCAAGAGCAGTTCCATGGCGATGATCAACCGCCGACGATTCATCCGGTCGGCGAGGACGCCGCCGTAGAGGCCAAACAAGACCAGTGGCACGAACTCGACCAGCCCCAACGCCCCAACGTCAAAGGGTGAATTCGTGAGCTGTTTCAACTGAAAGGGCACCGCGACGTAGGTCGCTTGACTGCCGAGTGCCGTCACCAAACCCGCAATGTAGAGACGCCGGTACTGCGCGGAGGCTCGCAGCGGTGTGAGGTCGACGCCGAATGAACGCCTAGGCATCGCCCGCACCCGGCTGCCACCCCGCCGCCGGGTCGTAGTGGCGCAAGATCTTTGCGGGTACGCCGCCTATCACGACATGATCGGGGAATGTGCCGCGCACCACAGCGCCGGCCGCCACAACAGTGTTTCGTCCGAGGACCGTGCCGGGAAGGATGACGGCGTTGGCCCCGATCCAACTTCCCGACCCGATGCTGACCGCCGCTTCATGGGGCGTCTGCCAGCCGATTGGCTCATCGGGATCGTCATAGGAATGGTTCTGGTCGGTGATGTACACGTAGGGTCCCGTTTGTATTTCGTCACCAAGGGTGATCGACCAGTGACCGATGATGTGCGATCCTCGACCGATCACGCACTTCTTGCCAATGGAGACCACCGGGCACGTGAGCATCTTCTGATCACCATTGATGCCGGCCGTTAGACAGACGTTAGGACCCACCAGGGTCTCATCACCGATCGATAAGTAGCGCTCGTTGTAGACAACGCCCTGGGGTGCCATCAGCGCTGCTCGGTCACCGAAGTAGTGAAAGCGCTTCGCGTAGGGATCACTAGGCCCAACCGTGGCGACCTCGTTCAGGTACTGGCGCGTCCAGCGCACCGCCGCGCCCAAGGAGTGTCGAAAGTGAAGGCGTGCGCTCACCCGAGTCACGCTATCGTGAACGCCCTGGCAACCACTCTTTGATGTGTAACGTCGAGAGATGGTGCTGAACGTTGCGATCATTGGATCGGGTTTCGCGGGCCTGGGTGCCGCGATACGACTTCGACAAGCCGGAATCGACGACCTCGCGATCTTCGAGAGGGCGAGCGACCTTGGGGGCACCTGGCGAGATAATTCCTATCCCGGTTGTCGCTGCGATGTGGCGAGCAATCTCTATTCGTTCTCGTTCGCCGCCAATCCCCGATGGTCCAACACCTTTAGCTACCAACCCGAGATCTGGCGCTACCTTCAAGACGTCGCATCGAAGTACGACCTTCGTCCACTCATCAAGTTCAACCACGACGTGACCGATATCACCTTTGACACCAGCGCGAATCTCTGGACGATTACAACGAGCCAGGGCCTCTACGTCGCACGGTGCGTCATTCTCGCGACAGGTGGACTTGCCGAGCCGCGTCTGCCCGAGATCGCGGGGATCGACACATTCGAAGGGCCGATCATGCACACCGCGCGCTGGCAGACTTCGCTCGATCTCGTGGGCAAGCGGGTCGCCGTGATTGGCACGGGGGCAAGCGCGATTCAGACGGTTCCGCAGATCGCCTCGATTGTCGGACACCTTGACGTCTTTCAGCGCACGCCGTCATGGGTACTACCCCACCAGGGCCATCCGGTACTCGAACGCACCAAGCGTCTCTTCGCAGCCCTACCGCTCGCTCAGAAACTGAACCGTGCCTACGGCTACTGGAAGCGCGAACTGCTACTGCTCGGATTCGTGAAGGATCCTGCACGAATGACGAGGGCCGAGACCATTGCGCGTGAGCATCTGGAGCGACAAGTCAACGACGCCGAACTGCGCGCAAAATTGACACCCTCGTACCGGTTGGGTTGCAAGCGAGTTCTCTTGAGCAATGACTACTACCCCGCGCTCGTTCGCGAAAACGTCGATCTCATCACCCAGTCCATCGAGTGCGTCGAGCCTCGAGGTGTACGCACCTCGGACGGTCGGCTGCATGAGTGTGATGTCATCATCGCCGCGACCGGATTCTTCGTCACCGACAACCCAATGGGGGAGAAGGTTCATTCAACGAGTGGTGCACCCCTGTCTGACGCGTGGCGCGGGAACATGGCGCACTACAAGGGCACCATGTTCCCGGGCTTCCCGAATCTGTTCATGTTGAGCGGACCGAACACTTCACTCGGACATTCATCGATCATCTTCATGCTGGAGAGTCAACTGAACTACGTGCTGAGCGCGATACAACGCGCGCTGAGCAGTAACTCGCTCCTAGAACCAACGAGCGAAGCGGCGCAACGTTGGACGTCATCGTTGCAAGAGAAACTCCCTGGCACCGTATGGGGCACCGGCTGTTCGAGCTGGTATCTGAACGAAAGCGGTCGTAACACCACGATTTGGCCCGACTTCACGTTCAAGTTCCGTGCGCAGACCCGCCGATTCGAGCCGCGCGATCACGTGAGCACACGCTAGGCCCACCAGGCTCATGCGCTCGAGTGTTATTCGAGCGACAACGGTGCGTCAATGTCAATGTCGTCGATGGCGCCAACCACATCGGGTGACATGGCGTTCGCCAAATGTTCGCGCACACGGCCGTCGATCTCGGCCATCGTCTGGGGATTCTCTCGCAGGAAGTTCTTCACGTTCTCACGACCTTGACCCATCTGTTCACCCTCGTAGGTGAACCAGGCTCCCGCCTTCTTCACGAAACCGAGTTCCACTGCGACGTCGAGCACCGATCCCTCGCGGCTGATGCCTTGGCCGTACATGATGTCGAACTCCGCCTGCTTGAACGGTGCGGCGCACTTGTTCTTCACAACCTTCACCCGAGTACGGTTACCAACGACCTCGGTGCCGTCCTTGATCGATTCGATGCGTCGAATATCGAGACGGACCGACGAGTAAAACTTGAGCGCTCGCCCACCGGGTGTCACCTCGGGTGAGCCGTACATCACGCCGATCTTCTCGCGCAACTGGTTGATGAACAACGCGACCGTGTTCGACTTCGAGAGACCACCGGTGAGTTTGCGAAGGGCTTGGCTCATCAAGCGGGCCTGGAGTCCGACGTGGCTATCGCCCATGTCGCCTTCGATCTCTGCGCGCGGCGTCAGCGCCGCCACCGAGTCGATGACGATCACGTCAAGTGCACCCGAGCGGATCAACATGTCACAGATCTCGAGCGCCTGTTCCCCGGTGTCGGGTTGGCTGATCAACAGGTCGTCGACGTTGACGCCAATCGCGCGAGCGTAGACGGGATCCATGGCGTGCTCGGCGTCGATGTACGCGCATACCCCTCCATTGCGCTGTGCTTCTGAGACAACGTGCATTGCAAGCGTCGACTTTCCAGAGGACTCGGGTCCGTAGAGCTCGATGATGCGTCCGCGGGGTAAGCCGCCGATGCCGAGCGCCATGTCGAGGGCGAGCGCCCCGGTGGGGACCGATTCGATGTTCATGTGCAGGTTCTCACCCATGCGCATGATCGAGCCTTTGCCGAACTGCTTCTCGATCTGGCCGAGCGCGGCGTCAAGGGCCTTTGCGCGATCGTCGGTTGCCATTGCTGTCTCCTTGTTCTTTGTCATGTGGGCACGCTATTGGTACCCCGTGACATCGGTCGTCTCCGCTTGGGATTACGGTACTACGAACAAGTGTTCGTAAGGTGGATTTCTTTCGCTTTCGTGAATCCACTTCACTTTCCACCCCCTTGGCTTCAGGAGTCAATCAGTCAGCGATTGGTACACGAGTTGCTGTAAGTCACGGCGAATCGGATAGGTCCCGCTCGGCAGCAATTGCGTGAAGAAGCTCACCGTCAGGTCCTCAACGGGGTCGACCCAGAACGCCGTCGACGCCGCGCCTCCCCACCCGTAGGTGCCCTCAGAGACCAGACTCTTGTTCTTCAACCGATCGGTCATCACCGAGAAGCCGAGGCCGAAACCAACCCCCGCGTAGTCCACCTCGGAGAACGAGTCAGTGGCGATCCCCTCGAGGTCGACGCCACCCGCCAGGTGATTCTCGGTCATGAGTTCAAGCGTGCGACTCGACACGAGACGATGTCCATCCAGTTCACCTCCGCCGAGCAGCATGGTCATGAACCGGTTGTAGTCGTGCGCGCTCGAGAGCAGACCGCCGCCGCCGCCGAGGATTCGCGGGAAGTGCAACACCGTGTTCGCCAAATCCTCATAGGGCACCGAGTCCCCCTTCGAAGGGACGTAGAGCATCGAGAGCCGGTCAGCCTTCTCTGGAGGACACCACCAGTCGGTGTCAGACATCCCGAGCGGATCGAGGATGCGCGTGCGAAAGAACTCATCGAGCGCGACCCCACTCCACAGTTCAATGAGTCGTCCAAGTACGTCAGTCGCCACTGAGTAGTTCCAACGACTGCCCGGCTGGAAGAGCAGTGGACTCGAGCACCAATCATCGACAGCCTGGGCGAGGTCGGCACCCTTCGCGAACCCGAAGTCGTATCCCTTGGCCCGATAGATCGCGTCGACCGGGTGGATGTAGTTGAAGCCGTAGGTGAGACCGCTCGTGTGTGACAGGAGATGATGGATCCGCACCGGCCCCGTCGCGGGGACGCTCACCGGGCTCGAGGGCGGACCCGAGACGTAGACGCGAGGTTCCCTCAGTGCGTCAATCCAGTTGCCCGCGTCATCGTTGAGGTCGAACTTGCCCTCTTCGTACAGCATCATCGCCGCGATGGAGGTGAGGGGCTTTGTCATTGAGTAGATGCGCCAAATGGTGTCGTCGGTGACCTCGAGACCGTTCTCTCGGTCACGGTGACCACCCTTACCGACCCAGGCCAACTCCCCCGCGCGTGAGACCGTCGCCAACCAGCCACTCAGTCGGCGATCCTTGACGTAGTGATCGAAGTGGGTCGAAATCCTCTCGAGCCTCTCGGGGTCGAAGCCAAGGAACTTCGGATCAACTCGAACTTCTAATGACGACATGGCCACCCCACTCTCTAGGCCGAGACTACGTGCTCTCGCATCAGCTCAGTGCGTCGAGCTCGCGGCGTAGTGCGTCGAGTGCACTGATCGCGCTGTACGCGCGTACACGAGGCCGGTCGCCCGGGAGGTGAAGTGCGACCTCGTGGGTCACGTCACCAATGGCGATGCCGACAAAGACGGTGCCCGCGGGCTGACCATCTTGCTCCTCGGGTCCCGCGACACCCGTCACGCTCAGACCAATGTCGGCCCCGAGTACTCGACGTACGCCCAGTGCCATGGCTCGTGCCGCATCGGCGCTGACGACCGGACCCCGCGGCACGCCGAGGAGGTCGAACTTGACCTCAGAGGCGTAACTGACAATGCCACCGCGAAACCACTGCGACGCTCCCGCAACTCCAACGAGGCGACTCGCGATGAGCCCTCCGGTCACTGACTCCGCGACCGCGAGTGAGTCGCCGCGATCGATGAGACGCGTCGCGATTGCGTGTTCCATCGTCTCTTCATCGATGCCGAAGATGATGTCGCCCAACTTCTCATTGATGAGTGCGCGCACCTCATGCTCTTCGTGCTCGAGCAGACGCTCGGCGTGTTGGGCGTCGTCACCACGAGCCGTGACGCGAACTTTGATGCCCTCGATTCCTGAGGCGAGGAACGCAATCGTCACGCGCTCGTCGTCGCTCAGTGCATCAAAACGCTCACCCACCGCTTCGGCGAGCGCGGATTCGCTGGCGCCCCAGGTGCGAAGCACCCGACTCGCGATGACCGAACTGCGCCCCGATGCACGCTCGCGCGCGAGCAGATCCGGCAAGATGGCGCGCTCGAACATCTCTGACATCTCATAGGGAACGCCCGGCACCGCGTAGACCACTTTGAGTCCGACCGGACAGATGAGTCCTGGTGCAGTGCCTCGAGCCTGGGGGATGATCGAGGCCCCTCGGGGCACGTCGGCCTGCAGAAGATTGTTGTCGGGCATTGTCCGTCCGCGCGAGGCGAACATGGCACGAATCGTCTCGATGATGTGTGGATCACGCTCGAGGGGTACGTTCATCACCTCGGCGAGCGCCGCACGGGTTATGTCGTCCTGGGTGGGGCCGAGTCCCCCACAGACAATGACCGCGTCGCTTCGAGCGAGTGCGGTACGAAACGCCAGCACGATTCGTTCGTGGTTGTCACCAACGTGCTGGTGGAAGTGCGACGTGATGCCGTTGGCGGCGAGTTGCTCACCGAGCCACTGTGAGTTGGTGTCGGGGATCTGTCCGAGGAGCAACTCAGTGCCCACGGCCACGATTTCAACGCGCATTGAACTGCTTTCGACCGTCAACGAAGTAGCGCCAGCCGGTGTAGATGGTCATCACCGTTGCGATCCAGATGGTGAGCACACCGATCCATTCGTGGTGCGCGGTCCAAGGGATCACACAAAAGGCGATCGCCCAATCCTGAACGAAGGTCTTCCACTTGGCAATCTGACTCGCCGGGATCGAGATGCCTCGGCGTGCCATTCGACTTCGATAGATGCTCATCCAGACTTCGCGCAGGGTGATGATGAGCGCTGGCACGATGAAGCTCTTCAGTCCGTGCGGCCGAGAGATCACCAGCGCGTAGAGGCCGCCAAGGACGATCACCTTGTCGGCGAGCGGGTCGAGGAAGGCACCCGAGGTCGTCGTGCCGTGACGACGAGCGACGATCCCATCGAAATAGTCCGACGCTGCCGCGAGAAAGCCAACGAGCGTCGTCCACCACGAAATGCGATTCACCACGATCATGTAGATGAACACGGGCGCGACCAGTAGGCGAAACGTGGTCATGAGATTCGCCGGGGTCAACAGGGCGGTCTCTCCGTAGGTGCGGTCGTCAGTCTTCATACCCGCACACCCTCCAGATCCGTTCCGTGGCTCGCTACGATCTCACATTCCACCATGGCGCCCACGCTCAGTGCGCGATCCACCGTGATGATGCCGTCGATTTCGGGACACTCTCGGACACTACGTGCAATACCCGGGGCGTCGATCAAGATTCGCTGGCGCGTGCCGACCAGTGCGTCTCGACGTCGAGCGGTGATCGCGTCTTGGAGTTCACTGACCTCACGAAGACGTTCGAGGGCCAGTTCATGGGGCACCTGACCGTCGAGACCGTTGGCGAAGGTGTCCTCTTCACGCGAGAAGGTGAAGAAGCCCGCCCAGTCGAGTTGCGCCGCTTCAATGAACTCAAGCAACTCGCGCTGGTCATCCTCGGTTTCTCCCGGGTACCCGAGAATGAACGATGAGCGAAAGGTGGCGTCAGGATCGCTCGAACGAATCGCCTCGATGCGCTCGAGGAATCGAGTGGCGTCGCCCCAACGGCGCATCGCGCGAAGCATCCGTCTCGAGGCGTGCTGGAGTGAGAGATCGAAATACGGTACGCCCGTTGCGAGAATCGCCTCGATGAGACCACTGGTGAGCCCGGACGGGTAGAGATACAAGAGCCGCACACGCTCGATCTCACGGCTCAGCGTGTTGGTCAGGTCGATCAGCGGCTGGGTGCCGCCCTCGTCGAGGACTTCCACCGGCTCGCCGAGTGCCGCACGACGTCGGTCGTGGCCCCAACTCGCGAGGTCTTGGGCGATGAGCACGATCTCCTTGACGCCCCCCTCGGCCAGAGCGCGTGCCTCGGAGAGGATCTCCTCACTCGACCTGGACCGTTGGTCCCCGCGAAAGGTCGGGATGGCACAGAACCCGCAGCGCCGGTCACAGCCCTCGGCGATCTTCACGTACGCCCAGGGCGTCGACGTCTTCGGTCGCGGCAGGTTCAAAAGGTCGAAGGCCGGGGTCGGACGCTTTCGAAGGCTCACCGGCGTCGAGGGTGCCTCGAGCGCGGTGAGGCTCTCACCGAAGCCCGCCACCAGATCGACCTCGGGTAACGCCGAGGCCAACTCGTCGCCGTAGCGCTCTGCCATGCAGCCCGTGACGACTAGTCGTGCACCCTCGGGCTTTCGCTCAGCGAGTTCGAGCACGGTCTCGATCGACTCCTCGCGTGCGGCCTCAATGAAGGCGCAGGTGTTCGCGACCACGAGGTCGGCCCGCTCAGCACTCGAGGCGACGCTGTAGCCCTGTGACTCGAGGAGCCCCGCCAATTTGTCCGAGTCCACATGGTTCTTGGGGCACCCGAGCGTCTCGATCCAGTACCGCAAGAACGTCTCCTCTATACGTGTCAACACCGAGCGCACGGCGCTCGGTGTTGATGGCGGAGAGGGAGGGATTTGAACCCTCGGGCCCACTTTCGCAGGCCGCATTCTTAGCAGGAATGTGGTTTAAACCGAACTCACCCACCTCTCCCAGCACGCTCATCCTAGTAAAGGGTGGGCTCCCAAGGAAACTCCACCCGCGACCGCGCGCTGTGAATCTCGTCACGAGCACCCACTGAGCGTCAAGATAGCGGTCAGACACCAGCAAATTGGCGGGCGTTACACTAGAAAATCGCCACGACCTCGTGGGCAACTCTAGAAGGGATGTACATGCGAAACCTCCGACTCGCCCTCGCTGGTCTACTGAGCGCTTCAACACTCACGGTGGTGACACTGGGTGCTGGCGCGAGTGCCAACGCCGCCGGCACCTCACTCGCCACGTGTAAATCAACCATCTCGGCCCACGAGTACGCCAAGGGCACGTTGACCGTCGCCACTGACAACCCCGGCTACACGCCATGGTTCGTGAACAACTCCCCGAGCAACGGCAAGGGATACGAATCAGCTGTTGTCTACGCGATCGCCAAGGTCCTTGGCATCTCCAACTCCAAAGTGAAGTGGGTGACCGAGCCATTCGACAACAGCTACACCCCCGGACCCAAGCCCTTCGACTTCGACATCAACGAGATCTCGTACACCGCGGCGCGCGCCAAGGCCGTCACGTTCTCAAAGAGCTACTACGACGTCCAGCAATCGATCGTCGCCCTAAAGGGCAGCAAGATCGCAAAGGACCACTCGCCGAGTCAGTTGAAGAGCTACCTGTACGGTGACCAGATCGGCACCACGGGTCTCGCGTACATCAACAACTACATCAAGCCCACTCGACCAGCGCGCGTGTACTCAACGCTCGATCAGGCGGTCCTCGCCCTCCAGACCGGCCAGATCGACGCCATTGTCATCGACACCCCAACGGGCCAGTACATGGCGTCCTCGCAGATCGTCAACGCCAAGAAGAAGCTGATCGCGACCCAAGTGGGTCAGTTCCCGAGCGTCGGTGAGCACTACGGGCTCCTCTTTGCGAAGAACAACGCAATGGTGGGTTGTGTCAATACCGCACTCGCAACGCTCAGGTCCAACGGCACCCTCGCGTCACTACAGAAGAAGTGGCTCGGGATCTACACCAGCGTGCCCACGATCAAGCCGTAGAAATCGTGACGCTTGATCCCGACGTTGCTTCGTCGGACGAGACACCCAATCTCTTCACCCGACGTCGAAGCCGCGTCCTCACGGGTCGTCGCGGACTAGCCGCTGCGACGCTCTCGAGCGTTCTAGTCTTTGGCGCACTCTTCGCAGTGCTCTTCACGACGTCGGGTGGCGCGACACTTCGCGCGGATTTCTTCAGTCCCCATCAGATGTGGCTGGCCTGGACCGGCGATCCACGTTTGGGTCTCTTGGCCATACGAGACGGCATCTTCACCAACATCTGGATGTTCCTCTTGAGCGAAGCACTGGTACTGGCCCTCGGTCTCGCCATTGCGTGGATACGAATCACCCAGAGTTCGGTACTGTTGCCCTTTCGCATCATGGCGACGGCCTACACCGACACCTTTCGCGGCGTGCCGCTGTTGCTCGTCGTGATGATGGTCGGCTACGGACTGCCGATCCTCAATTTCGGTTTCCTCTCACGCCAATCGCCGGCGGTGTATGGCGTGATGGCCCTCACGCTCACCTACAGTTCCTACGTCGCAGAGGTCATCCGCGCGGGCATCTTCTCGGTGCCCAACGGGCAACTGCTCGCTGCGCGTTCGCTCGGACTCACCCAAGCCTCGACAATGCGTCTGGTCATCCTGCCCCAAGCCATACGAACCGTCATCCCACCGCTCCTCAATGACTTCATCTCATTACAGAAGGACACGGCACTCGTCTCGATACTCGGCGCAGTAGAAGTCACGCGCGCCGCGCAGATCTTTCAGTCAACGGTCTTTAACGAGAGCGGGCTCGTGGTGGCGGCCTTGTTCTTTCTGATCCTGACCATACCTATGACGCGCTACACCGACCACCTCATGGCTCGCGACCGCGCACGACGATTGGTGGGGTCGTGAGCGACATCGTCCTCGAGCTCAACTCGGTCGTCAAGCGCTTCGGCGAGAACGAAGTCCTTCGAGGCGTGTCCCTCCAACTCCACCGACATGAGGTCGTATGTCTCATCGGTGCCTCGGGCTCGGGCAAGTCCACGCTGCTTCGATGCGCGAATCTGCTCGAAACCATCGACGCCGGGAGTATCTCGCTTTTCGGTCAACCGCTCCAGGACAAGCGCATCGACCCCGATCTCGTGCGTCGCCACATCGGCATGGTCTTCCAATCGTTCAATCTGTTCCCACACCTGAGCGTCCTTGAGAACATCCTGCTCGGACCCGTCAACGCACTCAAACGCAAACGTGAAGACGTCAACGAAGAGGCAATGGAACTACTCGAGCGCATTGGTCTTCGAGCGCGGGCCAATGACTTCCCCGATCGGCTCTCGGGCGGTCAACAACAGCGCGTGGCCATCGTGCGCTCGCTCGCCATGAAGCCTTCGTTGCTCCTGCTCGACGAGGTCACGAGCGCGCTCGACCCGACCCTGGTCGGCGAGGTCCTTGATCTCTTGCGTGACCTCGCCCACAGTGGCACCACGATGCTGATCGCCACGCACGAGATGAACTTCGCTCGCGACGTCGCGCATCAAGTGGCCTACCTCGAAGCGGGCGTTCTCGTCGAGCAGGGCACACCCGCGTCGATCTTCAGCCACCCCCAACACGAAGCGACGAGGAAATTCCTCGAACGCGTCTCCTAGGACGCGCGCGCTCGCAACTCGGGCAGCGCCAACACCAGGTCAAAGAGTTCGCGGTCGCGGTCCCAGGTCAAGTGTTCGCGCACTTGCTCGAGTGGTAACCACACGAGCTCATCGACCTCGTCATTGGGCACGAACTCTCCCTCATTGACGGTCATGAGGTAGTAGGCGACGATCTTGGGCTTACCCTTTCGGTGCGTGTAGTTCGTAGTGCCCACGAAACGTTCGACGCGACAACTCATCCCTGTCTCTTCGATCACCTCACGAAGGGCGGCCTGCTCGAAGGTCTCGCCTCGGTCAAGCTTGCCCTTAGGGAACGTCCAGTCCCCACGAGCCTCTCGGTAGATACAGGCGATCTCGACGCTGCTCGACGACACGAAACGGTGCACGATGCCGCCCGCCGCTCGAATGAGGTCGTTCGGCGCGTCACTCGGGATTATCAATTCTCCGCTCAAGAGGTACACATCGCTAACCGTAGGGGATGATCCATCGTTACCAAGGTATTACCACGTCTCATTCGCGAAAAAATCACCTACGTAGCGTAGTAAGAATGTTGGTCGCCGTCCTTCTTTACGCTGGCGCCAAATTTTTTAGCTCACATTCGTGATCGGCCTCGGCATCGCCAGCCATTGGCCCAGGAGAATTCGCCACAATTTTCTCCCCTCGGATCTCGCTCGTGGCTCGCGTGAAGCCGACGTCTCACACGTGGATGGAGCTCCTGAGTTGTCACGGTGGAAACGGAGAGTGTGAACAGGGGCTCCGAGCGTACCGAGCCACAGTGATCACTTCGTGCCTGTTCAGTGCGGACCGACTCGGTGCCGTCATTGATGGTGCGACCGGAGCTCTTCGAAGCGTCGCTCCTCGTAGGTGGGCGTGGGCACGCAACTTCTCACTATCGCCCCTCGAGTCTCGCGACATCTCTCACACCTCACCACGCCCACTCGGGCCCCGGTGGTCAGCGCGCAAGAATGTCCATCGCGTCCATCTACGGTGGGTGCTTCGCTACGGGTCTCGCCATCGTGCTGCTCGTCGTGAAGGCGAATGGCTGCCTCAGCGTTCGCAGAGAATCTGGGGTCATCGGGTCGCCGTCGATCGTGAGGGCTGCGCCAAATACCTTTCGCTGGCAGGTGATTGGCCGCACTGGTGACGACGGCACGGCTCTTACAAAAAGTAGTGGCGAAATCACGACTATTTCACTAAGATTTATGGGATGAAGTCACTCTTCTCGTTCCCCAATCCCGTGAACGATGCTTCAGCGCGCACCGTCGCGCTCGGTGTCGTGGCGATGTCCCTGATCGCGCTCGTCGCGAATCAGTCGTGGTTGCTCATTTTCTTGACCTACGGCTTCATTGCCCGCCTCGCCACTGGTCCGACGCTGTCCCCACTGGGCCAGTTCGCGGTTCGCGTCGCGGGTCCGCGCATCACTGCCTGGCAAAAGTTCGTCCCCGGACCGCCAAAACGCTTCGCTCAGGGGATTGGGGCGGTCCTCACAAGCGCTGCGACGATTCTCTGGCTCAGCGTTGGCTGGTCGGTCGCGCGCTGGGTCCTGGTGCCGCTCATCGCGGCAGCATCACTTGAAGGATTCTTCGGGTTCTGCCTTGGTTGCACGGTCTTTGGCTGGATGATCCGCTGGGGAGTCGTTCCCGAGTCGGTGTGCGCAGAATGTGGAGACCTCTCCGCGCGCTACGCGGCCGCGGGTTACCCCCAGGACTAGTCAACACGACAAGACCTAACGATTCTGTGAAGATTCGCGTCTCGCCTTTGCAGCCGAGCAACTCTTACCTAGGCTAGAAGGATGCGACGCACCCCACGACTCATAACGCTCGGACTTCTCTCGCTCAGTACAACGCTCGTCGGCTTCTCACTCTCGACGACCCCGGCACTGGCGAGCCAAGCCCGCGTGGAGGTCGCTGGTGCATCGCCTGTGCCGACGACGAGCACGGTCATCAACTCGACGATCACGACATCGTTCGACGTCGTTCTTCAACAAACCAACCAGGTAGCGCTCAAGGCCTATATCTCGAGTCTCTCGAACACCGCGTCGCCCAATTATCACCACTATCTCACCCCCAGTGAGTTCGCGCAGAGATTTGGCGCGTCGTCGTCGAGCATTGCGCGAGTCCGCTCGTATCTGGCGCGATATGGACTCAGCAATGTCTCGTTGAGCAAGGGTCACATCTTGCTGCACGTCACCGGCTCGAGTGCTGACATCGCTCGCGCCTTCGCGACACCCGTTGAAGCTGTTCGAACCAGTTCTGGCAGCATCGCGGCACAGTTCATTCGCCCCGCCACGTTGCCGTCGGCGTTGGCGAAAGACGTCGTCAACATCACCGGCCTCTCAACCTCGTCAGCGGTTGCGATGCCCGCAGGACTCGTGCACCCGAGCGCGCGCACCACATCGCACATCACAACGCCGGTAGCGTGTCCCTCGGCCGGTAGCGGTGCCGGAACGACACCCAACGCGCTCGGTGGCTACACCGTTCAACAGCAGGCGCAGTTGTACGGTCTCAACACCGCCTACGCGAACGGCAGCACCGGGGTGGGCCAGACCATCGCCATCTACGAACTCGGTCAGTACGACCAGAGTGACCTCAGCACCTACTTCGCCTGTTACGGGATCTCACCATCGATGAACACGATCAACGTCGACGGGGGGCCAACTGGTGGCTACTCAGAAGAAGCGACCATGGACATCGAACAGGCCGCCGCCCTTGCGCCGGGGGCCGCGATCAGCGTCTACCAGGCACCCAACGGTGGTGCCGGCCCGACCGACGCCTACGCGCAGATCGCCGATGACAACACCGCGTCGATCGTCACGACATCGTGGGGGCTTTGCGAGATCGACCCCAATAGTGACGTCCAGGCGGAACAAGCGATCTTCGAGCAAATGGCCGCCCAGGGTCAAACCATGATCGCTTCCTCGGGCGACAGTGGCTCCTCGGACTGCATTGGCAATACCGACGGCTACGCACCCACCACCCTCGCCGTTGACGATCCCGCATCGCAGCCCTTCGTCACCGGCGTGGGGGGTCTCACCGTCTCGAGCATCTCGCCACTCGTACAGACCGTGTGGAATAGCGGCGTGAGCAACGGCGCCGCCGGCGGTGGCGTCTCCACGATCTGGCCGCGACCATCATGGCAGAGCGCGCCCGGCATCACGGTAGCCAACACCATGCGAATGGTGCCCGACATCTCACTGATGGCCGACCCGAACACCGGATTCATCGAGTACTTCACCGGCACCTCGAACGGCGTCTGTCAAGGCAGCTGCACCGGATGGCAGAGCATTGGCGGTACGTCAATTGGCTCACCACAGTTGAGTGCCATCGTCGCGGTTGCGGCCCAGGTGTGCGCCACACCTCGCCTCGGGTTCATCAACCCCGCACTGTACGCCATGGCCAGTGCGGGCACGGGTTTCATTGACGTCACCACGGGCAGCAACAACGTCTCCAACGTCGCTGGTTACAACGCGGGCGTTGGCTACGACATGGCTTCAGGTCTGGGCAGCCCCAATGGTTCCAGCTTCATCAACGGCCTCTGCCAACCCAAGGTGGACACGTCCAAGAGCTCTTTCAGCGCGTCAAGTCTCAGTCCAACCATCAACGTCGGCGCCAACATCACCGCGGTGCTGAAGAGTTCGAATGCGAGTCCTCTCACCAATGCCGCACTGGACGTCACCGCCACCGCCACCAGTGGCGCGCTCGTGATCAACAAGGTGCCCACGAGCGCAACGTCGAGTGGCAACGCGAGTTACACCGCCACTACTGACTCCGCGGGTAAGGCTGTCATCAACGTGAGCACCGACACCATTGGACCAGTCGTTGTGACCGTCGCCTACGAAGGTCAAACGCTCTACACCGCTACCCTCAACTTCGCCAAAGCCCGTCCCGTCGCCACTGCACCAGGGCGGGCGAGTATTGCGAGCCTCGTTGCGCTTCGCGGTGGGTTTCGCATCGTGGTCGCGCCACCCGCGACTGACGGGGGAAGCGCGATAACGCTCTATCAATACAGCATCAATGGGGGCGCCCGATGGTTCAACATCTCCAAGGCCACGCGCACCGCCACCGTTTTGAACCTCATCCACGGACGGACCTACGTGGTGAGCGTTCGTGCACGTAATGCGAGAGGTGCGGGAGTGGCTTCCGTAGCACGACGCGTCACGACATTGCTGTAGTGACGTTGTGCATTGCCTGTGAAGTCACGCACCGTCACCCGTTCACGCAGTGACGCCTCTAGACTTTTATGACGTGTGCGGCGTGATCTCTTGGTGCACCATCTTCAAGAAAGATAACGAATGAAGCTTCGACGTGCCACATGGTTGGCCAATGTGGTGATGGTCGGTACGACGCTGCCGGCACTCTTGTTGCCAGTAGCAACGCCAAATTCACCCTCGTCGCTGCCGCTCTACGAATTCATCAACTCGGGCTCTGGCCCCTTGCCGTGGAACGCGCAGTCATTCGAGAGCGCGATCAACAACACCACCATGCTCGGCAACCCCCACGCCGTGAGCCAGGACGGCGAATCCGCGCTGGTCTATCGAATGGCCAACTCCCAGATCGGACTCTACGTCGCCAACGCCAACGGGACGACCTCATGGAGCGACGTCTCGACCCTGGTCTCGACGCCCACCCCGCTCTCGGACCCCATCCCCTTCTTTGACCCACAGAACAACCTGGACATCCTCTACGTCAGCACCTCGAATCACCTCATCCTCTTGAGCACCAACACCGCGCGCGCACCCATTGCCAGTCATGTGGCACCGCCCACACCATGGTCGAGTTACACGAGCACCGATCTCACTCTCGCGACCGGCATCGGGGTCGCGGCGGGACTGCCGAGCGTGCGGGTGAATGGCACCAACGGGTTCATCGCGGTTCGTACGCTTACGAACAACGCTGAGATCATTCCCCTCTCGTGGGGCCTCGCGCGAAACGTCCCTACCCTGTCTGGTCCCGCGCTCAACATCTCGAACTCGACCGGGGCGGGTACGATCAGCAATGACCCAGTGGTGCTGCCCGAAGCGCAGAACGCCTTCGTTGCGACGACGACCGCGGGCAACCTCTTGGCGTTCGTGAATCAGGGACCGACGCTGAGCTCATGGAGCACCGAGAACCTGAGCGCACTCACCGCGACACCGAGACTTGTGGGGAGCCTTTCGGTCACGAGCACTGCGCTCGCGACGTACGTTGCGGGACTGACGGCCAACGGGAACGTCGAACTATTCCAAACACCCGCGACCACGTTCGCCGCAGGACTGACCTCGAGTTCGCCGTGGAGCGCGACCAACGTAACCAGCGCCGCGATTGGAGCCCCCGCCCTCGCCGGTTCGATCTTCATGTACGCCTCGCCCACGCAACTCTCGATCGCGGGCCAAGCAGCGAACTGGGGTGACCTGTTCGTTCTGACGAATCCGGCCGCCACATTGACCTGGAGTGCCACTGACGTCTCAGTCACCGCCGGAAGTGCGGCCCGCACCGTTGGCACCGGCATCACCGGTATGCAGTTGGGCTCAGGCTTCGACCTGTTCGCAGCCGGCATCAACTCGCCCCCGCCCCAGGGTGTTGGTCTCTACGCAATACCCAATAAGGATTGGGGTCTCGCCATCAAGAACGGCTGGCCCATCATCAGCGGCACCGGGGGACTGGGGACCCAGAGCGCACCGTGGGTCGGATTCACCTCGGCGACCAGCGTTGCGTCCTCGCCGGACTTCCTCTTGGGCCAGAGCATCTACAACTCGCACAAGCGCGTGACGTGGCTCTCGTTTTGGACGGTCAGCGGCCCCATGGCCAATGAGACGAGGAACCCTGCGACCTACTACAGCCACGGTTTCGCTGCGGGGGCCTGGGTGGCGACCCAGATAGACCAGTACCGAAACCTCGGTGTGGGTCTAAAGCCCGACTGGGTGATCTTCGACCCCGAGGGATACCCCGACAACCACTCAGCGCTTGATGCGCCCGGCGGCTCGTCTAAGGCCGTCATGGCCCAGTACGCCACCTACTGGGCCGCCATGCTGAACGGCTGGACCAAGGGCATTGCGTCAGTGGACCCATCACTCAAGTCCGGCGTCTACGCCTCACAGTCCGAGTACCGCAACTACGGGCTCGTGAACATGAACCTCCCCGTGTTCATGGCGCTCGCCTTCGCCCAGGGTGGACCCATTCAGATCGCCGGAGCCTCGGGGAGCAATATCCGTGGCTATATTGCCTTTGACGCGACCTGCACGCCTACATCAACACTCAAGGCCCAGGAGACGACCCTTCTCAGTCCGCCCTGGTCCGGTCAGTTCAATACCCTTCAGTTCAATGCGGGCGTCTACTGTCCACCGGCCTAGGCCTAACCTGAACACGTGAGTGAAACCAGCGATCCCAACAGCGAGAAATCCCAGGACCTTCGGTCACGACTGAAGCAGTTCACCCAGCCGCTCGTCGATTCACTCGACACCAAGTTGCGCGACCAAGTCGACCACCGCGTCGACGATCGGGTCGAGACCCTGCTCGCTGCACGTCTCGCGGTCATCGAACGAGCGATTGCCGACCTCGATCGCGAGGTTCGCGAATTGAAAGAGCGCTTGGCCTAGGGCTGATCGTTCGCGCCGTTGCGTCGCTCACGGTCGCGTTGAATCACGAAACGCACCGTCATCACGGTGAGCACCACCATCGCCACGACAAAGAATGAGAAGACTGCGATGAACACGCCTTCACGCTAGGTCGTGTCACACGCGTGCGCAAGAGTGGCTCCATGACCACGCCAACAGATTCATCCCCTCGCTGTGTAGCCGACGCGCTTCGCGGCGAACGCGAGACGCGACCCATGGCCGATGTCACGAGCGCGGCGGGAATGCGCTCGATCCTTGAAGACGGCATCTTCGAGGTACTTGGCGAGACGAGACCGGTCTCTTCATTGGTGATTCGTGCGTCCTCGTTGCGCCATCAGTCGAGTGTTGCGGACATCTCACTCGCCCCGCTCAGCCGAGTGCGCGGCATCCTCGTAAACCAGGTACTTCGACTCTTGAGCATCGGCGCGCACGTCGTGTCCCCGTTCGATGAAGCGCTCGGCGCCTGGCGCCTCGAAGTCGTGAGGAGCGAGTTGGTGGACTTCGTCGACCAGCTCGATGGCGACGAGCGAGCCCGGCTCGAGACCGACGTGACCGCACACGCCGTCACCCTCATGCGCTCACTCGGCGACCTGCCGGGGTCGTGGCGGCCGCGCACCGCAGTGCGCGCGACTCAGCACCTGTGCTCGAATGCGGTCATCCTTCGAGACATCATCGATCTCATGGTCGGCACCACCTCGAGTGAGGTGGCCAGCGTGGCGCTCTTTGACGTGACGACGTCGCCACTCGGCGAAGGGGCCGAGCGAGCCATGCGCTACCACGCACTCGTTCAGACACTTCGCACGTCGGTCGTGCCACTTCGCACCTCGTGCTTTTCCACCGCGACTGGAGAGATGTGGTCGCTCGACGTTGACACCGACATTCTCGTTCGTAGCACCTACGAGGTCCTTGACGCCATTGAGCGGCTCTGGAGGGAGCAATGACCACCCTCGCGCATCGGCGAAACACCCCCCACGAATTGAATGCGCTCATCTGCGGTGCCCCTCGAACGCCCATCACGCTCACCGACGAACATCGTCGATCCCTGAGTGCCCGATTTCGCGCCGTCGCGAGCGACACCCACCGCCGCTTGGACGCTTGGATCGTGGAACGAGCCGGCAAGACGAGCACCGGTTTTCAGTGGTCACCGGCGACGGCGCGGCGCGTCCTCGCCACCGGTGCCCTGCGTCGCAGTGCGCGACACCAGGGGCTCTCGCTCATCGAGGCGATCAACGACGAGATCGGCGACCAGTTGGCTCGGTCCACGTCGGGGTTCGCGCGACGCGGTTCCCTCGGTGACTGGCTCTCGGGCCTATCGGCGACCGGAATCGCGCTCGTCACCGCCGAAGCCGCGAATTGGGCCATCCAGAGCGCTGAGATCGCCGAGTGGGTCTCCTGCCCGTGGCGCTTTGCAGCGAGCGATGCGTACTACGACGTCGCTCGAGCCCGCACGACCCTGCGCGGGCGAAGGGACCTTGAGGTAGAGCTCGACGAGTCAAGGGTGATACTGCGCCTTCGTGCCGGAAGTCCCGGCAAAAGCGCTGGTCCGGGGCTACGCAGCGATCTCACCATCGAGGCGCTCGCTCACCCTGACGGCCTCGCTCCAGCCCGGATCATCGGCATATGGCCCGAGGCGGGAGTGTGTCTCAGCGTCGATGGCACCATGGACGACCTTCGAAGCGGCGCCCGTGATTTGGTTCGAACAGCGGTGGTGCAGCGGCGCAGCGAGGGTGCTCGCGCGGCCTAGGATTCCCGAGTTGGTCTGGGCTACTAGCGTGGTTCAGTCATGACACTACGTACTTCACTCAGAAATATCGCTATCATCGCGCACGTCGACCACGGAAAGACCACTCTCGTCGACAAGATGCTGCGCCAAACCGGCTCCTTCACGGCCCACGAGGAGATGACCGACCGAGTCATGGACTCCGGTGACCTCGAACGCGAAAAGGGCATCACAATCCTTGCGAAGAACACGGCCGTCAAGTGGAACGACCTCACAATCAACATCATCGACACCCCTGGTCACGCTGACTTCGGTGGTGAGGTCGAGCGAGGCTTGGCCATGGTCGACGCAGTCATCTTGCTCGTCGACGCGGCTGAAGGCCCCCTGCCCCAGACGCGCTTCGTACTGAGAAAGACCCTGGAGCGGCGTCTGCCGGTGGTGCTCGTCATCAACAAGGTGGACCGGCCCGACGCTCGTGTCGCCGAAGTCGTCGAGGAGGTCGAGAACCTGTTCCTCGACCTCGACGCCGACGAGCACCAGATTTCGTTCCCCATCCTTTACGCGAGTGCCCGCCAAGGCTGGGCGTCAACCAATCCCGAGGACACTGATGGTGACCTCACCCCACTGTTCACAACAATCGCTGATTACGTACCCGCCCCCGAGTACGTCGAAGGCCACGGTCTTCAGGCGCTCGTCTGCAACCTCGATGCGTCACCGTACCTGGGACGACTGGCGCTTTGTCGCGTGGTGAATGGGACGCTCGAGCGCGGTCAGCGTGTCGCGTGGTGTCGTATCGACGGCACCGTCGAACACGCGAAGATCACCGAGCTCTTCATCACCGAAGCCCTCGAGCGCGTCCCGGCCCAGAGCGCCGGACCCGGCGACATCGTCGCCGTTGCCGGTTTCGAGGACATCTTCATCGGTGAGACCCTCGCCGACCCCGAAAATCCAGTTGCCCTCGAGCCACTGCACGTCGACGAGCCGAGTCTCTCGATGACCATTGGCATCAACACCTCCCCCGTCGCCGGCACTGAGGGCAAGCTGCTCACCGCGCGCATGGTGAAGGACCGCCTCGACAAGGAACTCATTGGCAACGTGTCGCTTCGCGTCCTACCCACTGAGCGCCCCGACGCGTGGGAAGTACAGGGGCGTGGCGAATTGCAGCTCGCGATCCTGATCGAGACCATGCGCCGTGAGGGCTTCGAGCTCACCGTCGGCAAGCCTCAGGTCGTCACCAAGATGATCGACGGCAAACTACACGAGCCACTCGAACACGTGACCATCGATGCCCCCGAGGAGTTCGTCGGTGCGGTGACGACACTGCTCGCCACGCGAAAGGGCACCATGATCGACATGGTGAACCACGGCACCGGCTGGGTTCGTCTCGAATGGCGCATTCCCGCTCGTGGCCTCGTTGGCATTCGCACCGAGTTCATGACCGAGACGCGCGGTGCGGGCATGATGCACACGAACTTCGACGGGTACGCGCCCTGGTTCGGCGACATCCGCCTGCGCCAGAACGGCGTGCTCGTCGCCGACCGACGCGGACCAACGACCGCTAATGCGCTCGTCGACCTCGAGAGTCGCGGCATCTTGTTCGTTGGCCCAGGTGTGGAGGTCTACGAGGGCATGATCGTGGGTGAGAACTCGCGCTCTGAGGAGATGAACGTCAATCCGACCAAGGAAAAGAAGTTGACCAACATGCGTGCCTCGGGCAGCGATCACACCGAGCGCATCACGCCCGCGACGATCCTCTCCTTGGAGCAGGCGCTTGAATTCATCGCCGATGACGAGGCCGTCGAGGTGACGCCCAAGTCCGTGCGACTGCGAAAGGTGATCCTCGATCAACCCAGCCGCGCACGCGCTCGCAAAAAGGGCTAGCGGTCCTTTCAACTAGAATCCTCTGCGGAGGGATGACAGAGCGGCCGAATGTACCGGTCTTGAAAACCGGCGTGGGCTTGCCCACCGTGGGTTCAAATCCCACTCCCTCCGCCACGTGGCCTCGAACCACACTGGACCGCCTCGACGGTACTCCGGTGTGGTTCGGGTGCTGACGTTTGAGGTCAGCGACGAATGCGCGAGCGAATTCCCTGGACCCATTCACTCGCCGAACGACGAGCTTCGCTCACTTCCTCGCGTCGGTCGTGTGCGCCTTCACCGGTGACGGGATAGGACCCGAGGAATTTCACTCGGGCGAGGTGCGCTTGAAGGTCCGCGAGACAGTCCGCCACAACGTCGTCGCCGACGTGTCCATCGAACTCGATGATGAAGCAGTAGTCCCCTAGTCCCAACTTGGTCGGACGGCTCTCGAGCTTGGTCAAGTTGATGTCACGCGCCGCGAATCGACCCAGGATGGCGTAGAGGGAGCCTGGGCGGTCCGCATCCTGGAAGCACACGATCGAGGTTCGGTCGTGACCGGTCGGTGCCGCTATCGCATCACGCCCGACGACGACGAATCGTGTCGCGTTATCTGGATGGTCCTCGATATCGGTCGCGATCTGCTCGAGACCGTAAAGTTCGCCCGCGATCGCCGAGCCAATGGCCGCCCAGGGCTGGGTGGATTCGGCGACCTCACGCGCAGCCTGCGAAGTGGACGTCGTCTGTTCAGTGGCGACATCACGGGCCTCGAGAAATCCACGACATTGGGCGAGCGCGTGCACGTAACTCATCACCTTGGTGACCTCGTCAACCCCGACGCCCGGGCGTGCGAGCAGGTGGAGGTGGATCGGCAGCACGATCTCTCGCTCGATGATCAAGTCGTAGTCGAAGACGAGGCCGTCTATCGTCGCCGACACCGTCCCTTCGATCGCGTTCTCGATCGGAATGACCCCCTTGTCGAGCGTCCCGTCTTGGACCAACGCGAGTACCTCGCCAATCGAAGCGCACGCGATCGTCTCGACATCATCCAGGGTCGCTGCCGCTTCGTGCGTGAACGTACCTTGCGGCCCAAGGTAACCAACGCGCGTTTGTGTCATTCAGGGATGTTACTTCGCCTCAAAGTGCGCTGGTTCAACGGCTTTCACGCGGAGGTCTCAATGCTGTCTACGATGGCGAGGGACCAAAATGAAGGGTTGGCGCAATGGGGCACCAAATGTTTGAGTACAACAGCACGCTCGCAGAGGAGGTCTACGCCTACTGCCGAGATCGACTGACCCATCCGGTCCCACTTGATTTCGGCGGCCTCTCTCCTGACACGTTGCCCGACCTCGAGGGTCTCATTCGACCCGAGGGTAACGATCCCGAGGCTATGTTGACGCTCTTCAAGGACCGCCTCGCGACGCACGTAGTGTCTATTGACTCACCGGGCTTTCTCGCATTCATCCCCAACGCACCCACCAAGAACTCGCTGCTCTTTGACATGGTGGTCGCCTGCTCGGGTCTCAATGGCACGAGTTGGCTCGAATCTGCGGGTGTAGTCGAAGCAGAGAATCAGGCGCTCGAGTTCCTCGCTCGCAGAGCCGGCATGCCCGACACCTCGGGTGGCGCCTTCGTGTCGGGCGGTTCGCTCGGCAACCTCTCAAGTCTCACCGTGGGTCGCGACGTTGGCCGCACCAAGCACCCAGAGCTCGCCGCGCATACCTTGCGTTTCGCCATCTCGGCCGATGCACATTCGAGTATCGGTACCGCGCTGCACGTGCTCGGCATCGAAGCCCTGCTCGTCGAGACCGACGAGCACCGCTTCACCCGGACCAATCTCGAACGCGCCCTGGCGAACGACCCCCACCCCGAAACCGTCATTGGCATCGTGGCGACATCAGGCACGACCAACGCCGGCATCATCGACGATCTCGAAGGACTCGGGAGTTACGCACGCGAGCACGACCTCTGGTTCCACGTCGACGGGGCGTACGGCGGTGCCGCGATCTTCTCCAGCACCCACGCACAGGCCCTCAGCGGCCTTCGCCACGCCGACAGTTTCATCGTCGACCCCCACAAGTGGCTCTTTGCGCCACTTGATTGCTGTGCGTTGATCTATCGCAATCCAACGGTGGCACGAAAGGTCCTCGCCCAACAGGCGAGCTACCTTGACGTCCTGCACGGTAGTGACGATGAGAACTACGAGTGGAATCCATCAGACTTCGCCATCCACCTCTCTCGACGAGCGCGCGGACTACCGTTCTGGTTCTCGCTCGTGACCAATGGTGTGCGGGCTTACGAAACAGCCGTCCAGGCCGCCATCGACCTCGCCGAGCGCACGGTCACGATGATCGAAGCGATGGACCACGTCGAGATGGTGCGACCAGCCAGTCTCTCGATTGTCATACTGCGCCGCATTGGCTGGGGAGCCGAGCAGTACAACGAGTGGAGCCAGCAACTCCTTCGTGACCAGATCGCCTTTGTCACACCCACCAAGTGGGAGGGTGAGACCGTTGCTCGCTTGGCGTTCCTGCATCCCGACACCTCGGACGAATTGGTGCGCGAGATCCTCGAATCAATGCGCGACTAGCGATTCGACAGCAGTGGGTCCGTTGGAGTCCTCGTGGTCTCACCTCGTGCACCCTTGCGTCGCCACGCGATTCCTGCGAGCGCTTCGAGTACGACACGATTCGCGAGGTACGCCGTGATCTCTGCGTGGTCGTAGGGCGGAGAGACCTCGACGACGTCGACGCCGCCGAGCGGCGTGTGCATGGCAATGCTTCTGACCGCATCGAGCAGTTGGCGACTGGTGAGACCACCGGGCTCGGGTGTCCCGGTACCCGGCGCCGAGCCGGGATCGACCACGTCGACGTCAACGGACAAAAACACCGCGTCGCAGTCCGTCGTCGCTATCGTCATCGCCTCATCGAGCACCGCATCCAAGCCGCGGCTCACGATCTCGCTCATCTCGAACGAGCGCATGCCTTGCTCAGCCATCCACGAAAGCGTCTCGGGCTCGGGCCAATATCCGCGAAGTCCGATCTGAAGGAATCGGTCACCGCGACAGGCGCCTGATTCGATGAGTCGACGCATGGGCGTGCCGTGGCCGTAGAGAGAGCCGAACTGACTGTCACCGGTGTCGGCGTGGGCGTCGAAGTGAATGACCGAGACCCGACCCCATCCGACGTGATGGGCCAAGCCCGTGACGTCCGGCAATGCAATAGTGTGGTCACCGCCGAGGATGATAGGGATCACACCAGCCTTCGCGACCGAGGTGACTCGCTCTTCGAGAAGTCGCAGGGACCTGATCGTGTCACCCGACGGCATCTCCACATCACCCAGGTCCACCACGCCAAGTTCCACGAGGGGATCGACACCCAAGGCCAAACTCGGGCGCATGCCATCGTGGGGTAGGTAGTCGGTGATTCGTATCGCCTGGGGGCCGAACCGACATCCAGAACGATGCGAGGGCCCCCCGTCGAAGGGTGCACCGATGATGGCGGCACCAGCGGTATTCCACTCCTCAAGTACGTCCGGATCCGCGCCCGGCACGCCAAGGAATGTCGCGTCGGGTCCGTACATGTTGCCAAGTCGCATCGCGATCCTTCTCTCGTTCTCTCCCATTATCACCCGGATTGCGCGTTGGGATGTCCAGGTGCTTCGCGCTCGCGACGTCACACCTGGTCGGTGTCGTAACCCCTTAAGGCGTGACGTTCAGTGACACACCGGAGTCCAGGAGTTCGACCCAGGTCTGGCCGGGGGTGAACTTGACGACCTTGCCGGTCTTGGTCTGGTATGTGAGGACGTCGCCGGGCGATGTGCCTCGTGACCATGTGCCCTGCACCTGCTTGCCGTCGATGAAGAACGACGCTGGTCCCGATCCCTGCAGGTTGGCGTACGACGCCATCGTTCCCACACCATTCACGTAGTTGACCCACATCACGATCACGTTCTTCGGCGACTCACGGACGTTGGTGCCCGTGATGTCCGCGGTACCAAAGAGCGTGCGGTCCCACGACGCGGTTGCCGCGTCCCAAGTCCAGGTGACCGAGTAGATACTCGGGAACGGGACGACGAAGTGTGCCACCTTGGTGCCAATCACCTTGTCGGTGCTGGTCAGGTAGGAGAAGAGCTTCGGGGGTGGCGTCGGGGTCCCACCGAACTTAAACAACGCCGGGCCAACGCCGTAGAGGTTGTGAGGTGGCTGGCGGCTGAGGTCTCGAAACATGGCCGCGCCCGCGCTCGACTCGTCGACGAGTTTGACCGGTGCCGTTGAAATGCTGTTGATCGCGTACGGTGCGCCGCCAGAGAAGGCGAAGATACCCCCAAGCGGCCACACCACTTGGGTGTCGGTCGGTCGAACCGATCGCACGGGTCCGATCTTCGCCGGCGCCTGGGAATTGAAGACCGCGGCAAGGCGCGTGATGCCACCGTTGACGATCTCTTCATAGACGACGTCAGCTTGGTTGATGCCCCACTGCGGCATTGCCTCGGGCGTGTTCTCGATCTTGACCGTGAGCGCCGGACGCGTCAACGCAGCGCCACCCGGATCTGGGAGTCCGGTGAGCGGTGCGAGGGGCCCACTCGCGGGGGCCGTGGTCGCGGTTGTCGTGGTCGTCGAGATCGCTGAACCCGCGTTACTTCGAAAATGGAGCCACGCGGCGAGGCTAACGCCGGCCACGATGACAATGAGCAGGACCCCCGAAAGTGCTTTTCGCATCCCCCCAAACTACCGAACGAAGACCTGAGCTACGACCGTTACGGGGCCTTGCTACAAACTCTTATAAATGACCGTATGGGGCAGTTTGGTCTCCGGACTGAGATGTTCAGAGCCCTCAACGATCTCCCACCCGATCGCCCGATAGAAGCCCAACGCGGTGTCGCGGCCGTTGGCCCAGACTTGTCGGGCACCTTGTTCTCGCAGCTGTGACTCGGCGAACTCGAGCACCTCGGCACCGTATCCCTTACCCTGAGCGTCAAAATCAGTCGCCATATATCGAAGTTGATACGACTTCACGTCGGGATCAACCGGTGATGTCGATGGGAAGAACGAGGCACTCACTACGAGGCGATCGCCAAGGTACCCAGCAAAGTGCAGCGAGGTCGATTCACCGTCGCGCGGATCGCCAACCGAAACCTCAGGATTGTTGGAGCGAAGGACTCGACGGCGAAGGTCATGCAACTTGAGTGGATCTACCCGACAAACCTCGAAACCCTCGTCATGCTCAGTCAAGGGCCAACTCCATTGTCAACAATGTTATCGACGGGTCACGATCCATGGAAATCCGTTCACCGTTGTAGCGAAAACCCAACTTCTCGTAGAAGGCGCGCGCTCGCGTGACGCTCTCAGTGACGTGCAGGAAGAGAGCATCGGCGTGATCACGCCGCGCCCACCTAGTTACTGCCCCCACCAACGCCGCAGCCACACCAGTACCGCGTGCACTGGGCGACACGTACATGGCGAAGAGCCAGTGCGTGCCGGGATGAGCGTCGTTGAATCCCCCTGACGCCATGCCCACCACCTGGCCGTCACGCTCTGCGAGATAGAAGTTCGCCTCGAGCGCCATCCGCCGCCATCTCGCGTCATTCCAGCGCGCCACCTGGTCGTAGACCGACCCGTACGCTTCAGGGGTGTCGACGAGTGATTCCAGGCGGATCGCACGCAGCGCTGAGGCGTCCGAGCCATTGGCGCGACGTACTACGTAGCCGTTCATGTCCATGCCCTTCAACGATATGGCCCTGCTCGCGATTGTGAGCTGGTAACGGGTTAACCCACACCATGGCCCGGGAGACGAGCCGAATAGATGGAGTAGCCATCGATGTGGCGCACGAGGAACGTCGCGATCAAGGTCGCGGCCATCATGGGAATGATGATGTTAAAGCCGCTGTGAGTGAGCTCAGCCACCAACACCATCCCAGAGAGCGGTGCCTGCATCGATGAGCCGATCATCGCTGCGGCACCCACCATGGCGAACGCTCCAATAGGTGCTCCTGGCCACATGTGAATCCAAAGAGCACCGAGGAAGCCGCCGAGCACCGCACCGGTACTGAGGAACGGCGTGAAGACGCCACCCGACGCGCCACCACTGATGGTGATCGCGGTCACCAGTGGCTTGAGGGCGAACAGGGCAAGCAGCAATCCAATCCCACCGACTCCTAGGAACGCTTCGTGGGCCATGTCCTTGCCGTTACCGAAAAGTTGCGGATACCAGATGCCACTGACGCCCACCGCCAAGAATGTCACGGGCATCGCCCAGAAGATCGTCGCACCCTTGGCCCTGAAGTGAGACGCCCATCCGATGAGTCGGATGTAGAAGACCGCGAGAAGACCAATCAGCACACCCGCGATCAACGACCACACCATCAGTGAGGTACTGAACTTGTAGAAGGGGATGTCGACGTAGGTGGCACCTCTGGGTAGGTACATCCATCCCGTCACCGTCGCAATGAGCGAGCACGCCAGTGCTGGCAAGACGTTGGGTAGTGCGAAGCTACCGAGCAGCACCTCGGTCGTGAAGATTGCTCCCCCGAGTGGCACGTTATAGACCGCGGCCAAACCCGCACCGCCGCCACACGCGACCAGTAATCGCTTCTGGGCTGGCGAGAGTTTCAACCAGTGCGAAATGGCACTGCCTGATGCGCCGCCCATCAACTTGGGTGCCGCTTCACGACCGATGGAAGCCCCTAGGCCAATGACGACCTCAGAGACGATCGACGTTAAGAAACTCCTACGCACGCTGAGTTCGCCATCGCCGTTCCACAGAGAATCGTCGATCTCGGATTTCTCATTCTTGAGATAGCGACGAATCAAGTACCAGCCAATCGCACCGACGGCGCTGGAGATCAATAATGCGACAACGCGGTGCAGGCCCGAGGTCGCCGCGACCGCATTCTGATAGCTGCCCGAGTGGTAGTTGAACGCAGCAGTTTCGGCGAGTTGCAGGACCCACATCAAAAAGACGCCAAAGAGCCCCGTACCGATTCCCGTGATGATGATTGCCAGCCAGAAGGTCGGGGTCAACGCGGCATCACCGTCGTGGGTGATGTTGGGTTGCTCCATGGCCCCGCGTCCCGATGCCATGCGCTTCTTCATGACTGGTTGGGGTACGCGCTGTCGCTCGCTCTCGCTCTCGCCGCCTTGTCTACGCGCCATGGACCTCTCACCACTCAAAGTACGACCACATCGTACCCGTCGTTACTTCTGGTCTTATCGCGACGTGCGTCTGATCACAGTGCCGTCAACAATCGCCAAGCGGCGACAGTGTGATGAGAATCTCACGTTCCCCACGTGAAATAGTTGTTCAGTTCACCGCGTCAACAGCAACGTTCGACTTCGTGACCATCACGCGCTGGCGGGAACCTCTTGAACCACCCACACGTTTCCGTCGGGGTCGGCTAGGTCGAGGAACGTTTCGAAAGGACTGCGTGATGGATGAAGACCTGGAGTCTGTGCGCCATCAACGAAGTGGTATGGACCGTTCACGTCAACACCACGGCCAGCCAATTCGTCGTATGCGCGTTGTACGTCCTCGACCATCAAGTGCATGCCTTTAGAGGAACCTGGCGGCGCATCGGTCATTGAGTTGCCGATTGCGATGCCGCACTTGGAGCCCGGCGGAAAGAGGTGGATGAGTCTCCACTGAGGATTCAACTGAACATCCATCAAGACGCTAAAGCCCATCTTCTCGACGTAGAAATCCTTGGCGACGTCGATGTCACTCACCGGGATCACTATCAGTTCCAGTTTCCAGTCCATCAGTGAACACTAGGGCCACCGAGGTATCGCTGCAATCACTCGCGACATGACTCGCGTCTCGCGGAGTCTTGGATCGAGCGGCTCGAGACTGGCGTCAGCTCACGACGATTCGGTTGTCAAGCATTGGGCCAAGCGGTGCGTTCCACCCTGCATGACACCACAGGTGGGACACGTCAAGTGAATCCAGCACACGGGATCGCCACCTTCAGATTCTTCTTCGTATGAGAGGAGCTCACTAGGGTGTGCCACCACCAACGCCGCGCCGCTCGACGTCAACTCGGCTCTCGATCCGTAGCCCCACAGAACGCCGACTGGGGTGAGACCATGGAAGATCGACGCTTGCACGTCGTACTGGCGATCGCCCAGCATCCACACATCTCGGGGGTCATCCGGCTGAAAATGTTCGAGTACGCGTGCGACGATCTCCTTCTTCGAGGTGATCACCCCGTCGACGCTGGCGCCTTCAACAACTTCGAAGTACTGCGCCACCCCGAGCGAGTCAATCATCTGTTGAGCGAAGTCGACGCGCTTGGCTGTCGCCACACCCAGTCGGATGTGGCTCGAGCGAAATCGACTCAACATCTGAGCGATACCGTCGTAGAGGCGACACATAGTCACCCCGCTCGCCGCGTAGTACTCGCGGTAACGATCGAGCACCTCATCGAGCTCGCGATCCGCAAATCCCAATTTTGCAAACGACTCGTTGAGCGGTGGTCCGATCAGCTCCCTCAGTTCCTCATCGGAGCGAGACAGTCCCGATTCGCCAAGCGTCGCATGGAACGAATGGAGAATCCCCTCTTGTGAGTCGACGAGGGTCCCATCAAGGTCGAAGATCGCGTACGAGGGAAGAGAGATCACGACTCCATCTTTGCGTGAATTGCCGCGCTTCATGTCACTGTGAAAAAACCGCCTGATCTCAACGACGGGCGATGACCTCACCGTTCACGACGATGAAGACACCGTCTTGATCGTCAGCCCAGGCACGAAACGCATCTGAGATCTCACTCAACTCACTCGTGGTCGTGAACCCATACGCGAGGCCCTGCTTGGCGAAATCACTCTGGATGACGCGCTCGGCCCAAAGTTGACCCCACCACTGACGCTCCTCGGGTGAGTAGTACGTCCAGTTAGACGACGAGACTTCGAGCGAGTGAAAACCGGCTTCGCGTACCCAGCGTGGCAGGTGGCGCCCGGCGTCTGCTTCGGCGCCGTTAGCGCTGGTCACCTGGTGATAGAGCTGCATCCAACGCTCCAGGGGCTCACTCGTGGGTGACCACGCAAACGCTGCGAAATCGGCGTCGCGCACCGCGACGATCCCGTCATCACGAAGTACCCTTCGCATCTCGCGCAATGCCGAGAGCGGATCACTCAGATGTTGGAGAATCTGGTGGGCGAACACGACATCGAAGCTCGCATCAGGTGAGGAGAGGGCGTAGACGTCATCCACCGCGAAGCTGAGATTCTCACGCGCCTGGTCCTCGTAGGTCGACGTCGCAAGATCAATGACGTCACTCGAGATGTCGATACCCCTGACCTGGCCGGGATACACAAGGGTCGCGAGGTCCGCGCTGATGGTACCTGGCCCGCAACCTACGTCGAGAAGCTCATCACCCGCCTTCAAGTGACCGAGCAAGAATGCCGCTGAGTTTTGGGCGGTCCTCCAACGGTGGCTGCGAAGCACGGATTCGTGGTGTCCGTGGGTGTACTGGTCCTTCCCTGTCGTCATTGGCCCTCTCTTTGTAGTGCCCCAAGGCTACGTTGTCCTTGGTGTGCGGATTGCCCTCATCACTCAGCCCATCAGCCCATCAGCTCGACCGTTCTTCTTGACGCGCTAGGCGCCCCGGGGCTCGGTCGAAGCACCGGCACACCCCACTCGAAGATTCGATCTACGACCTCGTCCTCGCGCACTCGAATCTTGACTCTCGAGCGTTGCAAAATGCCGCTCGAGTCACGTCAGCCTCGGGTGAGTCAATCAGGAATCTGAGTCGTCAAACAAAACGGGTGACCCGCCGGATCGAACAGCACTACGTAGCGTTCGGGCGCGGGCTGCACATCGGCTCGGACCGCGCCGAGTTCGAGTGCTTGCGCGACACCTTGGGCGAGGTCGTCTACTGCGAGATCTAGATGAATCTGCTTTGCTCGTTCACCGTCGGGCCACGTTGGTGGCACGTACCCATCCACCCTAACTGTCGCGATCCACATCGAAGGAATCTTCACCGCAACGAAATCGTCGCTCGACCACATGATGTCGCCACCGAGCAGAGCGGACCAGAAGTCAGCGAGCGCGCGAGGGTCTCCACAATCGAGAGACACTGAAGCCAACTTGATGTTCGCCATTTGACGAACATAGCAACATGGCTGTCGACCTACAAGGCGTCGCCACCATAGAGAATCGATGCATCGAGGTCCTTCACATCGCTGACCCCAGTCAGACCGAGGGTCACCAGCATCTCGGTACGCAGGATCTGGAACATATGGTCGACCCCGCGCTCGCCGCCACCCGCGAGCGCGTACACCCAGGCCCGACCGAGCAGACACGCCTTGGCACCCAACGACAGCGCCTTCACGACGTCGAGTCCGCTTCGAATGCCGCCGTCCATCAAGACGTCACACTCATCCCCGACGGCGGCTGCAATCTCGGGCAGGACTCGAATTGTCGACGGGACATCGTCAAGTTGGCGACCACCGTGATTTGACACGATCACCGCGTCAGCCCCACGAGCTACGGCCTGACGCGCGTCGTCAGCGTCCAAGACGCCCTTCACCGCAAGCGTTCCCTTCCACTTCTCGCGTATCCACGTGAGGTCCTCCCACGTGACACTGGGATCGAATTGGCTGGCGATCCATCGCTGAAAATCTGCTGGGACCTTGGCGAGTGGCAACACGCTTTGCAGATTGCCGAAGGTCAGGGGCTTTCCTCTCAATGCGACGTCACTCACCCATCTCGGATGACGAGCGATGTCTAGGCCGCGTCTCAGTCGAATGGACCGAGTGGTTTCGCCGCTGATGCCATTTCTCACATCGCGGTACCGCTGGCCGACGACGGGCAGATCCACCGTCAAGACAAGCGTCCGAGAACCCGAGTCCCACGCCTTTTCCATCAACGCATCCGCGTAGGAACGGTCCTTCATGACATAGAGCTGGAACCAGGCGGGCTTACTGACCGCGCCGTTCACCTCTTGCACGTCACAGATCGACAGCGTCGACTCACAAAAAGGCACTCCCGCACGCTCAGCCGACCTCGCCGCACTCACTTCGCCACGTCGCGAGAACATGCCCGCGAAGCCGACTGGCGCCAAGATGACGGGCATAGAGATCTCTTGACCGAGCACAGACGTGGTCAGATTGCGACGCGAGACATCGCGTAACACGCGCTGACGCAATTGAATCTGACTCAAGTCCTCACGATTGGCCCGAAGCGTCACTTCACCAAAGGCGCCGCCGTCGATGTAATCAAAGAGTTGTCGTGGCAACGTGCGCCGAGCCAATTCTCGATAGTCGCCTATCGACGCGGGCGCAAAATCAAGGCTCCGGTCAGGTCGGCGAAGGTACACGTGGCCATTATGCCCCAAGTGTGACCCGCACTGATTTCGCGATTCACCGCTCGACTCTGACGCGCCGGCGCAACAGCGATTGGAGAGGTGGCCCTTGGCTTTACGACCCAAACGTGCGAAGATTGGGCATGACCTCGGTTGCGCGTCTGGCGACGCTACTTGTCATCGACGTGCAGCGCAGTGTTGTCGAAGAAGCGCACGACGTTACCGGTGTGCTCGGACGAATCAACACTCTGCTGCTACGCTCTCGCGACTTGGGCGCTCCGGTGATCTTCATACAACACGAAGAGGCGGATGACCCGCAACTCGTCAGGGGAAGTCCTGGTTGGAATTTCGTTGACGGGTTGGACATTCAAGAAGGTGACCCCGTCGTCGCCAAGACCTTTCGAGACGCCTTCGCTGACACGACCCTAGACGACGTGCTTCAAAGGATCGGCACCGAGCGATTGATCATCACCGGTGCCCAGTCCGATTACTGCATCCAGACAACCGCGCTCTCGGCGCTCCAGCATGGTTACGACGTGACGCTCGTGAGCGATGCTCACACGACATGCGCAACGGGCCCCAACGATGGCAACATCGCGGGCGACGCGGTCATTGACTTCATCAATGGACACTTTGAGTCGCTCAGCTACCCGTCTCGAAATATCGAGGTCATTCCTGCTGCGAATGTGACCTTCTGAGCAACCGCAGAGAATCGACCTATCGAACGCTGCATTCGATTCGACCGCCACGCTTGGCGATCCGGCACCTCGAGCCTTCGCCCGAGGTGCCACACGGATCAACCGACGCGGCGCAGGGTGTTGTGGTCAGTGTGAGCGAAGGGCTCGTCAAATTCGTTCATGCGAAGCATTGTCACTTCGTCGTACGACCAAGTGTTGTCACCGATCGTTATGGTGATCGCATAGCTCAGTGAACTGGCGTTCTTCGCCAGATACTTGTTCTCACCGATGTTGTACTGCGGGTCGCCCAACTTCGCTTCCATCGTGAACTCCACTGAATCCGCATCGGTGACGCCGCCCGCGAGAACGGTGATACCGCGAGGTACGACGAAACCCTTCATGACCTCGCCCGTCGCCGCATCCCACAACCAGTAACCGACCTCGGTGTGAAATGGGTTCGTCTCGTCGCCGCGCCACATCGCGCTCTTGTAGTCAAGGCCGTAGAGACTCTGCTTGCCGTTGTCGACCGGACCAAAGGGCTTCATGGTGCACTTTTCGAGGTAGGGGCTGCCGAGCACTTCACCCTTCGAGTGCGAATACGCGGTGTCGAGTCCGCCCTTGTCGCTCTCCCATTCACCGGCCAGTCGCTCGAGTGGTCCCCATTCATTTGCCATTGTCGTACCTTGCCTTCCAGATCTTTGTTTCGTAGTTTATTGACTGTCTGTCGCTTGTCGACTGCAGCATAGTGATGCGTGCAGCGAGCACCTTCGTTAGCGTGGAAGTTGAAAGTTGTACACCGAGTTGTCATACTCAGCGTACGAGGCGTAGTCGAGCAACTCGTAGAGCTCCTCGCGGGTCTGCATATCTTCGAGCATGCTCGAAAGCGACCCCTGCTCTCTAATGGCGTCTAATCCTCGTCCGGCGATTCCCATCGAAAGTCGAAGCAGCGACACCGGGAAGATGACGATGTTGACCCCAACATCGCGCAATTGGCTCACTGTGAAGAGTTCACTCTTGCCGAACTCGGTCATATTCGCGAGCAACGGCACATCAATGGCCGCTCGCACGGTCTCGAATTCGCGAAGCTCAAGGAGGGCTTCGGGGAAAATGGCGTCTGCACCCGCGTCAACGAGGGCTTTCGCACGGTCGATCGCCGACTCAACCCCTTCAAGGGCTCTGACGTCAGTGCGGGCCATGACCAGGAGATTGCTGTCGCGTCTCGCCCCCACCGCCGCTCGTATGCGTTGCTGAGCAGTGTGTTCGTCGACGACATGCTTGCCGTCGAGGTGTCCGCATCGCTTGGGATTCACTTGATCCTCGATGTGCAGTCCCGCGACCCCCGCGTCTTCGAGCATCTGGACTGTCCTTGCTACGTTCATTGGCTCGCCGAAGCCCGTGTCCGCGTCGACCAGCGACGGTAGAGCGGTGACCCGGGCGATCTGCGCACTTCGATGCGCGACCTCGCTGAGCGTCGTCAGGCCTATATCGGGTAGACACAGGTCGGCCGCTATGGATGCGCCAGAGATGTACACGCCATCGAATCCCTTGCGCTCGATGAGCTTGGCCGACAATGGATTGAAGGCGCCGGGGAAAACGAGTAGTTCGTTCGACCGGAGTCGCTCACGAAATTGCCTTCTCTTTTCTACAATGTCCACGTTCGAGTGCAGCATTAGAAGATCCCTTCAGTCATTGGAGCAGTGCTCAGTAACTCCGAGGATGCCTTCACGTTCAACCCATCGAAATCCATGGGTGGCAAGTCAACCATGCGTGTCGCGCTGTCCAAGAACCGCTCGACCTCTGCTTCGTCGATGACGCCGTGGGCGAGTCGCTGGAACTTCTCCACGTACTGCGCGCGGGTGAAGGGACGGGCTCCAAGCGGGTGCGCGTCCGGCACCGCGATCTCGTCGACGATCGTCGAGCCATCGGTGAATCGAATCTCGATCCGACCACCGAAGGCCTTCTCGTCCTTGTCGAGCGAGAGATAACGTCGCGACCACTCGGGGTCCTCAACTGTGCGAATCCGTCGCCAGAGGTCAACGGTGTCACTTCGCCCAGCGCGCTCTGGAGCGTACGAGCGCACATGATCCCATTCGCCATCTTGGAGTGCGACCGCAAGGATGTAGGGAATCGAGTGATCGAGTGTCTCTCGCGACGCGCGCGGATCGTACTTCTGGGGGTCATTCGATCCTGAACCTATGACGAAGTGCGTGTGGTGCGACGTGTGCAGCACGATCTCTTCGATTCGTTCAGTGTCGCGGACCTCTGGTCGTGCGACGTGAAGTCGGCGCGCGAGATCGATCCACGCTTGAGCCTGGTACTCGGCCGAATGCTCCTTCGTAAAGGAGTCGAGAATCGCACGCTTGGTCTCGCCACGATCAGGGAGCGACACTGAATATCTCACGTCCGGGCCACCGAGGAGCATGGCGATCACGCCATCCTCTCCTTCGTAGATCGGTGTCGGCGAAGTCTGAGATCGCATCGCACGATCGACCGCTTCGATGGCGACTTTGCCCGCGAAAGCCGGTGCGTAGGCTTTCCACGTCGAGATCTCACCCTTTCGCGACTGACGCGTGGCGGTCGTGGTGTGCAGTGCCTGGCCGACGCCATGAAAGATGACGTCGCGCTCGAGGGACAACATCGAGCCGATTCCGGCGACGATCGAAGGTCCGAGGTGTGCCACGTGATCGATCTTGTGCTCGTGCAGACTGATCGAACGGCAGAGGTCGATTTGGATCTCGTACGCCGTCGCGATGGCACGCACGAGGTCGCGACCCGAGAGTTGGCGCCGCGCACCGAGGTGCTGTGCGACTGCGATGAGGGCGGGAATGTTGTCGCCAGGATGTGCGTATTCAGCGGAGAGGAAGGTGTCGTGGAAGTCGAGTTCACGTACCGCAACACCGTTGGCCCACGCTGCCCACTCCGGGGCGACCCGTAGCGAGGTGTCGACGCCGATCACCGTCGCACCCGGCGCGTACGGGTGGCGAAGTGCCTGGTCACGAGCAGCGACCACGGCCGGGCGCGTCAGTGATGCCACCGCGACCGCAGCGTTGTCAATGACTCGGTTGACCACCATCTCTATGACCGAGTCGTCGAGTGAGGCGTGGTCGCTCGCGACCTCGGCGATCCTCCACGCCAATTGGTCCTCGCGCGCCAATAGTTCGTCGCTGCGGTGAGTGCGTACTTCGTAATCGATCACGGGATCCTCCGGGTGATGGCTCCACTGGCACGTTTCAGTTCAATGACGAGCGCGTCGACGTCAACGGGGATGTCCTCGATCATCGCCGAAAGCTGGATTGCGGCGATTACTTCGCGTTCGCGACTGAACACCGGCACCGCGATCGACAGGGCGCCCGCCTCACGTTGACCCTGTCCGAAGGCGTAACCTCGCTCTCGAATCACCTTCAGGCTCTCGATGAACTCCGCCTTGTCGAGCACGACTCCACTCGCGAGTGGAATGTTCTCGACTCCCTCGAGAAGAGCTTCGATGTCGTCATCTTCAAGGTGCGCCGCCAGCACCCGCGCGCCGCCCACCACGAGCGGCATCTGCTCACCAATCGGTAGCTGGAATCGAAGGGGCGGCGTGCTCGCCGCGCGCAGGAGCAGCACTGCGGTGAATTCATAGCGCACGGTGAGTGACGACGTGAGTCCTGTGGATCCCGTGAGTTCTTGAAGAATGGGTTCGGCTGCCTGCACCAGCCGATTGGTCATCAAGTAGGTGTTGCCATTCAAGAGAGAAACCACACCTAGGTGGTAGTCAAGGCCATCTCGTTCAACGTAGCCGTAACGAACGAGCAGGTTGACGATGCGCTGAGTTGTCGCGAGGTGCAGTTGCGCTGCGGTTGCGATCTCGGTGAGGCGCATGGCCCGACGATGCTCTCTCATGACTCGCAAGATCACGAAGGGGCGATCAAGCGAACGAACAGAACTGAGCGCGCCGTCGTCCCCTTCCGAATCACTCCTGGTCGCCGGAGTACCACGGGCCATCGCGCGGTCGTCGTCTTCTCGCTCTTCTCCGAGTCGCGCGCGAGCCACAGTCACACATCCCTGACTTCGGCCTGGCGTGGTATCCCTAGACGATCACGCGCGGGCGATTCAATCGGTGCACGCCACGGAGAACGTGCATCGCGATACGCGTTACTCCCCAAGCGAAAGTGCTGGGCTTCGCGCTCGGTCTCAATGAATGGCAGATCCATGGGGAAGAGTCTTGAACCACGTGGGCGTGGGCCGGCTTTGGAGACGTGTCCCCACAATGAGTGCCCCACCACCTCCTCAGCGATAAGAGAGGCTTCGATGAGTCGATCGAGGTCAACACCCGTGGGAATACCGAGCTCCTCGAGCAAGTCAACCAAGTCCTCGGTCGCAATCATTCGAGTCATGCGGCCGTGACCCCCGTATGGGCACCCGCCCATCCCACCCACCGAACTATCGAGGACGAGGGTGCACTCAGGGCCGAGCGTGGTGAGCGCTTGGTATGCGGAGAGCAGAGCCGTACCGCGAGCGTCGTGCAAGTGCAGATGGAAACGCTTGATCTCGGGCCAGCGCTCGCGAATCGTGCGCAGCTGTGATGCCACGACGTGGGGCATGTTCCAACCCATCGGGTCGCCGATCCATACACGGTCGACAGTGATGTTGGCGTCACGCCACATCACGTATTGACGCTCGAGAAGCGACGTGCGCTCCGCCTCGCTGAAGGGACCGAGCCAATTCGAACCCCACGCCGCATTGATTGCAATCCCCGCCGACGTTGCCCCGCTTGACACCGCCCGCTCGATGACATCGCTCCAGGCGTCGATCTCATCTTGTTGGGAGCGATTCGTATTGCGTCGCACGAAGACATCGCACAGATGGACGAGAGTGCGCGGTACGTCCTCGGGATCCTGCAGAACCGGATACTGGCGCATGCGCTCGCGCCCGCGTTCGTTGAGCGCCAACGCGCTGTAGATGACCCCGGGGGTTGGGGTGAAGCGCGACACGAGTTCATCGATAGCGCTCATCTGAGGGGTCCACTGTGGGCTCACGAATGAACCCACGACTATTGACTTCAGTCCCGTCATCGAGAGCGCATCGAGCAGGCGGAGCTTCTCATCAACCGAGATCGAGGCATCCTCGATCTGCATGCCCTCTCGCATCCCCTCTTCGATGATCTCAACGCTCGGGAAGGGACTGTCGGCGACGATGCGCTCGTTAGGTGCACTATCCACGCAGTGCTTCAATCTCTTCGCTGGTGTAGCCGAGCTCACCCAGTATCTGCGCCGAGTGCTCATTGAGTCGTGGGGGTCGAGTACTTGTGTGCAGCGCGTCACCGTCAACGTGCACAGCGCTACCGAGGACCGAGACAGTATCGCGTCCGTCTAGTTCAATATTAAAGGTGCGCACGAGTCCTCGACCCTTCACCTGCTCCTGGTCGAGAGCCTGCGCCAAGGTGAGTACCGGACCGGCTGGAACACTGACCTTGGCGAGCAGTTCCTCCCACTCCGAAGTGTCTCGCTGTTCCAGCGTCTCTTCGAGTGCGGCAGTGAGTTCATCTCGATGACGTTTGCGCTCGCCGCGACTTTGAAAGCGCTCGTCGTCGAGCAGCTCCTCTCGACCAAGTACCCCGCACAACGCCTCGAACTGCGCTTCAGTGTTCGCTGCGATGTTGAGAAGACCATCTCGAGTGCGAAATGTGCCCGACGGCGACGAAGCGGCGTTGTGGTTGCCGTGACGAACGGCGGTGCGTCCGGTGATCAGGTGCTCCGAGACCGCCCACCCCATTGCGGTGATGGCGGTTTCGAGCATGGAGACATCGAGAAAACTTCCGACGCCTTCGCGTTCGCGGCGAACGAGGGCCGCACTGATCGCCATGGCCGCCGCGTAACCGCCGAGGGTGTCACAGATGGGAAAACCAACTCGTAATGGACCACCCTCTGGTGTGCCGGTGATATCGGCCATACCAGCGAGACCCTGAATGATCTGGTCGTACGCGGCACGATCTGCCAAGGGGCCGGTCTGTCCGAAGCCGGACACCGCGCAGTAGACGACCCGAGGGTTCAATTCCTGCATCCGCTCGAATGAGAATCCGAGTCGCGTGAGCACGCCTGGTCTCATGTTTTCAAGTACGACATCAGCACTCGAGATGAGCCGTTCGAACACCTCGCGACCGGATTCGCTCTTCATGTCGAGGGCGATCGACCGTTTCCCGGAATTTTGTGCGATGAACGCCGCACCCATCAGTTCTGATTTGAGATAGATGTCGTCACCCATGTCACGAGCGAGATCACCCTGTCCCGGCATTTCCACCTTGATGACATCCGCGCCCATAAGGCCAAGCTGATAGGACGCGAAAGGCCCGGCGAGCACGGTGGTGACATCAATGATTCGAATACCTGCAAGTAGTCCTGACACGGTCCCAATCCTTACCGAAGTCGTAGGGTGTCGTCGACGCGTCCTTCCAGCAATCACGTCGATGTTCGCCTGGACCGACTCTGCAAACGCATCCAACTTCAAGAGCTCCTCCGCGGCTGAGACCTCAAAGATCGTCAGCCGCGGAGGAGCTCCCGAGAGTTCTCCTACTAGTGCTCCTTACCAACGACCGTCGCAAGGTTCTGCGGCGTGACGTAAGTACGGACCACGTTGTTCAAGTTCGAGTCGAATCCAACCATCTGGAATCCGCTGAACACGTTGTGGTACTTGTTGAAGTCGTCGTTACCGCCGGCTCCGTTGTAGTTGATGTCCTTGCCATGCTTGATCAACGCAACACACTGCGCGTAGGTCGAGCACGTGACCCCTGGCGGGTTCGCCACTTTGACGACATCCTTGATCCAGACCTTCGGGTTCGTCGACTTTGCCATCGTCATCGCCAGTGAGGCAATCACGATCGAGTCATAGAAGTTGAAAGTCGTCGGCAGGATTGACGTCGTGCGCCACACGCTCTGGTAGTCAGCGAGGAAGTGGTTGTACGCCTGGTCCGCAGTGGTGGGTGTCGCCGGCAGTGCGGCCGTCAGGTTGGTCGACGCAGCAGACCCGAAGGCCTTGGCGTAGACGCCCTGAGGGGCAGACTGCAAGTCGTCACCGACCCATTGGGCCGACGTCGTGAACCCCAACTGCTGTGCGTCCGAGGCCATGGTCGCGAACGTCTGGGAGTCCATTGAGTCGAACACC
>DAIEHI010000082.1 GCA_027355725.1 Acidimicrobiaceae bacterium
GGTGTCAGCGTTCACGCAGACGACGTCCTTCTGCGCGTTCCAGCGTTTGCGCAAGCTGTAGAACGTCGGGGCTGTCCCCGACTCACCGGTCTCGTGGTAACGCTCGAGGTCAGACGTAATCGTCGCGAGCGTCCAGTTAAAATAACTACCCCAATGGCGGCAAGTGCTATTGCGAACGACTCGCGGTTTATGGACTCATCACGGGGCAGCCCGTGAGGGTCGGACCTTCAAAGCCACTGCCCGCTAATTGTCCACGACTGGTGCACACCGACACGAGCGAACCCGTAGTCCCACGATCGATTGCGAAGCGCCACTCCGGCTCGGGCACCGTGACGTTATTGCTGTTGAGACCCTTGATCGCCCGTATGCCATTGCTTGCGCGAGTGGGAAAGAATCGATTCGCCCAATAGCGAAGATCACCGAGCGTTGGAAGGCGGTGATCCGCATAGGTTTGGTCGAGGGCGAGTTGGGCAATGACCTCAGCCTCACCCGAAATCCAGGCGAGAGAATGTGGCGAACCTTTGAGATAGGTGGCGATCAGATTGGCCGCGTCGAATTCTGGTGCGCACCAGGCTGCGAAATGGAACGAGCGCGGCGACTCTCCACAGATCGTGACGGGCGTGCTTCCTTTGTTGATCGTGAAGGAGTGGGTCAATGCCCCGCGTTTGTACGTGACGACGAGACCGTCTGCCGCGTACACGTGGTGCAGTGAGAGGGCACGAAGTCCTACCCACAAAGCGTTGGAACGAGCGAGGTTCACCGTCATGCCAAGAGCGGGCACCACGGCCATGTTCCCGTCTCGCTGGGCCTGCGAGGTAGAGAAGTGAACGGGCCAGCCCTGGACCATACCGATCTTGTCCGCGCGGGCCGCGAACTCAACGCCCACGATTTTGGGGACCACAAAGCCCGCCAGCGGAACCAATTTGACGGCAACGATGTGAATGGAGGCGCGAGAACGAGTCGAGAAGTTGAATGAGAAGGCGACCACCTGCGACGGCGCTGCGGCGAGTCCGCCGCCAGAGTTGTCGGCCCCGGTGGTCACGATAACGGGTGACCACGAACGCACGAGTTCCATCCCACCAATGACGAGCGCTCCAACGACGAAGATGGCCGCAGTTGAACGCACCGCCACACGCCAGCCACGCTGGAACGAGAGTCGCGCGAGGAACCCGTGCGCCACGATGTCAGCGGTCCGTGCCAACGAGACGGGCCGCTCGAGCAACTCCGCTTCAAGGTGGGCGACGAACTCCTCGCCGTAACGCTCACGCCACGCCCGTGGATACCAGCGCAGGTAACCCTGCGCACGCCTGGTCGTGGCCGAACCAACGTCGAGATGTCCGGGGCTCACGAGAACCGCCACGACGCACGAAGACGACGACGTCCCTCGGTGGCCAGTCGCTCCTGGGCGCTCAGATACTCATCGAGCACGGTCGCGCCCGCCGCGGTCAGCCGGTAGGGGCGCCGTCGGTCGGTTGACGCCACCGGCTCAATGAGTCCTTGGCCCTCGAGTCGAGCGAGGGCCTCGTAGAGACTGCCCGGAGCAATGCGAACACGCGCGAACTGCATCACATCCTGGGTGAGGGCGTAGCCGTGCTTCTCTCCATCGGCCAGGCTGGTGAGTATCAAGTGGGCGACACCGGTAACTCGACCAGTGTTCTCGGGGGTCTTCTTCGTCATCAGGATTACTATATCGGTTACCGATACACCTTGCACGTAGCCACGCATTGAGAATCCTCGAACTACATACCTCTCACTCGTTTTCGAGCGCCGAAACCGCCGCGTGCTTCGCGGTGAGTAGCCAGTGGCCCTCTATTTCCGAAAGTGGTATGGACCAATGGGGTGAAGGACACTTCGTGGGCGTTTGTCCACTCAATCTCTCTTTCCGCACTTGTGACGCCCAATTACCTCCCCCAACCCTCAGCCCGCTCAACGCTGAGGGTTTCGTAGTGTTCGAGTTCCTTCATCAGTTCTCGTAGTTGCTTGCCCGCTTCAATGCGCGGCCGATACCGCCTCTGCTGCTCGGGGGTCAGCCAGCGG
>DAIEHI010000093.1 GCA_027355725.1 Acidimicrobiaceae bacterium
CTGAGTTGAGCATAGGGGTGCCCCACGTCAGATTGACGGTGTCACCAGCCAGCGTTGCTTGTCAGCTCATTCTTGGAACCTCAGAAGTTCGATCGTCTTCACTCCGGATCACGCAGACTCGTCGCGTACGTCTCTGGTCTCTCGAGACCTCGCGAGCGTATCTTTCGATCTGATGTGTGACTTAAGTCACAAAGAATGCGGCGGTCGGTGCATCTACCATCGCAAAATGGAGAACAACTTTCGTACGATTATCGAGCCCTTTCGCATTCACTCGGTCGAGCCGCTTCACTTGATCACTCGCGAGCAGCGAGCTGAGGCCATTGAAGAGAGCGGGTTCAATGTCTTCAACTTGCGCGCCCAAGACGTGCTGATCGACCTACTCACGGATTCGGGAACTGGTGCGATGTCGCGCGATCAATGGGCGGCGATCCAACACGGCGATGAGAGTTACGCCGGATCCCCCTCGTGGTTTCGTTTCGAAGAGGGCGTGAAGGACCTCTTCAATTTCGAGCACATCATCCCCACCCACCAGGGCAGGGCCGCGGAGAAGATCCTGTTCTCCGTGATCGGTGGACCCGGCAAGGTGGTACCGAACAACACGCACTTCGACACGACGCGTGCGAACGTCGAAGCGTCGGGGGCCGAGGCCCTCGACCTCTTGATCGCCGAAGGTCGAGACCCTTCGAATCCGCATCCCTTCAAAGGCAACATGGACCTCGATGCCCTCGAGCGACTCTTGGCGGCGCGGGTCGCTGACGTTCCCGCAGTGTTCTTGACGATCACCAACAACTCCGGTGGTGGTCAACCGGTCTCGCTCGCCAATATAAGAGGAGTGAGCGAGATTTGTCGCAAATACGGTGTGCCATTCTTTCTCGACGCGTGCCGCTTCGCCGAGAACGCCTGGTTCATCCACGAGCGTGAACCGGGTCAGGGAGACCGGGACATCGCCGACATCGTGCGAGAGGTGGGATCGCTCGCTGACGGAATGACCATGAGCGCGAAGAAGGACCCCTTCGGCAATATCGGTGGTTGGCTCGCAATGAACGACGACGCACTCGCAGAGAAGTGCCGTAATCTGCTCATCCTCACCGAGGGATTCCCCACCTACGGCGGACTCGCCGGTCGTGACCTCGAAGCGATCGCTCAGGGTCTCAAAGAGGCGGTCCAACCCGATTACCTGCGTTATCGCATCCAGTCAACTGCGTACTTGGGGGAGGCCCTTCACGCTGCGGGGGTGCCGGTCGTGATGCCGATCGGCGGACACGCGGTGTACCTTGACGCGAAGGCGCTCCTGGCCCACGTGGCACCCCTCGAGTACCCGGGACAATCGCTCGCCGTGGCGCTCTATCTCGCGGGAGGGATCAGAGCATGTGAGATCGGCTCAGTGATGTTCGGACGCCAGCCTGACGGGAGTGAGAAGCCCGCCGCCATGGAATTGGTGCGACTTGCGATACCGCGGCGCACCTACACCCAAAGTCACATTGACTACGTGATCGAAGTTGTGACCACCGTGGCGGCGACGGCCTCGTCGCTCACGGGCTATCGGATGGTCCACGAACCCGCGACGCTTCGCCACTTCACCGCGCGTTACGAGCCCATTGGCTAGGCGTCACTTCAGGGTTGAATCGTTCGTCGTCGGTGCTGAGCATCACGGGTGACCTAGCGTGAGCATCATGCACGCAGTGATTGGCCTCGATCAGGGTTTGGCCGTGCTGTTCGGCGCCGCGACGGCCCTGTCGAATGCGATTGCGGTCGCGACCCAGCACATTGCGAGCACTCGCAGTGCGCAGCGCATGAAGGCGTGGGCACTCGCGTTACATCTTGTCCGCCAGCCCCTCTGGCTCTTTGGGTGGGTGGCACTCAGTGGTTCGCTCGTCTTTCAGGCGCTGGCCCTGCACTTTGGTCCGATGTCGCTCGTGCAGCCAATACTCGTGAGTGAACTCGTGATGGCCCTGGTGCTGCGACAGGTTTGGATCCATCAGGCCATCCGTCCGGTGACCTGGGCTGCAGCACTGGTCACGTGCGGGGGACTTGCGACGTTTTTGATCGCCACCTCGCCGAGCGGTGAGGCCGTGGTTCCTCGAACGTCGACCTGGATAGCGCCGGTGGCGTTGAGTGTCGGCGTCGCCGCGATCCTGGTCCTCGCGGCGCTTCGAGGATCGCCGTTTCGCCGCGCGGGCCTCCTCGGTGCGGCAACGGGCGTGCTCTGGGCACTCGAGGCCACGTTCATCAAGGCCGCAACGGACACCATTGCCTCGTTGGGACTTGGCGGAGCGTTCACGCGCTGGCCGATCTACGCATTTGCGATCGGGGGAGTGCTTGGACTGCTCGCCGAGCAGGCGGCGTTGCACGTGGGCCCGCTCAAGGTCTCACAACCCTTCATCGTCATCGTCGACCCGGTGGTGAGCGTCGTGCTCGGGGTGTGGCTCTACGCCGAGCACCTACGAAGCGGTCTCGTGAGTAGCGCACTCGGCTGGTTCGGGTTCGCCGTGATGTGCGCGGGCGTGGTCGTACTCACCCAGAGCGCGCCCGAGACCATGAGTGGAGAAGTCCACCTGCTGCATCACTGAGGTGCCACGAGCGTCACTGATCGACGCTAGTGACCGTGGGCTGGTACCGGGCTCAGTTCTTCGAATGGAAGTGCTCGCTCGCTCGTGCCGCTGTAGTACGAGATGGCGGCGGAGCCGATCAGCAAGAAGAACGAGATCCCGAGTGCGAAATCGAGGCCGTGGGTGAAGGCCTGATACGCCGCCGCGACGACCTTGTCGATGATGGCCTGGACCGCGGCGCTCGTCTTTCCACTGAGGCCCTTTTCTTGCGCGTTGATCGAACCGGTGGTGACCGCAGCGATTATCTGTGC